>JAUVVQ010000009.1 GCA_030604525.1 Phycisphaerae bacterium | reverse complement strand
CTTGGGCCGACTCCAGCAACGAAAAACAACGAGGCATCGATTGGCAGTTCACTGTTGAAAAAGCCCGGATTAAACTGAAGTCCCTGTACCCAAATCTTTAACCGTGACAAAGCACTAGGCATGTTCTTGCGGCCGCGCTCTTCAGCGTGAAAGCCGGGTTCCATTTCGGTGCCGCATTGCTCGACTGCCCACCCGCGAGCGACGTATTCAATGGCTCGCTTAAGACCATCGATCTGCGCTAGCTCGGCTTCGGTGAAACGGCTTTCGGCAATGGGTCCCGGCGCCCAGCTCAGTTCCAGTTTGCTTGGTTTGATGGGTTTGACGGGGATGATGAAGACGTCGCCGTCGTCCCCCTTCTCAACCCGCCCGCCTTCTCGCACAATGGCTTGGCGGACTAGCTTTTCGCAGGCGTCGAGGAGCGCGGGGAAGTTGTACGTGGTGTGGCTGAAGACTTCTGTCTCGTTCAGGTTCTTCGTAAAACGGTCGGGCAACTTCGAGAAGCCGATTGTCGTGAACAGCACACCTGCAGAGTTGGACGGATTGCAGTCGGAATCCATACCACAGCGGCACGAAATGATCATGGTTTGGTCGAGATCGCCTTTGCCGTAAAGGAGGCCCATGAGGAGATACGCCCCGTTAATCTTGCAGTCGATATCTCCGCTTGACGCCTTTTGATACTCTGGATCTTCGCGGTACTTCTTCTGGCAGCGTTCCCAGCAAGCTTGCCACGTTGGATATTCTTTTGACCACGCCAGCATGTCACGGACCATTTCGGCGTACTGACTTTCTGCGGGGATGGCCTCGAGACCGGCCTCGATGATTCGGACGATGTCTGTTTCAAAGAAGGCTTCGGCGTACATTGCGCCTATGAACTGGCCGGCGTAGACGCCATCGCCGTAGTTCATGAGTCGTCCGAACTTTTCGCCGAGGGCGACGGCAACGTTTGGCATCCCGGGGGCGATAAGCCCGGAGTAGTCGGCTTCGATCCGGTAGTCGATATCGTTGGGACGGCGGTTGAACTTTGGGTGGCTGGAGTCGGGGGGCGCGATCCCCATGCGGAGGTTTCTGCGTCCCGCCTCGTTGGCACACCAGACCGGGTAGCCGCTGTTGGCGAAGTCGATGCCGGCCTGGCGAATGGAGACGTCAAGGCCATACTGCTCCATGGAGCGAAGGAAGGTCATTTCGACGTAGAGGTCGTCTTGTCCGAAGGCACCGTTGAGCATGCTGGGTTTCCAGATCGGCATGGCGTCTTCGGGGATGATCTTGTCCAAAAACTCGAACTCGGTGGGGTCACCGAGGGAGACGCCGGCCATCTGGCCAATCCAGCCGGCTTTCATCTTATCCACATAATCCTCAACAGCTATACGGCGAAGTTGCGTTTCAGCGGCTACACTGCTGCTCGAAGCAGCAAATGCCAAACCAAAGCTTGCACTAACTAACATCAGAATTGTCAATAAATCTTTACCCATTTTTACACCTCCATCATTTTTTCATTTAACTGTTTTATGAGAAATTAGCCCATACTATATCCTTATAACTAAGGCCCTACCCATTGTCAAAACCAATATTTCCTTTGTTTAAGGTGTAAGTTGCAGCGTTTCGTTTAACTCAGTCGCTTTGCGTAGCGGAGGCGAAGCCGGAGCCCGGACGGTAAGGATTTGATTGTGTGGATTAAGATGGAGTCGAGTAAACCTGTCGAAGTGTTACTATTTCCCGGTAGTGTATAATGTCTTTCGCGAGAGATATGATAGACAGTATTGACCATTTCTGGGGCAAGGTGTCAACTGATGTCGTGAATAGGAGAGATATTATCCCTGAGATTTCGTAGATAAGGTTTTGCAAATAAATTGAATTTTGTTAGAATAATAAACCTTGAAAAATTCTTGATTGTTCAAGGTGATTTTTGTAGGTTCATTGATGTCGTACGGAGAAATTGTGTTTTTTAACCGTGTAAATGGGAAATGTCGGATAAATATTTATAGGTGTAAAGATGACTAAAAATTTGACAACGATATTTTTAACCGCTGCAGTGATTTTGGGGTTGGTTCTTACTGCTGTCGGCGACAGCGAAGCCAGCGAACAGCAATATCGCCGCCTGGCCGTTAAGGACTATGTCGATAAGATGAAAGCCGGCTGGGTTGGCCAGATGGCTGGCGTTGGTTGGGGAGGACCTACTGAATTTCGTTACAGGGGTCAGGTTATCCCCGAAGAGAAAATGCCCAAATGGAAACCGGAAATGATTAACCAGTTCGAGCAGGATGATATCTATGTTGAGATGACCTTCCTTCGCACACTTGAGTTACACGGCCTCGATGTCTCTATGCGTCAGGCAGGAATCGATTTCGCAAATAGCGGATACGATCTCTGGCACGCCAACAGGGCCGGCCGTAAGAACCTGCGTCATGGCATAGCACCGCCTGATTCGGGCCATCCACAATTCAACGAACATGCCGATGACATTGATTATCAAATCGAGGCCGACTATGCCGGGTTGATCTCACCGGGGATGCCGAGTATGGCCATCAAACTGGGCGAGAAATTTGGTCGCCTGATGAACTACGGTGACGGTCTTTATGGCGGACAGTTCGTCGCCGGGATGTACGCAGAAGCATTCTTCGAAAATGATATGGAAAAAATCATCCGGGCAGGGCTAAAGTGTATACCCCAACAAAGTCAGTATGCCGAATGCATCAGTGACGTGCTAAAATGGTATAAACACAATCCGAACGATTGGGAAAAGACCTGGCAGCTTATCGAAGACAAGTACCATCTAAACCCTGCCTATCGTCGCTTCTCTTGTACCGGCGCCGACAGTGACTTCAACATTGACGCCAAAATCAACGGCGCCTATATCGTGATGGGAATGCTCTACGGAGAACGTGACCTCGATAAAACGATTATTATCTCCACGCGTTGCGGACAGGATTCCGACTGCAATCCCTCGAACGCCGCCGGCATATTATTCACTACTATCGGTTTTTCAAACCTGCCAGCTCGTTTCACCTCGGCCCTCGATTCAGAAGGCAAGTTCAGTCATACACCTTATACCTTTCCAAAGCTTGTCGATGTCTCGAAAAAGCTGGTTCGCCAGGCCATTGAGCATTCCGGCGGTCGTATCGAAAAAGATGCAGCCGGACAGGAGATCTTTGTGATTCCGGTAAAAGAACCAAAGCCCGGCAAGCTTGAGCAGTGCTGGGAGCCCGGGCCGATCGCGAACAGCCGCTTCACCGAAGCCGAACGTAAAAAGATTATCAAGAGCCCGGCCAAAACCCTCGAAGAATCCCTCGATGAATTTGCGCCCGGCTGGGACATCGATGACTGTATAGAAGATGACGAACTCGGATTGCACGACATTGAGGGCATAGGAACTGTTCTATTGACATATCCGGAGGGGCAGGAGATTCCCTGTGTGTTGTCTAAAAGACTCGCGATTCCCAAAGACGGGAAAAGTTCGTTGAAACTGGTTGTCGGACATGACCCGAATGTGGATTGGGAGCTTATTGTTAAGGCCGACGGCAAAGAAATTGCAAGGTCAACTGTCGGGAAAGAAACGACAACCAATGGTTTCATGAATCTTAGTATAGACCTCTCCGACTATGCCGGCCAAACAGTATTAATCGAGCTCTTGAATCAGGCAAACGGATGGCAGTTGGAAACGGGACACTATGAAACAGGCATCTGGGCCAAGATTGAGTTCGTAAGCGAATAAGATGATGACTGGTCATTAAATTATAATGTTCCTGATAAAGTGTGTACTTAGCGATAAAGAATGTAACAGCAAACTTTGATTTTAACAGGAGGTTAAAATGGTTACTATTGAATCGTATGCTGTGGCGGTGGCTATGTGTTTCATCACGATGCTGTGCTGGGGGTCGTGGGCGAACACACAGAAACTGGCGACGAAGGAATGGCGTTTTCAACTTTTCTACTGGGATTATGCCATAGGTGTGTTGTTATTATCGCTGATTTTGGCATTTACTATGGGTAGTTTTGGCTCTTCCGGCCGAAGCTTTCTTGCCGATGTTAGTCAGGCAAGCGGCTCGGCGATTTGGTCGGCCTTGCTCGGAGGCATAATTTTTAACCTCTCAAATATCCTTCTCGTTGCCGCTATTGACATTGCAGGTATGGCTGTCGCTTTTCCGATAGGTGTGGGATTGGCGCTTGCGATAGGAGTCATTACGAATTACGCTGCAAGACCTATTGGTGACCCTGTTTTACTATTTTTGGGAGTAGCCGCTGTGGTTGTCGCTATCATAGTAGATGCGCTGGCTTATAAAAGGCTTCCCTCCGAGGGTCAAAAGACCACTGCCAAGGGAATAGTGATATCGGTTGCCGCTGGCGTGCTGATGGGTTTTTTCTATCGCTTCGTAGTTGTGTCGATGGCCACAGATTTTGCCAGCCCGCAAGCAGGCATGCTGACACCTTATACCGCCGTTGTGTTTTTCTCTCTTGGCCTGCTGCTGTCTAATTTTCTCTGGAACAGCATTGTTATGGTCAAGCCGTTTGTCGGAGAGCCAGTTCCGTTTGCCGATTACTTTACCAAGGGCAATGCCAGATTACATCTGATAGGTATTTTGGGGGGTGTTATCTGGAACGTCGGTATGTCGTTTAGTATCGTCGCATCCGGAGCGGCAGGACCTTCGATTTCCTATGGCCTTGGTCAAGGAGCCACGATGGTGGCGGCCTTGTGGGGCGTATTTATTTGGAAGGAGTTCAAGGCGGCGCCGAAAGGTACGGAGAAACTACTCGGGCTGATGTTTGTATTTTACGCAATAGGGCTGGCTCTAATTATTATCGCAAGATGGGCTTGATGGGTTTGCATAGATGCAGCGTTGCTGTTAGATTTTCGTATCCGGACAGCATGGAAAACGTTGGGCGAAATATGTTTCGTAGAGTTGCGGGTTTTTAGGGAAGATTAACGATGGGTAAGAAAATAGTTGTAGTAGGCTCCTCGAATACAGATATGATTATTAAGGTGCCGTGGCTTCCCAAGCCGGGAGAGACTATATTAGGCGGCAAGTTTTCTACCGCAGCAGGGGGTAAAGGCGCCAATCAAGCGGTAGCGGCAGCACGGGCGGGTGGAGACGTTACATTTCTTGCCCGTATCGGCGACGATATATTCGGCCAAAAAGCAAAGGAAGGATTCATTAAAGACAAAATTAATGTCGAGTATGTGCTGACTGATGAAAGCGAACCTTCCGGCGTGGCTTTGATATTCGTAGCTGAAGACGGCGAAAACAGTATCGCGGTGGCAGGAGGAGCAAACACTAATCTGTCACCTTCGGATGTTCAGAATCAAAGTGATGTTATCTCATCGGCGGATATTCTTGTGATGCAGTTGGAGACGCCGTTGGAGACCGTGCACCAGGCCGCGTCGATTGCCTCGGCTCACGGCGTTAAAGTGATTTTGAATCCAGCTCCCGCACAGGAATTAAGTAATGATATCTTAGGGCACATATCGATTTTAACGCCAAATGAGTCTGAAGCAGAACTTTTGACCGGCATAAAAGTCGATAGCGAGGAAGATGCCGGCAAAGCCGCGGATGTATTAATGGATAGAGGAGTTGAAACCGTTTTGCTGACGATGGGGCCAAGGGGAGCATACATCGCCACGGCGGAGTTTAAAGAATTGATTTCGGGTTTTAAGGTAAAAGCTGTCGATACAACTGCGGCGGGCGATGTATTTAACGGGGCGTTAGCAGTTGCTATAGCTGAGAACAAAGCTATCAGGGAAGCTATTTCTTTCGCGAATGCTGCGGCGGCACTATCAGTAACCAAATTAGGCGCGCAGCCTTCCGCCCCAACGAAAGAAGATATCGATAAATTTTTGAAGGCCTGAGCCAAGTGACTTCTGTGCTTCATATCTTTAATTACGGAACACACTTGCAATCTGGACCACTATCGATGTGCCCGGAGCGGTTTGGCACACACGTATGCGGCATTGAGGGCAGCAATCTTATTGGCTGCGTATTGGCTTAAGCAGAATTAACATAGGAGCAGTTATGAATAAGAAAAATATCATAATACTTGCCGTCCTGACATTATTTTCACTAACCTTCTTCGGCTGTAAATCCTCTACAACCCCCAATATCCAGAGTTACTGCCCACAACCTTTTCCCCCTGGCTCAGCTCAAGCCCGTCTTGCCCGGGAGGTAGCCGAACTCGGGCCGAGCATTCATGACCCATCTGAACTACAGTATGAGAACAGCTATTTTATGGTCTTCAGTACCGGCAAGGGTATCCTCTGCTGGTATCGCGATAAAAAAACCGGCACCTGGCAGCGAAGCTTACCTTACCCTGTTTGAATATTTTTTCAGCCAGCCCCTGCTGGATAGCCGTTACGATGGAAGTGCGATAGTATTTCCAATTAAGTGTTCTTTCTTTATCGAAAGTGGTAAGCCCTTTTTCGACTTTATCGCAGAGCTGGGCGATGACATCGAAGGGGGTGCCTTCGGAGCTCCGGGTTGACAAAAGTGCGATGTTAAAGCCCCATGTGGTTGCAGGCGAGGCGGCATCGAACATATCGCTGGGGTTTTCGTGCCAGTCGAATTCGTCTAAGGTGACGTCGCCGCCTTTCGAGCGGAATCGTTTCGGGTTGCTGGACATACAGTTGATTCGGCTGCCTGTCGAGAACTCAACGACATAGTTATTGTATTTTCTGCCGTTGGAATCTTCCATCTCTTCGGTTACTTCCCTGACGACGGCATCGAACATTTTACACCATTGACGGCAATAAAGAGCGAATTCGAAGGCGGCGGATTCGTCGGCACTGGAAAAATAGTAATGCCGCTTCTCGGTGAGCTTGTTACGTAGCCGGCAGGCGGCATAACTCTCCGCATAAGTGGCTCCGATTCGACGTGATTTATCCCATACCTTGGCGGGGGATAAGTCGTTAATCCAGTCATCCTGGTAATCCATAAAGTAATCGTCCGGGTCGATACGGGCGCCTTCGATGCAGCCGCCGAGCAGGAGCTTGTGTAAATCCTTCTCCGATGCCCGCCAGAGGAACGGCACGTCAATATCAAATTGTCCGGTCTGTTCGGCTAAGATTTCGTAACTCCTAAATGCTCATCGATAATTTCCTGAATAAGTTTTTTGTTAACGCCTGCCTTAGTCAGCTTTTTCCTCGTGGATTTAGCCGACCTGGCGGCTTTTTCTTCGAGCTGGGCGGCGATGTATCTGTCGGCGTCGATAGATACCTTAGTGCAGTTCTTGACGGCCTGGGCGATGTTGGCAAGCTCCTTGGCCTTCAGCTTACCCTCGACGGCGAATTCTATTACCTTGGCGGTTATGATCTGGCTGGTGGCTTTCTGCAGCTCAGTGGCTTTCTCGGCAGTCATATCAGACATTACATCCTTGACGATGATGCCTGCCTGCTTCAACGTTGCCAGATTCCGCATACGCATGCCGAATCTGCCGACGGCGGATGCGGAGATAACGAAACCCCTGGCCTCGCAATAGGCAGCGACATCTTCGTAGCGGGGATTGCCTTTGTTTTTGCTGTGGTCGAAGTCCGACGGCCAGAAGTTGTCGACGAGCATCTCGGTGATCGTCTGATGCAAGCCAGGCGGCAGTCTGTCGATTGTGCTGTGCGTTCTGCGTTTAGACATTAGGTCTCAAAATCTCCTCGAGAGCTGGGTCGTTTATGGTCCGCTCTGCAATCTCCTTGCCGGCAGCGGTCAAGCTGACTACCCTGTCGATGAAGGAGGGAGGAGGGTCGCTGATGTCGATAAAGCGGAGCCATCCTTTATCTTTGAAATAAGTGATATCTTTTTTTAATAAATCGATATCGTAAATTTCGTCGAGCAATAAGACGGCGTCAAACAAGGTGCGCATAGTCAACGGGGTCGGGTACATCAGCTCGAGACTCTCAAGCATCCAGCGGCGGGTAAGTTTAATCCTTTTGGCATTACGATTCGACATGGGCGGATTCCTTTAGATTTATATGTTTAAAGATTTCTTTTACCGTTTGCGAGGCGACCTGACCGGCGAGCTGAGGGAGCTGATTGATCGAATCTAATTTAGCGGAAAGCCGCTCGATGCCCTCGACAGCACGGTTGAGCCGGCTGCGGGTGAAGCCGCTTTCCCTGACGAAAACCTCTGTCGAGACGAATTCCCGCTGACAGGTCTCCTTCCTGGCTGATAGACGCTGCTGAGCGGCTTCGATATTCGAGATTTTTTTGTCCTGGATGTCCAGCCGCTTGGTGAGCATCCTGAAATTATAAAGGACTAAGCCGCCGACTAACGCAGCGGCGGCGGATAACAGGATACTCAATATCTGGAATGCGGGGGCTACCATCGTTAATCTCCGAGTTTAATGTCCTTTACGATTTTTTCGGTTGATATGGACTGGGCCTGACTTTGTTTGCTCTTAAAATCATTTATTGCGGCGGGGGTTAATGTTGACTTAAGAAACTCGTTGCCCTGGATGATTTCAGTTAACGCCTTGTTTTTGACCTTGGCTAATTTGACCCAGTCGAGAAGCTTTTTGCCGCCGAGAGTCGAGCCGCCTACACCGAATGCGAGTGCAATCTGGGCCACCAAAGACAGACCTTCGTTAATACCGCCGGAGATTTTCTCGATTGTCGGCCGCCTTACGGCATCGGACCGGGCGGCTGAAAGAGTAGCTGTATAGTCGGTGATGTCGGGATTTGCCGGCTGGCCGGCATAATCGAGCGAGGCGGCAGTGCCTTCGACGAGCTGCTTGGTGGCGGGAGTGTTCGCCTCGGCTCCGGAGGAGTTGACGGCGAGGGCGTTCAGGTGGGTGCGGAAGGTGATTTGTTTCTGCGGCTCAGTCGGAGCCAGCCGCAGGGGATTGGCGCAGCCGGCGCTCACGAGAGCGAGAATAAAAGAAACAATTAGGATTGATGCGAGATGTGTCTTCATTTTTTACCTCCTTGTAAATTTTTGGCGGATGTCCATTATCCGCGTTAAAAATTCTCAGGCAGGCGCATAGAAAACGCCCGACAACTAAGTAGTTCAACTCAGTCGGCGGGCCGTGTTTACAAGCTCGCTTTTCGGCGGCTGATGAGGCCGTCATATTCAGTTTTCAGTAATTATATGAGGATAGTCGGCGATGTCAAGGGGAAAAATTAAATTATTTTTGTTTGTCATTTAAGATGAGATAAATTCTACCGAGCCAACAAATGAGGTTTCCTATGGCAAAGAGTAAGAGCCCTAAAAAAACAAAAAGCCAGGTGAATGCTGCTGCGTATTCCGGTAGAGGTACAGTGGGAAGCCCCAGTGAATCATGATATAATTTTTCCTGTAAGAAGTTTTGTTTCTCCCATCTTGCTGCCAGGGTGAGATTAAATATGTTACACAACGCTACTAATATACCAAAGACCTGGAGGGTATAACCTGCGTATGCTGTTTTTTTTGCAGCGGTTGGCCAGGAATCGGTTTTTAGCGGAAGCTGGTCGGGGATGACGATGGGTGGTTTTTTGAACTTCCGTGCGGGGAATTCGGTTTTGCAGCGGGGGCACTTTATTTGCTTGTCCAGGTAGACAGCAGGCAGGTGGAATACTTTTTTACATTCAGGGCATTGAGTTTTCATTTTTAACCCTCTTTGGCTTTTTTATCTTTTCCGGTAGCAGGGGCAAGCTGCTCGGCGAGCTGCCGGAACTCAAGCTGATCGGTTTTACTGAGAACTTTCACGATGGAACCCGGGTTAGTCCGTTCTATTTTAGCGGTTTTTTTTATGGTGTCAATGGCATCCTGTAAAGTTTTTTTATCTCGGTTCTTGACCTGAGCACTATTGCTTTTAGGGGCGGAAATGAGTTCGGTAATTATTTTTTTTTGTTCACTATCGGACAATCGGGCTCCGGCAAAAGCACACTCATGAATGTGATGGGCTGTCTCGACAAGGCAACTTCCGGTTGCTACGATTTGGATGACCAGGACACCACAACACTTAGTGAAGTCGAACTCGCGCGGGTTCGGAATGAACGAATAGGTTTTGTTTTTCAATCGTTTGAGTTACTCAGCCAGCTCACCGCTCTCGGGAATGTCGAGATGCCATTGATTTATTCGCGCAATGGCTGGTTCGGTCGAAGAAAACAGGCAATGCAGGCACTCGAGCGGGTAGGACTGACCGACCGAATAAAGCACAAACCAAACCAGCTCTCCGGAGGTGAAAAACAACGTGTTGCCATCGCAAGGGCTCTGATATGTAACCCGAGCATACTCCTTGCCGATGAGCCAACCGGAAATCTGGACAGCAAAACCAGCGAAGGCATACTCGAACTCTTTGACCTGCTTCATCGCGAAGGTCAGACTATCATCGTGGTAACGCATGAAGAGTATGTCGCTAAGCATACTAATCGGATAATTCATCTCGAAGATGGCCGAATCTGCAGCGACCTGCCGACAAACAGTGACACCTCTGAGAAGTCACGTTCCAGTGGCGGTCTGCAGGAGGAAATGTCATGAGAAAGCTGTTCTTGATGCCTCTGGTTTGTGCACAACTCTTGTATCAGAGCACCCATCTTGCGATTAGTCAGATCTGGGCGAACAAGACAAGGTCATTGCTCACCACTGTTGGCATCGTAATTGGCGTGGCTTCGGTCACCGCCGTTATCGCCGCTTTGACCGGGCTCAAGGCCACTGTTCTCAGCCAGGTCGAGTCATTCGGCAGCAACTCTATAATCATAAGTCCCCAAAGGCCCGATACGGGCCCCTTAAGCCATTTGCCCTTGTGGAATGTTCGCTTTTCGGCGGAGGATTTTGACGGTATGCTCGAACATTGCCCTTCGGTCGCCAGATACACGCGATTAAGTGGGAACCAACAGACCGTGCGATTTGGCGAAAAATCGGTCAGGGATGTCGATGTCAGTGGAGTGGAGCCTTCCTGGCACGAAATTGAAAGCCGGCCTATTGTCCTCGGCAGGAAGTTTTCGATGATTGACCAGACGCGATACGTCTGTCTCATCGACCCTCAATTGCGTGACAAACTTCGATTGGATATCGACTGCATCGGTCAGTTGATTCGCATCGGCCATAACACATTTAGCATTGTTGGAGTAATAGAGAAAAAAGTGCAAATGGGTTTCAATTTCGGTGGAACAAACCGCGAAGATTACGAAGCTATTATCCCGTTCAGGACGAGTTATAAGTTTGGTAAACCCTGGATAATGGTTCTTGCAGAGAGCAAATCAACCAAAGCACTGGAAGAAGCCGTTGCGGAGATAAAGTTTTTCCTGCGGCGTACCCGCCGTATCAAGCCGGGCGACCCGGACACATTCAGCGTTCTATCTCTTAAGAGCGCCATACAAACATTCAACAACATAGCTCTTGTGGTAACGTTAGTAGCGGGTGGAATTGTAGGAATTTCTCTGCTCGTCGGCGGTGTTGGTATTATGAACATTATGCTTGTATCCATATCCGAACGCACACGGGAAATCGGTCTTCGAAAAGCCGTTGGTGCGAAAAAATCTGCAATCCTCACACAATTCCTCGTTGAAGCGGTTATTTTGTGTTTCTTTGGAGGGCTGATAGGCGTTGGATTCGGCAAACTCCTGACATTGGGAATATCAATGATAAATCCTCTTCTCGCAAAAACTTATATTCCGCTCTGGGCGGTCGTGCTTTCATTTGGTTTTGCCGGCGTTGTAGGCGTGTGTTTCGGACTCTTTCCGGCAATTAAGGCCGCCAGACTTGACCCTATTGAGGCTCTTAGACATGAGTAAACAATTATTCACAACAAAATCCATAACCTTCTTTATTGCGTTCGGCTTGTTGCTTGTTGCTGGTTGCGAACAGATTCCAACTGGCCGGGAGTTTTACGAAATAAAAACCCCGCCTGCAAAATTGCGGCAAATAGAACAATTTGATTGGGAGCAATTGAAGGCCACTCCCGAACAACCAGGCGATGTTAATGAACCACCAACAGGAAAGCTCCAGCTTACGCTCCAGGAATGTCGCGCGCTTGCGATATCCAATAACCTCAGTATCAAAGCCCAGCTTATCGCCCCTGCCATCGCCGCCCAACAAGTAAGCCAGGAAGAAGCCAAATTCGAGGCTGCCTTTTCTACAACCGCCTCTTACATAAAGACCGACACTCCTACCGAGACAACCCTTGCCGGCTCTTCGGTCGATGTCTCAAATGTTGACCTTGGTGTTCAAATACCACTGCGTACCGGCGGAAACGTCTCCTTCGATGTAATTGACAGCCGTGTTAAAATGGATGAAGCGTTCTCCGAGTTTAGCGAATCCCTTAATCCTCGATACAATTCAGATTTTGCGGTTTCAATCAGTCAGCCCCTCTTAAAAAACGCCGGTAACCGCACCAACACACACTCCATTCGTATCGCACAATACGACCAACAGATAAGCGAGACACAGACCAAGCTTGAGGTCATAAGGGTCATCGCCGCTGCGGACCGCGCCTACTGGCGGTTTTACGCCGCAAGAAAAGAGCTCACTGTGCGCAAGCAGCAGTACGATTTGGCCCAGACCCAGCTCGAGCAGGCCCGGCGATTTGTCAACTCAGGTGAGCGCGCTCAGGTGGAGGTCATCCGTGCCGAAGCAGGTGTCGCTGCTCAGCTTGAGGCAATTATTGTCGCCGAAAACAGCGTCCGTGATAGAGAGCGAGAACTTAAGCAGCTTCTGAATAAGCCCGGGCTGGATACTCAAAGCTCTACAGTGTTGATTTGCGCTACTGAGCCGGACCCCGTCCATTATGAATTGGATGGGAACCGCGTCGTCAAAGCTGCTATTGAAAATCGCACGGAGATGCTCGAGCTTGAACTGCGGCTTGCAAGGGATGCCAGCACCGTTGACTACCTCCGCAACCAGGCGCTTCCCCTCGTCACTCTCAATTATACATATAACATAAACGGTCTTGGCGCCACCAGGCCAGATGCGTACGACTTGCTTTACGACAAGCATTTTGAGGACCATTCACTCGGTCTGCAGCTGCTTGTCCCATTGGGAAACGAAGCCGCCAAAAGCCGCTTGCGTCAGGCCTTCTACCAGCGCCGGCAGCGACTCGCCACGCGCAAAAGCCGAAGAGCACTAATTGAGGTTGAAGTCCTTAAAGCCGTTGACCAGCTCGAGGCAAATTGGCAGCGCATCTTGGCCAGCAGGCAAAATAGCATTCTCTCCGGCAGACTTTTTCGAGCGGAGAAAAGACAGTTTGAACTCGGGCTTCGCACATCTACCGATGTTCTTGATGCTCAGACAAAGTTTGCCCAGGCCCAAAGCGCAGAGATTCTCGCACTGACGGAGTATCAGATAGCGCAGGTGGACCTGGCCTTTGCCACGGGAACTCTCCTCGGCGCCGCAAAAGTCCGCTGGGAACCAATTGTCCCAACCACCGATTAAACATCCCTTAAACCGTCTAACCGTCAACCTTTTCTATTTATTAACGACTTAAAACCAATCAATCCACGAATCACGAAGCACAAACCGGGAGTAACTCGTAATGGTTACCGATGTAAAGGAAATTGGCATCAAGTTTATTAAATTCAAATGAACTAAAGCAGAAGATATTAACAGTCTGCATCCGGCAACGAAGATATGTAAGGAGATTTATAGAATGAAACTCTTAAGAACAATCATTTTATTCAGTTTCATATTTATCGGCACTGCACAACAGTTATCTGCAAAACCAATAGTATTATTGTCACCTGACAAAGCTGTAAGGTTTGAGCTGAATATAGAAGACCGTATCACTTACACAATAAGCTTTAATAACGAAGTGATTATTTTGAATCGGCATTTAGTCTTGAGTTTGCGGTTTCTGCTGCTTATGAAAAAGACTTTGTTATTGAAGATAAGAAGACCCAAAGCGTTAATAAAAGATGGGGACCTCTATTTGGCAAGCATAAAACAATTCGGAACTATTACAACGAGCTGCAATTATTGCTGCGCGAGAAGAAATATCCCTGTTGCGGAAAGCGAAAATCGATGAAGTTAACCCGGTGAAAACAGAGTTAGCAAGCAAAAAACTGGATTCCTGCTTCCGCAGGAATGAGAAAAATACTGTTTTGACAACAGATACTAATTATGTTTTTAGCATAATCTGTAACCTGTCTTATCGGTTTGTATAATGAAGTCAGCGGTCAAAGTTACAATGAGATTCAGCAGGTTTGAGCTTTTGAAAAGAAAACATCGAGCAACTTCCTATTGCTCGATGTTTTCCGGAGGGGAGAAAATGCTTTCCACTAATGAATATCGTCTACTTAATTGTTTTGCCTTTAAAAATACGTCTTAGAAATGTAAAAGCCCCCCAATCCTCTGAAAAGCTCGTTTTTTTTCGTTTGGATTAACAAATACACATTGGTTCGCTTTCGCGACAGCCTCTGCGATAGACCGTAACTCCTTTACAGTCAAGCTCATAAGCGAGCTTATAGGCCTTATCTACCGTTTTTATTGGTACTTGCTCCGGGAAATTTATGGTCTTGCTCACGGCTGCATCGCAGTGTTTCTGAAAAGCTGCCTGCATTTGTATATGCCATTCGGGTTGGATATCATAGGCACATTTGAATATTTTTCTGATTTCAGGGGGGATTTTTTTCTCCTTCTGAATACCGCCTGTCTTGCTGATTTCTGCTTCCAACTCTTTGCTGTAAAAACCCCGGCTTTGAGCAATTTGCTTAAAAATCGGATTTACCTGAATTAGTTTTTCTCCACTGAGTATCTGTCTTGTAAATATCAGTGAATAAATCGGCTCTATTCCCCCTGAGCAGTCGGCAATGATACTTATCGTGCCCGTCGGGGCGATACAGGTCAGCGATGCGTTGCGTATTTTGATATTTTTTTCTTTTCGCCATTTGCTTTCGTACCAGTTTGGAAACGGTCCTCGCATATCTGCAAGCTTACGACTGGCTTTGCGTGCTTGTTTGTTGATAAAGCTCATTATTGTTTCGGCGAGCTGTATGCCTTTATCGCTGTCATAAGGTATGCCGAGCAGAAACAAAGAGTCTGCGAAGCCCATAATTCCCAGCCCGATTTTTCTATTCGCCTGCGTCAGTCGTATTATTTCTCTGACGGGATATTCGGTAACATCGAGTATATTGTCTAAGAATCTGACAGCCAGCTCGACTGTTTTTCCAAGCTGCTCCCAGTCAATCTCTGTTTTGCCGGTGGCGGAGCGGATGAACTTGACGAGATTGATACTGCCAAGCGTGCAGGCTTCGTATGGCAGGAGCGGTTGCTCACCACAGGGATTTGTGGCTTCTATACTGCCTAAGGCCGGTGTTGGATTGTCCTTGTTTATTCTATCGATAAAGGCCACTCCCGGCTCACCGGTTTTGTGAGCGTTTTTAATAATTATATTCCAGATGTCGCCGACTGTGTAAAATCGCCCGGCTCTGCCGGCTTTGGGTTCAGATTTTTCGGTTACTTTAACAAGGTCTTTAATTGTGCAGTTTTCGACGTCTATACCCTTAGGTATTAAAAACCGTTCCCGTGTCCGCGGATTTTCAACTATATGCAGCGCCTTGCCGCCTTTCAGGACCTCTTTCATCCATTTATCAGTAATCTTTACAGAGGTGTTAAAGTTGGTAAATGCCTTCAAATTCTGTTTGGCATACATAAATTTGAGAATGTCAGGATGCTCGACACTCATCATTCCCATATTGGCGCCTCTGCGGAAAGCACCCTGTTGGATAGCATTGGTTGTCTCAGAAAACACTCGCCAGAAACTGATGGGTCCTGATGTAGTTCCGCCGCTGGATGCGACCCTGTCGCCTGTTGGACGTAATTTATCAAATGAAAAGCCCGTCCCTCCTCCCGCCTTTTGTATCAAAGCGGTCTGCTTGACCGTTTCGAATATAGCATCTATGCTGTCTTCGATGGGGAGGACGAAGCAGGCGCTGAGCATCCCCTTTGGGCGTTTTGCGTTCATAAGAGTCGGCGAATTGGGCAGGAACTTAAGTGATGCCATTAAATCATAGAATCTTCTGTGCCACTTTTTGAGGTCGCTTTGGGCGGCGCCGTATTTTAACTCTGCTTCGGATGCCAGCAGTGCGGCTCTGCTGAGGAGCTCTGAAGGCAGTTCTATACAATTACCCTTTTTGTCCTTGACTAAATATCGGCTTTGAAGAACGGTCAGGGCGTTGTCACTAAGATGCGGTTCCTGACCCGGTGCTGGTTTTATGTCAATATCAACCATAAGACACCTTAAAATCAAGAAAGTAAGCTGCTAAGCGTTAAGTTATTGCAGTCAAATATCTTTTTTATTATTTCTTTTTATTTTGAGCCATTTGAATCTGAAGACCTGCCGAATTCTGTCATTAAAGCGGATTCCCATCAGTTGTGTGCTGGTTTTGAACTCGGAGGAGCGGAGGTCCCGGGAAGTCGGCTCAGTTTTATTTTTTCCGAATCCTGGAATGAGGACGGCAGCAATGTGTCCGAGCAACTTGTTTGTCCTCGAATGAAATATCATTGTGGTCCACTTAATACGGGTTTATCTTTGAACAGTTTTTTTTAGGTTGGCCAACAGGGCTTCGCCGCTTCTACTCTCGGATTGTTCTTTACCGTAAATCTGTTTACGTTCTAAAACTTTGACTTTTGCATCATAATATCTCTGAACCGCACCGGTTCCACCTTCTGCTGCGCCTGTGGTTTTGTAATCTTCATCCAATAGCCAGGAGCTTACCTCATCATCATATTCGGCAGGATATATGAGGGCTGCTGCGAATTTCTTCTCATTGTATTCTGCTAAATGGAGTTTTGCTCGGCAGGGCGGTTTCGAGTGATTTGCCAGACTGATAAGTTTTTGGAAATCGTTTCGAGCCGTCTCAAGTTCCCGGGAGTAGAAAAACATGCCGGCTTCGAGATGGAATGTTTGATGGGATATTCCCTTTAACTCAAGCCCTCCGTTCGGATACGCCCGATGTATTTTATAGACCCTGCAGTCCCGATATTTTTCACTTTCCAGGATTTCTGTGACCTCTTGTGCGGTAAATCCGACGCCGGTATGCTCACCGAAATCGACCACATACAGGCCGACGTATTTTTCACTGTTTTGTAATTCAGGCAGTTTCATATTATTATTATAACCGTGTATTTCGTGGATTGCACGGTTTTTTTCGTCGCAGATTTCGCAGGTTATGGAGGAAAGTTAGAGGTGGATTAACAGGTGGTTGATACTAATTAAATAAGGGGAGAAGACAGCCGTGAAAAAGCTGAGAAGCAAAAGAGACATTTTCCCCGTGTTTTTTGTGCCTTGTCGTGGCTGAGTTTTATTTTCTCGGTGTTCTCCGTCGCTTTTTATCTTACTTGTAGTTTGGCGAATTTTCTTTTTCCGACCTGGATGAGCATGCCTTCGGAGGGTGGTGATTTGTTTGTTGGGCTTAGTAATTATAATGATAATTTAAATGGTCTGCGGGGATAACGCCTGCGGCGTTTTATCAATATTTTGCTAAAAGCAGATAGCGTTCCCTCAAGGGTGTGTGAAAAGCTCTTGTTTATTCCTGGTGTTTGCTGCCTTGGGTGAGCATCGGCAGTATCCTTTCAATCTGGGCCTGGCTGAACTGCTGTCCGTAGAACCTTAAGAAAATTTCTTTTTTCATCGCATCGGATGTTATTGTCGGATTTTGATTGCAAATAGCGTTTTGTACTATCTGCCTGGCGGTATCATACATAGAGAAGCCCATAAACAGGCGCTGCTCGTTGGATTTGCTCATCATTAAGTTTACAAAACGCTGAGCTGTTTTGGGGTGAGTATCATTCATCCTTTTGCCTCTTGATAAATCTGCTCCAGAGAGAGCTTCGAGACCCAGTTTTCAATATATTTAATATCTAAATCAGCAACGGTTTTCATCAGGTTCTGCACGTCTCTTATCTGCATTTCCGAGCGGCTGTTCTTTGCCCATCTGAGTTTGGATATAACCAGGTCCTCCGGCGAGATAAACCACATAGGACTGTCTTCAATTAAAACTTTTTTCCTTCGCGAAAAGGCGGTTTCATTATACGCAGAAGATTTTCTGACGATGAAGTCCACTTTGATGACATATTGATTGTGGATTAAATTGAACATTCCCTGTTTCAAGATTTCTTTTTTTATTATCTTTTCATCGAGATAAAAGTCCTCTTGGAAGAGTTCAAGGAACCTGTCGATATCCGGCTGAGACAATTCTACTACAATATCTATATCTCTTGTCATTCGCGGGATGGTATAATAATTACCGGCTATAGAACCGGAAATCATATAGGGGATATTTGCTTTTTTTAATCGCAGAGTTACTATTCTCAGTACTTCAAGCTCTTCGCTCATACATCAGTCCTTGTAACGTTTGTCTGTGTAAGGAGATATCAAAAACACGAAATAGGAACTACTGCTGATAAGCAGATAAATCTTAACGTAACCTTAATTTTGCGAATTTTCTTTTTCCGACCTGGATAACCATATTGTTTTTCGGGGTGATTTCTATATTAGGGTCTTGTATTTTCTCGCCGTCGATGGTTACCGCTGATTGTTTTATCATTCTTTTTGCTTCGCCGCCGGTTGATACGAGTTTGCAGTGCAGCAGGAGTTTTTTAGCGGAGATTGGCTGAGCGTCAATATCAATTTCGGGCATATCCTCCGGCAATTCATCGTCGGCGAAAACCTTCTGGAATTCCATAGCGGCTTTTTGGGCGGTTTGTTCGTCATAAAACTGACTGACGATTGTTTTGCCCAGCAGAACTTTCGCCTCTTTAGGATGGGTTTTATCAGGGTTAGTGAGTTCAGCTATTCTTTCTGCAGAGAGGTCAGTTAGAAGAGTGAAATAATTTTCCATCATCTCATCCGATATGCTCATAACCTTGCCGAACATATCCGAGGGTTTGTCTGTAACACCGATGTAATTACCTTTGGATTTGCTCATTTTCTCAGTGCCGTCGAGTCCGACGAGGATGGGCATAGTGATTACTATCTGCGGCTCTTGTCCATAAGCCCGCTGGATATCTCTTCCTACCAGGTTATTGAAGGTTTGGTCCGTGCCGCCTAACTCGACATCACTTTTTACCATCACGGAATCATAACCTTGCATAATGGGATACAGGAATTCATGCATAAAGATATCTTCGTTGGCACTAAGCCGCTTTTTGAAGCTGTCTCGCTGAAGCATTTGTGCGACTGTTTTTTTGGCAACGAGTTGAATTATTTCGATGGCGGTTAGCTTTTCAATCCATTTGCTATTATTTCTCACCTCGAGTTTTTCTTCGGAAGTGTCAAGCACCTTTCCCGCCTGGTCCAGATAGGTTTTTGCGTTTTCTTTGATTTGCTCTGCTGAGAGCATCGGCCTGGTTGTATTTTGGCCTGAGGGGTCTCCGATACGGGCGGTATAATCTCCGATGATAAGAACGGCTTTGTGGCCGAGGTACTGGAACTGGCGCATTTTTCTAAGCACTACAGTGTGGCCGAGATGGATATCCGGACTGGTTGGGTCAAGTCCGAGCTTGATTCTTAACTGCCGGCCTTGTCGGGTAGAATCTTCGAGTTTCTTTGCAAGCTCCTGTTCCGTGAAAAGCTCGATTACTCCTCTTTTTAAAAATTCCAACTGTTCTTTAATTTCTTTTTTCATAAGCTCATCTCAAGAAATTCAGGATTCCTAAGGAGAAGAATTATAACTGAAAATTGCAAAACAGGCAAGAGCCGAACTGCTGATGGAATAAAAACCGGAAATTACCTGGAAAAGTGTTTTACTCTTGCTGCAGGTGATTTTTGACATAGTTGTTGATAGCGTTTTCAAGAGTGGTAGTTTTTTTATCATAGCCGGCGTTGCGGAGTTTTGTAATGTCGGCTTCAGTGAAGTATTGGTATTGGCTGCGGATTGATTCGGGCATTGTGATATATTCGATGTTCGGCTTTTTTCCCATAGCGGAGAAGACCGCTTTTACCAAATCGTTCCAGTTGCGGGCTTTACCTGTGCCGATATTGAACAGGCCGGAAACTTTCGGATTGTCATAGAAAAAAAGTGTCATATCGACAGCGTCTTTTACATAGATAAAGTCGCGCAGATATTCGCCGTCGGCATATTCGGGATTATGTGATTTGAAGAGCTGCACTTTACCTTTTGCGTTTATCTGTTCGTAAGCTTTTAATACGAAGCTTCTCATATCGGCCTTATGATATTCGTTCGGCCCAAAGACATTAAAAAATTTGAGACCGGCAATGTTTTTTAAAAGGCCTGCTCTTTTTGCCCAGAGGTCAAACAGATGTTTTGAATAGCCGTACATATTTAACGGTTTAAGCTTTTCTATTGCTTGTTCGTTATCGCTGAAGCCGGCTGAGCCGTCGCCGTAAGTAGCTGCGCTGGAAGCATAAATAAAACGGATTTTCTCAGAAGTTGCCCATTGAGCCAAAAGCTTCGTATATTCATAATTGTTTTTAATAAGGTATGCTGCGTTGGTTTCCGTTGTGCTTGAACAAGCTCCGAGGTGAAAAACCGTTTTGACAGGGGCACTAAATTTATTCTCAATGACCATTTGGAGGAAATCATCTTTTTCGATATAGTCGGCAAAGGATAAATTGCGCAAATTCTTCCACTTTTCGCAGCCTGGAATTGCGTCTTTTGATAGTTCATCGACTACCAGAATGTCGCTAACGCCGCGTCCATTTAAAGCGGCGATTAAAGCTGAACCTATAAAGCCGGCGCCTCCAGTGACAATTATCATTCGCTTGCTCCTTAATATTTATTGTTTTTTCCTTAATCGACGCCTTGAATATAAATTTTGAGTGTCATAATGTCAAACATTTACCCTGATTTGGCGCAAAAAGAGACCGCCTGAAAAAGGCGGTCCGGATAGAGGTCAAAATCAAAAAGATTTTTAACAAAGAGCAATATAACTGGCAATTGCCAGAACTAAAATACGACGTTTAGTCATAGTAAAAGGAACCCAGAACTCATTATAAATTCTTTTTATTGCCATTTTAATATTACCCCCAAAAGTCCTTCTAATAACGTTACACTATTATACCTAAAATCCAATAGTAAAATCAAGGAAATTATTTCAAATAGTCCATAAGCCCTTGCCTGCAAATAAGTTAGGGGCACACAAGAACTCCATTTCCAGTATGCCCCGATTAATCTTTTCTGTTAAACTGAAAGCCATTAATTGCAAGGTCTTTGTCTGCAGCTTTTTGGCAGAATAGCTCTGTCAGTCACGGAATCAACCGATATCTTTATGCCAGTTTTCTTACAGCTTCGTTCATTAGCTGACCTATCGGCATATTCTGCGGACAGCATGTTTCTGCTGCTGAGTAGTCCGTTGTGAGAAGTTTGCTCCTTACGTTTGCCGGTATTTGTGCAAAAAGCTTCTTAGCTCTTTCGTGTTCGCCATAGCTGTTATTGTACATCAAATATCGCATTATTTTTGCGACGTGTGGAACCTGGGGAACTGCTTGTTTGCAAATTTGTGAGCAGCCCATACAATAACCGCTGCAGGTTGCTGCTGCATATGTATCGAGGACTTTCTTGTCTTTAGCGGTGAGCTTGGTCTTATCAAGTACTGCTGCTACGTTTTCAGTTAAGATGTTAATACTCCTCATTCCAACGCAGGCAGAGCTTATTCTTTCATCTTCCAGAACGGCTTTAATTTTTGCTTGTCCTTCGGTGTATCCTTTTTCGAGGAAATGTCCAGCGAGTTTTTTGTCTTCATCGCTTCTGATTTTTTGTTCTCCAGCCTGTGTTTTCATAGCAATAAGGCCTACGCCTGCCTTGTGACAGGTTTGGACAGCTTCCTTCATCTCAGAGTTTTGCATAACTCGGAAGTTGTAGCTTGTCATTATGGCGTCAATCCAGCCGGTTTTAGCCGCTGCTTTCAGGCAATTCGCCATATTTTCGTGCGTGCTGAAACCGAAGTAGCGGATTAATCCTTCTTTCTTTGCGTTCTTTACCCAATCCCGTAATTCGTTGGTTAACTGGTCCGGGTCATCAAGTCCGTGAATGCCGTAGTACATATCCACGTAATCCGTATTCATTCTTTCCAGGGAGGTCTGAAGCCGCTTGTCTCTTTGGCTATTGGTATTCGCACCCGAGGCTTTTGTTACAATAAAGAGCTTCTTGCGAATGTCTGGATTTTTCTTGAGATATTGGCCTATTCCCTGCTCACTTCTTCCGCCGGCATAGCCATAAGCGGTATCCCAATAAGTAACGCCCCATTTAAGACAGTTTCTTAAGATAATCTGGTTGTCCATCACATTGAACATCGCACCGAAAGAAAGTGTAGATACGTCGATGCCGGTTTTACCTAACTTCCTTGTCGGGACCTGGGGGAACTCGCTTTTTCCCTCTTCTTTTGCTTTCTCTTTGGTGGAACCGGATTTGCTTTCATCGGCCCGTATGGAACTTGCCGCGAAAACCGACCCCAGGCCTGCTGCTCCAATGCTTTTTAAGAAATTTCTTCTATCGAATTTATTGTGATTTTTGTTCATCACATAAACCTCCTAATAATTTTAACGTTTGAGTAATAATTGGTTTTTAGCACTTCTTGTCTCACCTTCTGCGGAGACCCTTATAGCTTTCTTACCGCTAACAGGGCATTCGTGTTCGCAAACTCCGCAGCCGATACATTTTTCTATATCTACGAAAGGTTTCTGCAAACGCACCTGAATCCCAATTTTATCACCTTTTGAGGGCATTACCATCTTTTTTAGTTCGGGTGCGAATTCTATAATATTTTCTGTGTTTGAGACGATTTTTGCAAGTTTTTTTCCTTTAAAAGAAAAGTAAAAGTCGCCGCTTGCAAGCTGACCCGGAGAAAAATCATTTTCTACAGTTTCGATTGCTGACTCGCTTGCTTCCTTGACAGTTACAATACCGTCTCTTATGGTGCTGAAATACTCTTCTGTGTAGATTGCCTTTGGACTGACGGGGCAATTTTCCTGACAGACGATGCAGGGTTTATTCATTGCCCAGGGAAGGCACCTGTTTCTGTCGAAAAAGGCGGTGCCGATTTTGATAGGCCCGGCGTCTTTAAATTCGGCGGTTCCTAATTTTTCTGAAAGTTTGATGGGCCTGATAGCTGAAGTTGGACAAACCTGTCCACAGGCTACACAGTTCAGTTGGCATCCACTTGAGCCAATTCTATTATTTAATACCGGCGTCCAGAGATTTTCCAGGCCTCCCTGGATACCCGCCGGCTGGATGACGTTTGTGGGACATACCCGCATACATTGGCCGCATTTAATACATCTTTTGAGAAACTCTTCTTCCTCCAAAGCACCGGGGGGGCGAATAGTTTTATTATACCAGTTACTGCCGAGCTTATTACCCAGTCTTGTTGCCCATATTCCTGTCAGTCCACCGACTAAGGAAAGGAGGAAACCTCTTCTGGAAACATCGGGAGAGGTAATTTCTCCAGCTAAGGAGGGCTGTGTCTGATACTTTATTAAATCATCCTGGCATTTATGGAAGCAGTTAAAACAAAGGATGCACTCGCTGATTCTCATATTCCCCGATGGTTCACAAGCGCCGTCGCAGTCCTGCTCGCATAATTTGCAGTCGATACATTCTTTTTGCGTTTTTCCGATTCTCCATATTGCGAATCTATCAATTACACCGAATAATGCGCCAAGGGGACAAATAAATCTGCAATAGAATCGAGGTATGACAAAATTGAGGAGCACTGCTGCAAAAAACACACCGAAGACCAGCCAGGCGCCTTCGTAAAAACGGTTGGGCACAGAAATGAAACCGGTAAACCTGTTAACTATTGGAACTATCACGAGGTTAAATGAGCGAGTTACTAATGTTATTGGGTCCAGGAGGCCGATTTGCAGGCTTGACTGGAGTGACGGGAAGGCCGCAATCACAAGAAAAGCTATTAAAATGAAGTATTTAATGTTTTGAGCTTTTCGGTATTTGTTGAGCTTGACTTTTTGTGCGGTAGTTTTATTTTTTTTGCTCAGGAATCCGAAGAAGTGATGTATTGAGCCGAAGGGACATACCCAGCCGCAAAAAAACCGTCCGAAGAGTATTGTCAAAAGAACGGTAATTATTGCCCCTGTGAGCGTCCAGTATAGCGTATGTGTTGTCAGGATGGTACCTATGGCCACGAGAGGGTCAAGCTCCAAAAAGAAGTTTATTGGCCAGGCCCTAATCTGCCAGAACTTTTCGCCTACTGTGCTGACAATGCAAAACCAGGTAAATAACGAGAAAAAGAAAATCTGAGCTATTCGTCTTACTGTAACTATCTTCATTATTTTTGTTCTAACTAACTTCAGCAAAAATTGGTTTTAAAGATTTATAATCAGTAATGCCTGCGCCGGCTTTTTCGGCCAGTCCCAGATAGGGCAGGTCTGATACTTTCAAATCCAGCAGTGTGCAGCCGTAGGAATCAGCGGCAACACAATCCAGGCATGCTATCATCGTATCAGCCCTTCTGAGGTCGGCAACCGAACCGCCGGTAGGGCCGTTGGTCATCATAACCTGGGTGCCGTCAAGGATAGCGAGAGTTGGTTTTACCATCATTACTAATTCAGAAATAATTGTATTTATATCCTGATGAAAAATGTTGCGCCTTCCGCCCAAGAGGCCGTACCAGTTCTTCATCGACATCGATGCACCGCTTCGTGCATGGTCCTTGACAGGGGAGATGCCTATAACTTTATCTGCTTTAGCAAATGGTTCGAAAAATATAGGCCAGTTTTTGATAAGCTTTCCGCCCTCGAGAGTTGTGGGCTTAAACAAGTTTTCACGAGGCATTACGACCTTGGCACCTGCCCGGTCGGCGGCTTTGCCGATACCGCTTAAGGTAAAACAGCTCCTGGGGTCGTTGATTGGATTGTCGGTGACAATTACTTCTTTGGCGCCCGCTTTATTAAGACAGAGCCGAACAATTTCGGCAACCAAATCAGGATGTGCGGTAGAGCCCATCATCGCAGATTGTGCAAAGGCGACGTTGGGCTTTATTATTACCCGTTCGCCTTTTTTAACGAATCTTTCAATGCCACCGAGCAATTCTATCGCCTTGTCCACGGTCTTGGTTCGTGAATGTCCCTTAACGATGCTCATATCTTTTCCCGGTCGTCGAGGTATGGAGAAATCGGCAAGTTTTACTAATTCATCGGGTTTCACCCCCGGCTGTGGTCCCTTCTTGTCGTAAAGTAGATATGCAGCCGCTCCTGCTCCAACTATAGAAGCTCCTGCTTTGCAGGCCCGCGATAAGAATTTCCTGCGGCCTATTCCTCTGGAGTTTTTACTATTCAATTTTTAACCCCCTGGAGATTTCATTAAGCTTATTGAAAAGTATTATTGCCGTCTGCTCAGCTAATTTTTGATTCTCTGCCTGATGCACGCCCCCGACAAAAGGGCCGGCAGTGAAAATAATCTCCGTTGTCCCGTAATAATCCAAAATAACAGCTTCTTTGGTTGCTTCCTGTTTTCCTGTTACAGCAGCACCATTATTAACCAGGAAGGTTTTGTATCTTTGTGCGAGCTTTCGAGCATCTTGTGGATTCTTCGTCTTGCCGAAAAACGCGGTGGTATTTTCCTGTTCGAATTTATACTTGGCAGTAAAAACTTCTTTGAATTCGGCAAAGCTAAAGGCGCCTGAAAGGTATAGCATGATGGTATCGGGAATAAGATTCTTTTTGGGAAACCAGTTTATTTCTTCAATTTTTTTGTTACCGTCCACATTCAGATTATTGTTTGTTTTTTTACCGACTTTTAGGATGGCTGAGAAAAGCTGTTTATCTTCTGAAGAGCCGGTTATCTCGGTATAATATTTTCCGTTTACAAAGTAGCAGCCGTTGGTTGTTTTGTAAGCAAATTGCAAATCCGGTATATTTTCTGCCCCGATTCGTCTTTGGGTGCTGAAGACACTAAAGGCATTTTTGATTTGTCCCATATCGAACAGCAGGATTTTCATCCAGGAGTTTTCATCTGATTTGCTGACCAATCGCAGATTAAAGAGCTTACGGAAGCCGGATTCGAGGTAAAGCGGGGCTTTGCCGTCAATTATTTCGTAAAGATTTTCAGCGGTATAAAAGCCGGTCTCAGAAAGTTTCTGGAAGCCATCGATTTCCAACGAATTTAGAAGCTCCTGCTCTCTCTGTATTGCCCTGGAGTTTGCCAAGGAGGTTGAATCGGTGGTATTTAGGCCGAATCTGCTCATATCCCAGTGCATCTGTTTGAGGAATATTCCAACCGCAATAAGCAAAATCACTGCCAACAGGAAGATACTTATTTTCGAGGCAAGCCCTTGAACTCGTCGTTCAGAACTCATCAGCCACTATGCTCCCACCATAATATTTACTTGAATTTATAATAAATTAAATTATAGTTTTTTTATGATACCAATGTCAAATGATTTTCACTGATTCGCAACAGGTATTTGTATTAGTTGTCGAACTGATTGTTTTAATGCTGTGTTATAGAAGAAGGAGATTGAAATGTTCGAAAGTATGCATCATATTTTAGCCTGGACCCCCGGTTGGCCCGAATTGTTGGTTGTCCTTGTCATAGCTTTATTGATATTCGGCAGACGGCTTCCTGAGATTGCCCGCGGGCTTGGGAAGAGTTTAACTGAATTCAAAAAGGGCGTGAACGAAGCAGAAAAGACCAAAGATGACTTCGTAAATGACGTCAAAAAAGCCAAAGATGACGTTATAAACGAGACCAAAAAGGCAGCCGGCCTTGTCAAGGACGACACCGAAGAAGATAAAGAAAACAGTTAAAAAAACAGCGGGGGATGCAATTATGTAATTTTATATTCTCCCGGGAATAAACTTTATAGAATGCCTGAACCAGATAAAAAAAAGAAATCTGACGATTTGTCAATGACACTTGGTGACCATCTTGAAGAACTGCGATATAGATTAATTCTTGCCCTTGTTGGCTTAGCGGTGGGGGTAATCGGCTCACTTTTCTTCGGTAAGGCAATAGTGGCTTTTATACAAAAACCTTACAGCAGTTTGATGCCGGATGCCTCTCTTGTGGCGCTTGCTCCTGCCGATGCATTCATAGGATATATGAAGATATGCCTCATCACGGGTCTTATCTTTTCCTGCCCATGGGTTTTTTATCAATTATGGATGTTTGTAGCTACCGGCCTTTATCCAAGCGAAAGGCGTTATGTCAAAATCGCCGTTCCTTTTTCCGCCGTTTTATTCGCAGGCGGTGCATTGTTTTTTTTATTTGTTGTTGCTCCGCTCTCACTTGCTTTTTTTCTTAAATTTGGAACCCTTATAGACATTGCTCCTAACTGGACGTTTCAAAAATATGTTTCTTTCATAACTATGCTTATGCTGGTTTTCGGTTTGGGGTTTCAAACTCCCGTCGCAATTTTTATACTGAACAGGACGAACCTTACTTCCCTGCAGACACTACGAAATGCGAGGAAATATGTTTTATTGGGAGTGTTCATCATCGCTATGATAGCAACGCCTCCGGATGTCATATCACAGGTAACTCTTGCGATTCCGCTATACGGTCTCTATGAATTGGGGATGCTTTTGTGCCGAGTGGTTAACGTCAAAAAAGGCAGCGAAGGCAGCGCCTGAAAAGTTTAAAGCGTATCAAGCATAGATCCCTGCCATATTTTTGAAGTTAAAGTTTAGTATTAGCGAGGCAACTATGAATCAGCGTTTCACGACGAAGGAGCTAATCTAATTTTACCTCATCCTGATAGGCCGGGACGGATACCTGCCAGCCCGTTTCTTGCTTTATGTAATCGCCGAAAGATTTTGCGCTTTTACTTTCACCGTGAACAACAAATATTTTTCTCGGCGGAGATTCCAGCTTTTTTAACCAGGCAAGCAGCTCATTTCTATCGGCATGGGCGGAAAAACCATTTATTTTGGCTACGTTTGCGTTGACATCATATTGTTGTCCTAAAATTCTGACCTTTTTCTCTCCGTTGACGATTCGTCTTCCCAGTGTTCCCGCGGCCTGGTATCCGACGAACATTATCGTGCACTCGGCTCGTTCGATGTTGTGCACGAGGTGATGTTTAATTCTTCCTCCGGTGCACATACCTGAACCGGCGATAATTATGCTTGTGCCCTTGATATTGTTTATGGCTTTTGATGCTTCCGCATCGGCGGTCATTTCGAGGCCGGGAAGGTCAAAAAGAGAATGATTCTTCCTTACGAATTCATTCATT
Source organism: Phycisphaerae bacterium (assembly GCA_030604525.1). Taxonomy (GTDB): domain Bacteria; phylum Planctomycetota; class Phycisphaerae; order Sedimentisphaerales; family Anaerobacaceae; genus JAUVVQ01. The sequence goes on along the minus strand of JAUVVQ010000009.1, from coordinate 43,030 downwards.
TCTTTATCAAAAAGTTCCGGGTGATTTTCAAAAACTTTCGTGATGCGTGAAGCCATCGGGCTGTCCAGAAATATTTTTAATCGAGGAATTGTCCCTTCGAGGATTAATTCGTTAATGTAATACAATACTTCCTGTGAGCGTTCCAGTGCGAAACTGGGAATCACGATATTTCCGCCGGCAGCAATTGTATTATTTATGACGTTAGCTATCTGCTTTTTTACATCTTCAGTTTTTTCATGCACTCTGTTGCCATAGGTGGACTCTATGAGCACATAGTCGGCGGTTTCAAAGACGGAGGGGTCGCAGACGATTGGTCTGTCGGGACGACCGATATCTCCTGAAAATATTACAATCCTCTCTTGTTCGTTCCGAATTTTTGCTCTTATTATCGAAGAGCCGAGGACATGCCCGGCATCATAGAAGGTTGCTTCCAGTCCCTTGCCGAGATTTACCGCCTCTCGGTATTTGATGGGGCTAAATAATGAAAAGCATCTCTCGGCATCCTTGATAGTATAGAGCGGGACTTCCGGGAAAGGTCCTTTTCTGCCCTGGCGTTCGTGTCTTTTGCGCTTATGTTTAGCATCCTCCTGTTGTATTTTGGCTGAATCCAACAATATAATTTTAGCAATCTGGGCTGTGGCGGCATTGCAATAAATTTTCCCATTGAAACCTTCATTAACCAATTTTGGCAGCAATCCACAATGGTCGAGATGAGCATGAGTCAAAAGGACGGCATCTATTTTTTCAGGTGGGACGGCAAACGGCTCCCAATTTCTTGACTTGAATTCTCGTTCCTGATAAAGGCCGCAATCGACCAGAATTCTGGAACCGTTGGCTTCGAGCAGGTGGCTTGAGCCGGTAACGTTCTGTGCTGCTCCCAGGAAATGTAATTTTGCTTCCATTAATATTCCCTTCGTTTTTGAGTTTAGTTTAAAAGCTAAGTTGTAAACAGCGGTATTGGTATTTTTCTCCGGGGCGGTTATTATTTATGCCAGGGCGGTGCGTTGTTGCTTATGGTTTCCTGGAAGGTTGGTACAGGTCTGAAGTTTGGATGTCTTTTCCAGTGGCTGTGGTGTCGTCCGTAGTAGCTGCCGTAGTATTGTGCATTTGAATCAACCCAGGTTACGACCTGAATTAACTCTTCCTTTGTCAGCTTGCCGGCGTGCTTTTCGCTCAGGATGTCATCGTGCTTTCCCTGCAGGACTCCTACAAGGTAGCTGGTGGGGGACCCCAGTGAGTACGGCGGGAAATATGCTCCATTATTATCTTCTTCCTGCTCGTGAAGAGCAACCTCGCCGATGATAAGACCCAGGTATCTTGTTCCTCTTTCCCACTGAGGGTATCCAAGTTCGGGCGGCGGGTTACCAACATTGACTAAATTCTCATAAGAGGCGCAATAATACTCTGTCACGTCACCGCTTAGATTAAGGCCTGCAGCTGGCTTACGGCCGCTGTGGCAGCTAATACAACTGCCGCCGGCCCTTTGTTTTTCCCAAATCGGCTGGATATCGGATTCGTAATGAATAACGTTTGTTCCCCAGTCGGTCCATTTCCCTTTACCGCTGGCCTCTCCCGGCTGGGGTGCGGGAATACAGGGTTCCTTATACAAAGCCAGAGGGACACCTTTGCTCTTATTATTTGATGGTGCACGCTTCCTTCTTTCGTGACAGCCGATACAGGAACGTATTTCACCCGGCCTCATATTAAAGTAAGTCCGCTCCCTCTGGACCTCCATATAGTTTTCATCGAGTGCCTGCAGTTGTATGTTTTCATCTGCAGGGACAATAAACTGAGCCGAGCCGTCTTCCTCCACTGGAACGATGCCAAGCTGGACTCTGGGCCAGCTTGCTCCTCGCCAGCCGGTACTGGAAAGGATCGGGTCGCCCCAGAGAGGAATTCGATGTGCAGCCCAGGGACGAGATACTGCTATATTGACGCGCAGATACTTAATATCACCTTTTTCGACGCCTTTTATTCCCTTGTACATATCAGTAACAATACACTTTGCCTGATTCGTCGCGGCGAGCTGCGAGTCCTTAGGCGTGGAAATTACAGGCGGCTTTTCGCGAGCAGCCAGGGGCACCGGATACCAGCAGGATGTATCGTTTTCGCCATAAATATAAGTGTGGTTGCCGGAAGTGTCAATCAGGTAGAGGTCGTAAGCATCGAGGTCATTCCATCTATCAGATTCGTTGTATTTACAGGATACCATAAGCGTATTTCTATCGACAGGATAAGGAGTCCCATACAGCCGTCCACTTCGACCTCTGGGGTCTTGTTTCCAGGAGTTTCCGTTCCAGAATTCCCAGCCCCCTTCGTAATTCATCCTCACATTTGGCGTAACACGACTGATAGGTTCTCTGGTTCTTATCTCTTTTCTTGTGTTGATAAGCAGAACCGAGCCCAGGCTGCCTCCTTGTGGGCAATGTGGACAGCCGATGCAGGAGACAAGGTTGCCGGCACCGGGGACAACTCGCCCGTACATAAGGGCTGCGGGGTCCATATGGTCCAGGCCGAATATCTCCTCAGGCATACTGCCGTCAGGCCTCATTGCCATCAATACCTTGATACGAACCGAACTTTTATCTACGTATTCCCAACGAGTATATAGGATTCTGCCGTCCGGCATAACTGTCGGGCAGAACTCACTGACCGGGCTGTCGGTAAGTTTTTCCATATTGCTGCCGTCAAGGTCGATACGATGCAGAACCGGTGTTACAAGAATTCCGGAATAGTCACAAAGAGTTGTGTACTTGCAGCGGGTGGAAGTGAATATAATGTGGTCGTCCGGGGTATAGCAGGGATGCATATCATCATAATGGAAGTTAAACAAATCATTGCCCAGGTCATATTCTCGAGTATTGCCATCTTCATCCGGCGGAGTAAAAGTAAGCTGATGAAGACCACTGCCGTCGATATTGCATTCCCAGATTCTGAAACCTTCCTCGATAGAGGGCTTGTAATCGAAAACTATCCTGTTCGCATCAAAAGATATATCGAAACGATAGAAGACACCGTCATCAGAACCGGTCTCTGCAAGCATATCAGTGGCAGTTATTACCGGAGTAACTTCTTTAGTATTCAGATTATAGACATACACACCGTTGTCGTTTCTAAATTGCTCGTCCTCGCAGCCGTTGATAAAGTCAGTGTAGAAGTGGTCCGAAGCGAACGTGGGGCGTTTTATAAATAAAATTTTATTAAAACCTAATTCATCCGGGTCCAGCCGGTCTCCTCCGGTCGGTGTTGCAGCGATTGTCTGAAGATTGGAAGATATAAATCCCAAAATACACAAAAAAATCAAAGGCAGTTTTTTCTTTATCTCTTTCATATCAAAAACCATTTTCCTCCATAAGTTCCGAGCATTAACACAGCCGATAAAAGAGGCAGCCATAAGTTTTCTATATGTCTTGGTTTAGATACGCCGGCAAGCTGATTTTAACAGGATACCAGATTGGTTTTGGAAAATCAACTATATACTGCGGTTCGAAGGTATATCATTCAGCGAAGTCGTAAAAGAATTTACCGGCTGGTTACTAATTTAGTGACGTATCTACATCGTTGCTGCAGCGAGGAAATGGCTTTTTACAGAGGTTCTCAGTTTTTCAGTTACTACTGTTTTTTTTTCATCTCTTCGTACATCTTTAAATCGAATATCAGGATACCTCTTCCGACGCCTGCGGGGTCTGAGTCTTTGGCAAATTGGAAGGCCATATACCTGCCGTCATCGCTTATAACCGGGTTCGTTGATTTATATCCTTTGTAGTCTGCAAAAAAGGTAATCCTCTCTGTTTTTCCGCTGCCGTCCAGAGCGAGCTTGTAAATATCATTGTAGTGTGTACCCTTGCGAGAATGCTTATCACACTCGACGGTGGTGAATTTACCATCGGGGAAGATGCCTTCCGGCTCGTCATATTGGTCCGGGGCCTTTGAGTAGTTGACGACCTTGCCGGTCTCGATATTGTATCCTGCAACTTCAGAGCCCTGATAGCCGTAAGCGCTGAAGATTATTTCCTTTTCATTCGGCGGCCTGAAATTTTGCGTTTCAATGTCACATTCGAACGGCAGGTCATCGGCGTTGAAGATTTCTTTTTTATGGGCAAGTTTTGGCAGACCGTTTTTATAAACGATGTTGGCCATATAAACTTTATCTTCCAAAGCCCAGGCGATTTTCATATTTTTGCGTGAGACAGCAGGGCCTTCCTTGCAGTGAACGCCTAATGGTGTGGGCGGCTCAGATAAATCTTTCTTTAAAACCCAAAGCTCTGCATTTTCCTGGTCTCTGCTTTTCCACGGATGTTCGGAATCAAATTCTCTTGCTCCGGAAAGCAGAATATCACCGTTACTGAGGTAAAGTGCTCTTGTATAACCTTCATGAAAATAGTGATGAGTCATTGGCCTGATATCGCCTGTTTTCACTTCAACCTCGTAAACATCGCCGAAGGTTTTCTCGATAAATAAAATCTTAGTGCCGTCGTGAGACCAATCCGCCCGTTGGCCAAAATATGTCAGTCGCTTAATATAGGAAGGCAGTTTATCAAGAGGCGATTTGGATTTGGCGTTTGCGAATTGAGGATAGAAAAAGGAAGCTGAGGGCCAAAGCCCAAGTCATATTTTTCATGCATTTCATATTTATGCTCCTGTTGTGATTTAAGGTTTTAATTACAGTTTTAATCCAGCAGCCCTTCGTAAACTTTAACGCCGTCAACTAGTTTACAGGAATGGACGGCCCATTTTTCAGCATTGGCCGGGTAACTTCTTGGATAACCGGTTTTAACCGCTTGCTTGAGAGCATCCACGCTTTCGGCCTGCACCAGTGCACCGGCAGCTCCTTTGTCACCGCCGCCGAGCATCCTTTCGCCAAGCACGCCGGGGATTGTTCTGGCAATATCACACATCGTCTCCAGCTCGGGACCGGAAATCCTATATTCGTCTCTTAAACCAATGCCGTCCGCTCTAAATAAGTTACCTACCGTCTGGATATCTCCGTTTTTCCAGGCATTCAGCATCTGGTAAAATCTTTCCTGAGCGGAGTATATGTATTTTAACCTTTCGCAAAGGTTGGAATGTTCGGTTTGAAACTGCTTTAGTATTTTTTGATAAAGACTTTCTTCTCTAATATCAGCAAGACAGTCAATTTTGTAGCCGCTGTTTTTGAGCAGGGCGACAAAGTTATCACACTCAGAACGTCTTATTTTATAAGTGGATTTTTCAAGTCCCGGCCTGACCGTGCCTGTATCGAGCACAACAATTCTCAGGTTTTCTGCACCTTTTCCCAACGGTACGTAATTTATACTGTTTGTTTTCGGGTCGTAATGAGTGCCCATATTTTCTCTTGCAAAGAGTATCATAATCTGGTCGAGCTGACCGCAGGGCGAGCCGATGTAATCGTTTTCGACCGCCTGGGCCATATCTACAATCCTGAACTTGTCTTCGGTCTCAATACTATTGGCCTCAAGCAGGGATAGAATCAAATTCAAGCTCAGCGAGGCGGACCGGGACATTCCTCCGCCCGGGATATTACCGTAAATCACCCCATCGATACCTTCTTTGATTTTGAAGCTCTCGCGTCTTAAAACATATTCTACTCCGTAGGGGAATCTCGCCCAGGTATCGGCGATGGCAGGCGATTTCGGCTCGGGGACGTTTCCCAATTTAAATTCAACCACTCCGTCATCAGGAAAGTTGCCGCTGAACAGTCTTACCCTGTCGGTGCCGTTGGGTTTGAAACCCAGCCAGATGAACCTGTCTGTTCCGACGCCGAATAGTTCTGTTCCGTTATAATCTCCATGCTCGACACCAAGACAAAAGCGTGAAGAAGTCCGCCTTATTTTGGCGCCGGCTATGTCAATATTCCCCTGTCCGGCTAAGTCTTTTAGTTTCGAAACGGCCTGTTGATTATACTTGTCTAAAGCCATCATATCTCCATCTGTTACCAGAAGATTCCGTAAAGAATTACCGTTAAAATTATCACAAATATGCCGAAGTACACTGAACCTTTAGACCAGCGTAATTCGATTTTTTTCTGCTCCGGCAAGGTAATTTTTTCCTTGAGAGGATTTATGAATGTAATTATTGCCAGAATTAACGCAATGACCCCGACTGTAATTGCCATACGGTTGAGAAAAGCTATATCGCCAAAGCCGAAGAATAAGATTCCGTAAATAACCGGGCTCAAGACAAGCCCGAGAACACCGCAAATCCTCGGCGCCTTTTTCACAAACAATCCAAACAGGAATATTGTCAGGATACCGGGCGAAATAAATCCCTGGAATTCCTGGATGAATGCAAACGCACCTTTGAATTTTGGGCTGGCTAAAACCGGTGCGATAAGACAGCCGGTAACGACTGCTATTGGTATGCAGGAACGGCCTATCCAGATTAACGTTTTCTGAGAGGCGTTTTTATTAAACCATTCTCTGAAGATATCCATAGTAAAGATTGTCGAGGTTGCATTCAGCATAGAAGCCAGCGAACTAATTACGGCCCCCATCAAAGCTGCAAGTACAAATCCCCTTAATCCTTTCGGGGTTAGGTATCGAATCAACATTGGAAATGCGCCGTCATAATCATAGCCCACCAGTTCCTGTTTAACATCGAAGTCGGGATGGGTTTTTTTAACCCCTTTAAGAAGCTGCCCGTTTATTGCGTTGAGGTACTGGCCTGAAGGTATTTCTTTACCCAGTGCTGCTGCGTTAAAAGAGAGTATTTGTCCCGCTAATTCCGGCTTAAGATTTGCGAAGTCGCTATCAAACGGGATAACCATTTTGGCTCCCTCAGGATCTGTTTTGGCCTGTTGAAAAGCTTCAAGAGCCGGTTTATTTAACGTCTCCAGGTTCATTGCATTATCCTGCATCTTTTGATTATACAGCGTGAATGCGATAATGCCCGGTATACACACAACGAACGGAATGATTAATTTCAGAAAAGCTGCAAAGACCACCCCTCTTTGACCATCGCGCAGGGAGTGGGCACCGAGTGTCCGCTGCATAATATACTGGTTTAAGCCCCAGTAGTAAAAATTCGGAATCCAGATTCCTATTAGCAAAGCCGTCCAGGGTAAAAAGGTGCTTGCCCTGGGTAGAACCATATGCATCTTTGACTCTTTTAGTGCCATGAACTTTTCCCCCAGAGTAGCTGTCTGTTCCACGCCCAGGGAAGAATTTATCGTTGCTGCCGCATTGGTTCCTTCGAAATTAGCCGGTTTATCCAGCGCCATAAATGCCAGCACCATTATTATCGCACCACCTATAATCAATGCTGACCCTTGAATCAAGTCGGCCCAGGCACAGGCCTTGAGTCCGCCGGCCGCAACATAAATACCAGCCAGAATACCAACAAACCAGGAGAGGGTAACAATATTAATCGGTATTCCAAATAACTCCTGTTGAAACAACGGCTCCAGTGCTTTGGCGCCAAGAAAGATTACCGTGGGAATTGTCACGGCAGCATAAATAATCACCATCAACAACGACATTACCAAGCGGGCCTGGTGATTAAAACGATATTCTAAATATTCAGGTATCGTAAAAATCCCGCTCTTAAGAAATTTCGGAAGAAAAAAACAAGCCACTACGACCAGAGTGACCGCAGCAATCCATTCGTAACTTGCCACTGCTAAACCTATTGAATCCTTCGCTGCCTGGCCTGACATCCCTACGAACTGCTCTGCGGAGATATTGGCTGCGATAAGCGAAAAGCCTATTAGCACCCAGTTAAGACCTCGACCGGCCAGAAAATAGTCTTCGCTTGTTTTTTCCTTACGACTTTTGTAAAGCCCCAGGGAAACTACACAAATGAAGAAGGCCAATATAATTCCTAAATCAAGACCACTTAGTTCCACCATTTGTCGACTCCTTTAAATCTTCCCTAAATTAACACACGTAGTTTTAACCGGAAATATATGCGATTTTGTATATTTTGGCAATAATTAACTTTTTACAGATTGGGATGGCCAAGGAACATTGTATCCTACTGAGGCAGATAAGGTTGTATGATGACTGAAAGCTGATACACAAAAAATTAAAACTGGAAGAAGGCGGGATTCAAAAGCGTATGTGAAATACCGGTTCAAGTCGGCTAATCATTCCTGCCGTAAAGCCAGCATGAGTCGGCAAGCTCATAATCTACTATTTCATCAGCTCCGAAGAACAGGGGTATCTCTTTTTCAGCCGATGCTGCACTGTCCGAGCCGTGCACCAGGTTATATCCTCTTGAACAACTAAAGTCTCCCCTGATTGTCCCCGGCTGGGCATCATAACCGAAAGTGTCGCCCAGCATTTTGCGAGTCATATCAATTATGCCTTCGGCTTCCCAGACCATCAACAGGGAGGGTGAAGAAGAAAGATACTTTGCTAAACCTTCAAAGAATGGTTTTCCCTTGTGCTCAGCATAGAGTTTTCGGGATAGAGCTTCGGATATTTGGACGAATTTTGCTGCGACGAGCTTAAATCCTTTTTTTTCAAATCTGGAGATTATTTCACCTGCCAGGTGACGTTGTATTCCATCCGGCTTGATGATAATTAATGTTTGCTTTGACATATTTGATATCTTTTTTTGTTCCTTTAAGAAAAATCTTCAAAAACCGGATGGTTTTACATTCCCTTTGGAACAATGTAGATTTCCACACGTCTGTTTTCAGGATTTCCTTTATTGTTTGGCTTATTCGGTGCGACGGGGCGATATTTACTGAAACCGCGTACACTCATTCGCTTTGAGCTAACTTTGTTGTTTTCCATTACTTTCAGAATTGCTATTGCCCTGTCTGCTGAGAGATGCCAGTTGGTTGGATGTTTTTGCCTGGTGGCAGGTTTAGCAATGGGGATGTTGTCTGTATGGCCGGCTACTATAATGTCAAATTTATCCGCCTCCTTCGAATTCAAGATACTGCAAAGTGACTTAACTGCTTCAATCGAGGAGGGCGTTACCTGATCACTGCCCGGCTCGAAAAGCAAGTCACTCTTGAATTTAACAATGCCGCGCTCGGAATCAAAAGTTACAAGCTCTTTATCCTTGGCAAAATCTTCAAGTTTTGTGCTCAATTCTACCGGCAGTCGAGCACCTCCGTAAAGAAGTTGTTTTTGCATGATTGCTATGAGTTCTTTCTTTTTAGCCAGGTCTTCCTGGAGGGCTGCGATTTTTTGCTGAAGGGTGTCTGTTTCGACACCGCTTAGCTTCTCGGCTGAATCTAACTTGCGTTGCAACCTGTCGAGTTTTAGCTTGGTGGCTTTTAGCTCGCTCTCAATTTCGGAAATCCGCTTGCGTTGAGTGTTATTCTGGACCCTGAGTTCTTTGTATTGCTGTTCAGATACGCATCCACTTATCACAATCAAACAGATACATAAAAATGAAGTCAAAGAAAGTTTTAAAGTGCTCATCATTACTCCCTTTCCAAGATATTTAAGACGATTTAACATTTCTTAAACGTCCTATAAATTAAGGGCTTATAAGCAGTTATTATATTTCGCTACTGTAATTACCCTACTGATTTGCAGTAAAACTGATTTTTGTTAATCAGTCAAGAACAAACTTTCAAAATATAAGCTCATAAAAAGAAGATTTACAAGCGATATTCTGAAAAGGAATTAAGCAGGAATATTGAACTATTTACGTAGCGGTATTAGTAAACAGGAAGCCCTGAGTTGTTTTTTTGTGTCTGGAGGGGTAAAGGGAAATTATTCCCGCAACTTGCATTATTTAAATTGCTGTCAGCAGCTATTTTAGTATGAGTATCGGAGCGAAAAGAAATTGTCAGCGGTTTATGGCTATTGTTTGCTGTTACTTAATGAGCTGATTTTCGGAGCATACATCTTGCCCAGGGAGTGATGCACACACCCTTTTTTGGAGAATTTTCATAAGCCAGAGATGTTGTCAGTCTCTGTTTGTTAATCGTTTTTTTCTTTGGTCTCTATTGCTTCCGGGGTCGTTTCTTCGGTTTTTTTCTTACCTTTCTTTGCTTTCTTCGCCTTCTTTGGTTTAGCTGTTTTTGCTTTGCTTGTGACGAGCGTAAAAGCTACCCCAATTATCAGGCCGGATGCTACGGTAACTCCTGCCATAATATACCAGATGAGACCCTGGATGTTTTGCATAATCGTTGGTATTGCGCCCTTGAAACCGGCAACAACCACTATAGCGGTGTAAACAACCACCAGCAAAGGCAAAAACAGCATAATCCCAAAGGCGTTACTTATTGTATCCGGTGCCGGCTCAGCATATGCCTGAACCATACCCGGAACCACCGCTGCCTGTGGAGCAGGTTCTTCAGCGAGCATTTGGTCTGCCTCTGCTGCCATATCTGCCGCTGAACCTTCAACTGCTTTTTCCTCACCTTCTTCTTCTGACGTATAAATGTCGTCAAGTATACCGCCCAGTGAAGTGTCATCTGCTTGAAGGGAAAGGTCTAAAAGTCCGGAACCGCTCCCGAAACTATCTAAGTTCACATCTTCTTCTATTTCTTCCAGGGACGCCTCTTCGGATTCTGCTTGTGTCTCTGCTTTGGTATCTTCTGATAACGGATACTCACTCTCAGTTTCTCCAAGAACATTAATTCCTTCACTTGTAATAGCTGTGTCTGCGCTTGTTATATCTTCCCCAATTGGCATTTCTTCATCTTCCGTCTCCGGAAGGGAAACTTCCTCTGCCTTTGTCTGCTCTGCCTGGTCTTCCTCTGCGGCGGGTTCCTGTTCTTCTTCTGAGGTCATAGCTTCAGGAATCGAGGTTTCTTCCGCTTCCGACTCAAGGGATATTTCTTCCTGACCGGTTGCTTTTTCGGGTTCCTCTTCGTTGGATTCCGCAGCTTTGCCGGAAGCTTTTTGCGAAGACATAAAAGTTGTATCTGACATTAATGCCTGTATTTCATCGACCTTGAACAACAAATTAGGTCCATCTCGAAACTCACGCAATCTGCCTGCTTTTACTAATTCTTTGATTTCATCTTCTGTCTTCTTTAGTTTCTCAGCGGCTTCTTTTAATGAATAGAACATACCAGCCATAATTGTTTATCCTCCTGCAAGTTTTTTTTCCTGCTTTTTAATTTCTTTTATAAATTTGACAAAAAACGCATATAAGTAATCAGGTTGTAACCAAGCTAAGAATTACTTACTATTCGGCTCTGCAATTTCTACCGTACCCTCAGGCGCTCGAGAGCTTTTGATATTCTCAGGGAATTTCCCCAGTGCTTCCAGAAGCAGTTTTACCTGTTCAGGTTTTGGCTCTGATGTATTATAATCCTGTAGGAATTTGTCATATTTCCAACTGCGAGCTGCCAGCAGCTTCAGGCGATTATGTACAGGGCCTCGTGAATTTATCTCATATATCCAAAGGGTTTGCCTTTGATGGTCTATCATTGCCAGACCGTAACTGTCTCTTGCTATCTGAAGCGGCAATACAGTAATTTTGCTGTCGGAGCCGGTCTGAATTTGATTCTCGGCATCAAGCGAGGTGTTAGTCTTGCCGCCTGATAATAAGACGAGAAATACGCCCAAAAACAAAGTTACTAATAGCAGCCAGCCTTTTTCTGCCTTGGATTTCATAATTATCAAATAAAAAAAACCTTAATTTTATATAATGGACAACAATAAAATTATATCTAAGCTGGGATGAATTTGCAAGCTAATTTTTGAGGTTACTGAAATCCTCAAAAACAGAAGCAGGTAATATCGAAAAAGTTCACGGGATGATTTTGTTGCAACCCTACGTGATTTTCTGTAAAATACCCATATCTTTGCGGGGTGTAGCTCAGCTTGGCTTAGAGCGCCTGCTTTGGGAGCAGGAGGCCGTAGGTTCGAATCCTATCACCCCGATTCGCCTTTGGCGAATCAGAGCAGTAGAACGGAGAAAGTAGGAAGCAGAGTAAATTGCCTGCTGCGCAAACAATAATAGTGTTTTGATAACGTAAAATCCCTCTACTGTGGTCTACTTACCACTTTCTACTTTCAAAAAAACAAATATGACTTTTGTTTTTAGATCATTAACCAAACTTGTTTATTGAATAAAGACCGGCAATCGTTAAAATGGTGCAGTACTTATTACTTTTTTGAAAGGGGTTATTATGAAAGCAAAAATTTTTTGGCTTTTGGGAATAACAACGTTCGTAACGCCATTGTTGTTTCTGGAGGGATGTGGCCCAGTTGTTGGAATTGCTGCTGCTGCAAACCGAAATAATCTTAATAAGTTGGAAGTTGGTATGTCCAAAAGTGAGGTAAGAAACATAATGGGCAAGCCTTATCAGAGAGAAGCGAGCGAGCAATGCGAATGGTGGTTTTATCGTACAAATGTCCGAGAGGAGCTGTTTGATGCTGTTCGCGTAGAGAGCGATTACACCCCTCTTGCTTTTGAAAATAACTGCCTTGTAGGTTGGGGTAGAAACTTTTATATTGATAGAACCAAAAGATATGATGTGAAAATAGACCAGACGATTAAGCAGAGATAAGTAAAAACAACAGTCGGCAGCGTTAAAATGACGCGGTGAAAGGTAACTTTTGTTAAAGCGGTTTAATATGAAACTCTTTAAAGTTGCGATACCAAAATCAAAGCTCTCTCTAATGCCACAAAACGAGATGATATTCTTTGTCCTGTTTGGGGCATTGTTAAATGATTTGAGCATGTTCCAAAAGTTCATGATTTTTTCTACTAACAATAGGGCAACAAATCGAGTAGTACGGGCAGCCCAAAACATGCAGGCATTAAGCCTCGCAAGGTTTCAGATAGGCATATTGTCTGAAGGGTGGCAGCTACTGCAAAAGAATTACTTTGGCACCCAACTGTCTAAAGAGTATGAACCATTATTGTCAGAGCCAGCAAGGAAAAGCCTTAAAAATCTTAAACGTTATTTTAGCACAAACGAGAATTGGATGTCTTTTGTTAGAACTGGATTTTGCTTTCATTATCCGTTATCAGAGGAGATTGCAAAACTAATTGATGAAACGCCAGATTCGGAAATTTTTGAAATATTTATGTCAGAATTTTTTGGCAACTGTCTTTTTTCTATGTCCAATACCATGGTGAATTTTGGCATTTTGAAGTGTACGGGCGGTTCTGACCTCCATAACGCGATGGATAAGTTGCTCCGTGACGGTGTTAAAGTCGCAAGGTGGTTCGAAGATTTCTTGGGAGAGTGTTTATTGGTTATTGCAAAGAAACACTTAGGATTGGAATGTACCGAAGCGGAAATACCAGAACCTCCTAACATAAAAGAGGTTACTTTGCCATACTTCATCAAAGAGTAGGCAGTGGTTCGCAAGGTTTGGAGAAGAATGATGCCTATAGTAATTGCGATGTCATTATTTACTCTTTGTAGCAGAATACGTTATAGGCAAGACAAATCAAGAGCAACAAGATTCAAAGTGACGGCAGTTCTAAAATCGTCCACTCGCCCCGATTGTGAACCAAATAAGGTTCACAATAGAGCAGGTGAACAGTAGATAGGTGAACAGGTGAAGAAATTGGCTGTCGCCGATGATTGAGATTTGGGTGCTGAAAACCCAATTGCCTGCGGTTTTCTGCTTAACCATTCAACTGCTCAAAAGGAAAAGCTTATGGCGTTTATGTTCGAGAATCTCGAAGTCTATTAGAAAACTGTCGATTTTGCTGACGAGATTGCAACACTGACAGAGAACCTTCCACCAGTCGCCCCGATTCGAATACTCTCGTAACCAAACCAGGTAATGAGGGTTTTTCTTAATGTATCCTTAAGCTCGGCATTGAAGATGTGCTTTTAGCCGGTATATATTGAAATAATTGTGTTGTTTAAGACAAATATGGATACATAAAATAATGCGGAATCCGGACTGTCTGAGATGGGCAATCGCCGAGGCGGAAATAATCGGATGAATCTTTTGACCGAAGAGTTGGAACTTTACTTGAACGGTTCTAACACTCAAATACGAGAGAATGTAAAGCCGGGAACCATATTTGGGGGGTTTTGTGGGGCCGAGCTGGAAAGCTTGAATTTTCAAGGCGGGCTTGATATTCTATAGGAAATATGGTTCAGCAGCGGCGTAGCTAAGCAAGTATAAATGAGAAATCCCAAATTTCAAAAAGGAACTAAATTATGTTAAAAGGAATAATGTTGAGCTTTGTCGGAGTTATTTTGTTTTCATCAGCAGGTTTACTCATTGCAGAAGAACAGTCGAGCTGGCGTGATGTAGATTATGTGGGGGACGGCATCGTGGGGCATCGGCTCGATATCTACCTGCCCGAGGCCGGCTCAGGTCCGTATCCGGTGGTTGTATATATCTACGGCAGTGCTTTTATGAACAACGACGGCAAAAGCAGCGTTAGAGAGGATTTTCTACCTGTCCTTGGCAGGGCTGGATTCGCAGTGGCTGCTATCAATCATCGGGGGACGAAGACGGATAAGGTCATTTTTCCGGCCCTGATTCACGACGTTAAGGCGGCCATACGTTTCATCCGTGCCAACGCCGCAACCTACAATCTTGATCCCTCCCGCATTGGTGCGACCGGCTGTTCCTCCGGTGGTCATCTTGTTGCAATGCTCGGCACATCCGGTGGGGTCAAGAAACATACCCTCGGGGACGTGACAATGGATATTGAAGGCTCACTCGGCGTCCACACGGGCGTGAGCAGTTGTGTTCAGGCGGTCTGTGACTGGTTCGGCCCAACAGATTTTATGGTGATGGATTCCTGCGGCAGCGAAATGAATCATGATGCACCCGACTCCCCGGAGTCGATACTGATTGGAGGCCCGATACAGGAGAACCCGGACAAATGCAGGCTGGCCAATCCGATAACATACGTCAGTTCGGATGACCCGCCGTTTATGATTTTCCACGGTGACAAAGACCCCCTCGTGCCCTATTGCAATAGCGAAGCACTTGATGCCGCTTTGGATAAGGCAGGTGTGCCGTCTGACTTTACCCTCGTCGAAGGCGCCGGCCACGGTGACGGACTTATCGAGCCGAAATACCTGAATAAAATGGTGCAGTTCTTCAAAAAAAATCTGAGGCCTGAACTGGCCGCGGGGAATATCCGGAACACTAATAGTTTTCATATACATAAAGAAGGTGATATTCCCTGGCAGCATACTGTTGGTGAAAACATTGAAGCAACTACGACCATTGATGACGAGGGTAATATATACACTACCGGCAGCGGTTATGTATGGTCGTTTAGTCCCGATGGAAAACTAAGATGGGAAACCTGCCCTCTCGACAAAGGTTGCAAAGGCCTGCAGCAGGAATATCCGTATGCTTTGGGTGTAGCATCTTCGCCGGCAGTCAGTCCGGATGGTAAAAGAGTATATATCACCGGTTACGCCGGTGTCTTTGCATTCAGGACCAGTGACGGCACAGTCCTCTGGAAGAAAACCGTATTTGATAATTACTATGAATTTGCTGAAAAAGGATTTGAAGAGCAGGTAAAGATGTGGAAGGAAATCGCATCTAAAGATTATCCTAAAATATTTGCAACGACACCTGCCATCTCCGCCGACGGAACCAGACTTTACGCCGGTGCGGGAGACAATGATTTTTCGAGCGATTCTTTTTATTGCATTGACACCAGAGATGGTTCGGTCGTCTGGGAATACGTGATGCCGCATCCACCGCAGCAAGTCGAAGAGGGCAGATATACTCGCGGATACTTAGGCGGAGCATCTCTCGGTCCTGACGGTACGGTTTATGTTGCAAGTCAGCACGGCTGGTTAATATCTTTAACCGATAACGGAGATAGTTTCACCGAAAACTGGGTTTATAACGTAGGCGCTGAAATGCGAATGCCGCCGGCAATGGATGCCAAAGGATATTTATACGTCGGCAGCAGCTCTGCCGGAGGATATATTCATAAGGTTGATTCACGCACCGGGAAAAAAGCGGAAGGCAAATGGCCGGTCAAAACTCTTGCAGGCGAGGTCTTTGCCGCTATCGCAATTGCTTCTGACGGTACGGTCTATGCAAATTCCGAGGACCATCGTCTTTGGGCTTTTAATCCGGACGGGACGGTGAAGTGGAATAATCTTGAGTTCGAGCATTGGGGAGGAGACCCGCTGGTCAGGGCCGATGACAGAATTATTGTGACCTCGCAATTAAAGGGGGCTGCACATGTTGTTTGTATCCGCGATGATGGTGACAAGGGAGTGATTGAATGGTTTTCCGAACCAATTACAAAAGAGCTTGCCTTTAACGAAACAAATGTAAATATCGGCCCCAATGGTGACATATATGTAACCTCCGGTGTCGAGAGTCCTCATGCCCTTTTCGCTATAAAGGGCAACAGCCAGGGACTCAGTAAGACTTCACCGTGGCCGAAATATATGGGAAATATTCAAAATAACGGAAACACTGCCAACCAGCTCGGCTCTGTTATTCAGGAGTTGCCTTCAGATAAAGACCACGCTTACAACGAGTTTTACAGACGAGTCCAGGAAGAAGAACCATATATCGGTTTTTTTGCCGCTGAAAAAAAATGCATCACTCGTCTCGACGACGCATACAGAAAGGCGCGTCGAGAATTCTTTCTGGGCGTTAGCGTCAGCGATGAAGAAGTTGGAGACTACAGGGAACGGTTTGTCAAGTTCTGCCGGGAAAATGATTATCTTAACGATGGATGTGAAAAAGAGTGGGAGAAGACGCTGGTTATTCTCAGTTATGAGCTTTATGCGAACATACCCATATTTGAGTTCTCTGCAGATAACGTAATCGAGCATCGCAACCTGGTCTTTGCAGAGTATCCGAACAAGAAACTTGAGCTTGACCTGTTTTTGCCGGAGGAACCGTTAGATAAACCAATGCCGTGCGTGGTTTGCATTCACGGCGGAGGATGGCGCGTTAACAGAAGAATCTGGTTTGAGCCGTTTGCAAAATACCTTGCCTCAAAGGGAATCGCAGCGGTGACAATCGACTACCGAATGCTGCCTGCCGTAGAAATCATTGACTGCGTTTATGACTGCAAAGTGGCCGTCCGTTGGGTGCGTGCCAATGCTGAAAAATACGGTATTGACCCCGACAGAATCGGCGCCCTGGGAGCTTCTGCCGGGGCACATCTTACAGCGCTTCTGGCAACCACAGCTAATGTGCCTGAACTGGAAGGAAGCGGAGGAAACCAGGGAGTATCCAGCGCTATCCAGGCGGGCGTGGGTTTTGCTACACCCGCATTCAAAATGGGGAGCGAAAGTTCAAGGGAAGCAAGAAAATTTGGACTAACAACAGAAGATATGAAGCTAATTTCACCTTATGAAAACATATCTTCGGATTCTGCTCCGCTTTACCTCGTCCAAGGAACCGCCGATGAAACGGTGGACACGCAGAACTCACAGGATTTGTATGACAGGTACAAAGAAGTCGGTGCATATGTTAAATTAAAATGGATTCCGGATAAAGGCCATGACTTCTATGAAGGCACCGATTTAGGTATTGAACTGGCAACAAAATTCTTCAAGAAACAATTCGGTCTGGAAAAGGATATTGAAAACAGCAGCGTCAGTTCGAATTCCGCCGGTAAGTAAAATTAAAGTGTATTGTACTCATCTTGATTTTGACGATGAGGACATCTCCGGCAGGTATGCCGATATCCTCGTGAAAATCGAGGGGATAGGTTCTAAGTGATTTTTTTCAAGCAGACTATATAAAGTATGAGGTAAATATGAAAAGTTTAACCTGGCTAATTATCTTTTTATCAATTCTAATTCCCGTCACCAGGGCTTCATCGAAGCCCGAAACCAGGAACGGAACAATCAAGTGGTCTTATAAAATCCGAGGCGTTGTGACCAAAGGGGGAGTTGCGCTCGGGGCGGACGGGACGGTGTACGCAGGCGATGAAGCAGGTTTTGTATATGCTGTTAAAAAAGATGGCTCACTCAAATGGGAGATAAATCTCAATCCAAAAGAACCTTACGAAAACTTTCCCCAATATCAGGGTTCGCTTCCGGAAGATATTAAAAAGGAAGAAATACCGGATTCCATCATATTACCCGACGGTGTATTAACAAGCGAAAACCTGTGCCACTCTTCACCCACATTAACTTCCGATGGGAAAAAACTCTATATAGGCGGAATCAACAGCGGAAATGTTTACTGTATAAACGCAGAAAACGGCTCTGTTGTATGGAAATTTAACGTGCGGAAAATCCCTGAGGTTAAAGAAGACCGTCTCAATACGGGTGGGGGATTTTGTTCGTCACCTGCAATCGGCGATGACGGCACCATCTATATCGGTTCCGGCGACTGGTGGGGCGACCAATGGCGGGAAGCACAGAGAATGGGAATCGATATGGACAAGGTTATAAAAAGAAGGTTCTCAGACAAACGCCTCTACGCCGTCAATCCTGACGGCACCCTGAAATGGATTTTTGAGTTAGAAGCAACCGACACGTTTCGAACCTCCATATTCGCATGCCCTGCCATAGGTCCTGACGGGACAATCTACTTCGGCGGATTTAACGGAATCTTTTACGCTCTTAAAGATGAAGGCGACAAAGCGAAAGAGCTCTGGCGGTATGAAGTCAAGGGCGAGCCCCTATCCACGGCCCCTACTAAGTACCAGGAATTCTGGGGTTCTGCCGCCGTCGCCGCAGACGGCACGATATATGTTGGCAACAACGACTACAATGTCTATGCCTTCAATCCTGATGGAACCGTTAAATGGAAATTCAAAACACATAATGAAGTCTATCAGTCCGTTACAATCGGTGGAGAAGGCACTATTTATATTGCCAGTGAAGACCGGAATCTCTACGCCCTTAACCCCGACGGCACACTAAAATGGTCAAAAAGACCGGTTGAGCGGGGCATACCATTTACCGTTACCGTTGCCGAAGATGAAACGATTATTTTCGGCGTATCCGGAAGAGACCGCATCATCGCACTCGATGGTAAAACCGGTGAATTCAAGTGGCAATCAGTCTTTGATAAAACAGACAGCGAAGATGGAACAAGCAACGACCACGCCATAGGCCCGGATGGAACCGTTTACGTATACGCGGCAGGCCGTATTTATGCCGTCAACGGCTCAAGCCCGCTTTCTACAAAGTCCTCCTGGCCAAAGGTAAACAAAGACAACCGCAACTCAGGCAATTTAAGGATTCTCAAAACCCGCATTGACGGTAAACGGTGACAAAGAACCACAAGGCCCGGATTTCCACCAAGGGGCTTGTCATTGATACTGATGGCGCAGCCAAATTGATTGTGTGGGTCAAAATGGAGTCGAGAGAACCCAACATTTGCGAATCATTACACAATGATGTCAGTCTAATTTTTGAGATAGTCGGTTTTGTTATTATCAAGGCATTCGGCAGCGACGATGAATATCGGCCGGCCTGGATGTCTTCAATAAAAATAGGTAGGCGTGCGAACTAAAAAAGCCCTTGGAAATTTACCGGAAAGCAAAATATAACTGGAAAAAAATATAAGTACGCTTAGAATGCGTTTCTATTTGCAAAGTTCCTGCACGGCTGACAGGGACAAAAGGAAGCTTTTAACACAGGAGGAAAAAATGAAGAAATTAAACGGTAAAAATCTTAGCTTAATTCTTTGCTTTCTACTGATAACTTTAAGGGTTTCCGATGCCGGATATTCAAACGACTGGGAAAATGAGAGCATAATCGGTCGTAACAAGGAACCGGCTCACTGTACTCTGATTCCTTATGCAGATGTTCAGGAGGCCATAAAAGGCGCAAAGAATTGGCAGCAGAGCCAGGGCTTTGGCAGGTGCGATGCTTCAAGATACTATAAGTTGCTAAACGGCAACTGGAAGTTTCACTATGTGCGTACGCCTGAAGACCGACCAGGGGATTTTTATAAACCTGATTTTGATGTGAGCGGCTGGGACCTTATACCCGTGCCGTCGAATTGGCAGATGCACGGTTTCGGCGTGCCGATTTATACCAACGTAACATATCCATTTAAAGTGGCTCCGCCGCGCGTAATGGGACCGGTCCCCGATGACTGGACGAAAGCTGAGTATCCAAATCCCGTCGGCTCATACAGATACCGGTTTACCACCCCGAAATCCTGGCGTGAACGGCAGGTCTTTATCCATTTCGATGGTGTAAAAAGCGCTTTTTATCTTTGGGTCAATGGCGAAAAAGTCGGTTATAGCCAGGGCAGTATGACCCCTGCTGAATTTAATATCACAAAGTATCTCAATGATGGTGAAAATCTTCTGGCTGTAGAAGTATATCGATTCTCGGACGGCTCGTATCTCGAAGACCAGGATATGTGGCGCTTAAGCGGGATCTACCGGGACGTATATTTGTTTGCTGCGCCTAAGATTCATTTAAGGGACTTTTTTCTGAGCAGCAACCTTAATAACGATTACCGTGACGCCACCTTATCCCTCAAGGCCATGGTGCGAAATTACACTGAAAAGACCTGTAAGTCTCATTCGCTGACAGTAACACTCCTGGACTCTAAAGGTAACAGAGTAGAAGGTGGTATTGTAGAAATCGGCCTTGGACAGATTGCCCCGCAATCTGAAGCAATAGTCGAAAAACAAATTCAAATATCAAACCCTGACAAATGGTCGTCTGAGCACCCGACTTTGTACACTGTGTTACTGGCTCTTAAAAATGCCGAGGGAAAAGTAATAGAGGTTGAAGCCAGCAGGTTTGGGTTCAGGAAAATCGAGTTTGGAGAAAAAGGACAATTATTGGTCAACGGCTCAGAGGTGCTTTTAAAAGGCGTCAATAGACACGAGCACGACCCCGATTACGGCAGGGCGGTTCCCTGGAAAAGAATGGTTCAGGATATTATTCTAATGAAAAAATTCAATATCAACACCGTGCGAACATGCCATTATCCCGATGACCCACGCTGGTATCAGCTTTGTGATTACTATGGTATCTACCTGGTCGATGAAAGCAACGTCGAATCACACGGCATAGGTGCAGGGAGCGATGTTTTAGGCGGTGCACCAGAATGGGAAAAAGCCCACGTTGACCGCAGCATCTCTATGGTTCATCGAGACAAAAACCATCCTTCAATTATTTTCTGGTCGCTCGGTAATGAAGCTGGTAGAGGTTCAAATTTTATGGCGATGCGTAAAGCCATCAAGGAAATTGATGATACCCGCCCAATACATTATGAAATATTTGATGAACCCTCTGATATGGATAGCGAGATGTATCCCGACCTGGATGAGGTAATCGAAGCTGGCCAAAGACACACAAACAGGCCGATGTTCTATTGTGAAATGGCTCATGCGATGGGCAACGCCGTTGGCAATCTGAAAGAGTACTGGGACGTTATAGAAAAATCTCCCAGACTTATCGGTGGGTGCATCTGGGACTGGGTTGACCAGGGCTTGCGCAAACAAACGGATGATGGCCGAGATTTCTGGGCTGCCGGTGAACATTTTGGAAGGCCGACAGATGGGTCGTTCTGTATTAACGGTTTGGTTTTCCCCGACCGGACGGTTCAGCCGGAACTCTGGGAAGTAAAAAAGATTTACCAGTACATCCGGGCCGAGCCGGTGGATATAAAAAAAGGAATCGTAAGAGTACACAATAAATATTTTCATACGAACCTCAAAAAATTCGACGTGCGCTGGAACTTGTCTGAGGACGGCCTCACCATTCAGAACGGAACCTTAAAATCCCTGGATATACCCGCTGGAGAAAGCAAAGCGATAAAAATCCCGCTTAAAACTCCGAAAACAAATGCAGGAGCTGAATATTTCCTCCGGTTGAGCTTCCATTTGGCAGAAAACACCTCGTGGGCGAAGAAAGGTTATGAAGTTGCCTGGGAACAATTAACGGTTCCGTTTGATGTTGCGCCGCCTCGTACTTTAAAGTATCAGGACAGGCCTGATTTAAAAATAAGCCAGGATAATGACATCGTGATAATAAAAGGAAATGATTTCAGCGTTTCCTTCAGTCGCAGCGCCGGGACTATCACTGACCTGTCTTTTTGGGACAAAATCATCATTAGCGATGAGAAAAACGAAATCCACGGACCTGTGCTGAATCTTTTCCGTCCTTTTGTGCCGAACGATACAGGTAACCTCAGGAACGCTGTAAGAGAAAGCGGTATGCTCTCTCCGAACAGAATTGTCCAGGCCTTTAATATCGAAACTCTGAATTCAAAGTCAATCAAGATACGTACTACCGTTGATAACGTTAGCGCTGAAAACAACGAGCTCGGAGTAAGACACAACTGTATCTATACAATATTTGCAGACGGCTCTATTGTTATGGATAACCATATAGCTCCTATAGGCGAATCGCTTGTTGTTATGAAGGTCGGTCTGAAGATGACACTTGATAAAGCTTTCGAGAATCTCAGGTGGTTCGGGCGCGGCCCACACGAAAACTATCCGGATAGAAAATACGGTGCTCAAATAGGTCTTTTCAGCAGCACGGTTACCGAGCAATATATTCCCTACATCCAGGCGCAGGATACCGGCTGCAGGGAAGATGTGCGATGGGCGGCTCTGGTCGATGAATCAGGGGATGGTCTGCTAATCGTCTCCGGTGCGACATTCGGTTTTTCTGCGCTTCATTTTTCTCCTGAAGCCCTTCAGGAAGCAGATTATGCCTACCAGCTTACCCCCCGCCAAGACGTTACTATCAGCATCAATCACAGACAACGAGGACTTGGCAACGGCAGTTGTGGTCCGGGACCTCTGGGTAAGTATATTATCAAGACAAGACCTGAGGATTTTAGAATCATACTCAGGCCAATAAAATCTCGAGATGATTTAGTTTCAAAGGCGAGGGAAAAAGCTCCTTGATAATTGTATTGCCATCTTGCTGGTTAGGGGAAAAACTTTGCTGTTTGACGAGACCCGGCAATAGCTGTCGTTTACTCTCAAGGCCAGTCGGTTCCTTTTATACCGTGAACTGTCAGATTAATATCCGGATAACCGTCATTTGCCTCGCGCAATTTCTCGGCTTTAAGAAATATAACATGACCGTCGGCAAAGAGATAATTTCTGCTGCCCTTCCAGCACCACCAGCCGAGGTCATCTCCTTTCTTGATGGGTTGATGGTTGCTGAGCCATTCACCGAACATTATTTTGCCGCCGGCTCTGCTCACATTTCCGCTTCTCTGTGGTATGCCCGGCTGTGGGTTGCTGTAAGTATCAGCGGGGCTGTTCATTTCATCAATCTGTTCAGCGCTATGATAAAAAGCCATTGAATAACCGTAGCTGGTGGATTCGTATTTGTCAGGAGATTGCGTGTCTTGAGGACAAAGGAACACTGAAGGATTTTTCCGGCTGGAGTTGACCTGTAAATACGGTTCGATAACATCTCGCCAGCCCCTGCCCATCCAAAGCCAATAGGTGTTGCACGGGTCAGCGGAGACAGGGTCGTCATCACAAGGATAGGTATTGTTATTTTCATTAAGAAAAAAGTTCACTCCTAAATTGATTTGCCTGAGATTATTAGCACATTTGACTCTCATTGCCATTGACTTTACCCGGCCAAGTATCGGTAAAAGTATTCCCATTAACAGGGCAATGACTGCAATTGTCACCAGCATTTCAATGAGTGTAAAAGCCGGCTTCGTGGCCGAACCTTTCGGATTGAAACCAAAAGGCAGTTTGGCTTGTGCGTATTGGAACCAGATGATTTGCATTGATTTATCCGTTATGGGGTTGCTATTACTCGACCGTAACGCTTTTAGCTAAGTTACGTGGTTTATCTACATCTTTGCCTCTAAGTACGGCTGCGTGATAAGCGAGTATTTGCAATGGCAGGACGGTTAACATCGGTTGAAGCATCTCCGGTGCTTCGGGTATGGTGATTAAGTGGTCTGCATACTGCTTGATGCTCTCATCGCCTTCTGTGGCGACAACAATAATCTTTCCGCCCCGGGCTCTTACCTCCGATATGTTACCCAAAATCTTATCATATTGAGGTCCCAAAGTCGCAATGAAAACCGCCGGCGTACCATTTGATATCAAAGCAATAGGACCATGTTTCATCTCTGCTGCTGGCAGTCCCTCTGCATGTATATAGCTTATCTCCTTGAGCTTTAATGCTCCTTCTAATGCAACCGGATAGTTAAATCCCCGACCTAAGAACAACCAGTTGTTTTTCTTTATATTGGCAGAAGCGATTTCCTTGATATGTTCCGACTGTTTCAAAATCCGGCTGATCTTTTCCGGTATAGCTGAAAGCTCTTCAATAAGTCTGCCTGCTTCTGTGTCACTTATGTTTTTCCTTCTGCCAAGCTCTATTGCAAGCATCGTTAATACTGCCAATTGTGCTGTAAATGCTTTCGTACTGGCAACACCTATTTCGGGACCAGCATGGAGGTATATCCCTGCATCAGTCGTGCGGGCAATAGAAGAACCAACGACATTTACTATCCCAAGTACTGTGGCACCTCGCTCTTTGGCATACTCCGCCGCTGCAAGGGTATCTGCCGTCTCACCCGATTGACTTATCGAGATTACCACCGTTTGGTCCTCTATAATCGGATTGCGATACCTGAATTCGCTGGCGTATTCTGTCTCTGTTGGAATGCGTGCTAAATGCTCAAATAAAAATTCACCAACAAGAGATGCGTGGAACGCTGTCCCGCAGGCGGTCAAAATAAGATGTTTAGTTCGCGTTAATTCACGCAAATATGAAGCTAACCCCCCAAGCTTAATCCTGTTGTTCTGACGGTCAATCCTGCCTCCCATACAGGTCTTCAACGCCTCCGGCTGCTCGAATATCTCCTTGAGCATATAATGGGCAAAGCCGCCTATCTCGATTTGTTCCAGCGAAAATTCGATTTGATGCAGCTCTTTGCTTACTGCAACATTATCAATAGTCTTGGTATTAAATCCGTCCGGGGTAATCGTTACCATCTCGTTATTTGAAAGATATATCGCTTTCTGTGTATGTTCTACTATTGCCGCTGCATCCGATGCCAGGATGTATTCACCTTCACCTACGCCTAAAATCAAGGGGCTGCCTTTTTTCGCACCGATGAGCATCTTAGGAAAATCCGCACACAAAATTGCCAGACCGTAAGTTCCGTGAAGCTCTGCCAGGGCTCGCTGAACCGACCATTCAAACTTGTTCTGGTCCGGGGGTGCCTGTGTATGGTCTTTGCCGCTATTGACTTCAGAGTAAAAGTAACCGATTAAATTGGCTATTACTTCAGTATCGGTTTCACTGACAAAATCAACTGCTTTACTTGATAGCCAGGTCTTAAGTGTCGCATGGTTTTCGATAATACCATTGTGAACAACTGCTATCTTGCCGGTCCAGTCTGAATGCGGATGAGCGTTGAGCTGATTTGGCTTCCCGTGGGTGGCCCATCGTGTATGAGCTATGCCGAGCTTCTCGTCATTGCTTGGGGCATCCAGAATCTCTTCCAGTTTGCTGATTTTGCCCTGCTCTTTCTTAATCTTTATTACCCCATCGCTTAAAGTTGCAATACCCGCTGAGTCGTAGCCCCGGTACTCCAGCCGCTTTAGAGCTTCGATTAAAATCGGCTGGGCGGCCTTCCGGCCTAAATAACCTACTATACCGCACATCTTAGTCCCTTTCACTTGGGTAAATTTTTGTCAATTGTAAACGAATCCAGCTCCTTTCACAATCCAATTTTTTTGAGGCGTGAATAGTATTTGGTAACTGCTGTTTTAAGCCATTGCCTGTGAAGGGCAAGGCAAAAACTATGAGTAGGTGTTATCGATTATAACGTAGGAAATCTCAAGAGCGCCTGCAACGTTTTGTTGTTACAAAGTGTGATGTAGAGCTCAACGGGTTTTTCAGCAGTATCTGTTGGTGGTTTTTGTCGCATATAAACAGACGGCGGACAAGATATTAGCCAGCTGGTCAAAAAAAAATAATTTACAGTCCCGTGCTAATCACATCCGGCTATTTTTGCTGACAGCTTATCGGCTATTTCCCCTTTCTCAACCGTATCGTTCTTAATGCTGCGGACGAAACTGTTCTCCTCATAGCTGCCTCTTACCATACGGAAGTCAGCTTCTTTTCTCTTCTCATCTCCGTCAAGGCCGTAGCCGGTCATCGAAGAGGCCGCAAATTCTTTCTCAGCATCTTTCAAAATCAAACCATTGAGCGTCTCTGTTGCCTTTTTCCATCGGGCTATCAGCCCGGTTATATCTTTGCCGGTTGCCTTCTCGATGTTTTTTGCTAAAATCCTTTCAATCTGTTTCACCACCCATGCCCATTCATATTCAGGATACCTCTCGTAAACATCCTGGAATTTTCGCTCTATTTGTTCAACTGTCTTTAAAGTTTCTTCTTCAACTGATTTTAGAATTTCCTCCACCGTCTGCTCGGGAGCAAGTAACCCGAACATATCAACCCAGCCTGCTTCCTCCGGATTGGTATCCGAAGCTAAAACAGCTCTTAGCTGCTTAAGATTTTCAACAGAATTATTGTTTAACCGTTCGATGAGGCAATCGCCAAGATATTTATCAATGCCCATTTGATAAAGTTCAATACCTTTCTGTAAATTTTTTCTATCTAAATAAAGCTCTCCGTAGTTTACATAATTGGATTCTTTGTCAAAATTGGCCTGAAGATTTAACAGTATCTGCCGGCTGGCGAACATCTTCTGGACGGTGAAAGGATTGAGGGCTAATGACTTGAAATTTATCAAGTCCATTTTTTGTGGGTCTTTGCGTTTGTCGCGTTTGGGCCATTTATCTGCATCCCTGACTGTTCCAACAGTTCCGAGGTTCACCGCCGGGACAACTACGCTTTTGCCTTCTGATTCCAAAACTTGAGAAAAAGGTAATCCAGACGTATCAAATCTTGCATAATGCTTGCCGATGACGGTGGAAAAGGCGCCGAGGCGGGCAGGCCAGAGCAAGTAGGAATACGAGCCGGTCTTGGAACCCCTTTCAAGAACTCCCTGGTGAACCGGTCCTAACTTGTACATATGGTTACTTTGATTTGTTCCGCTTCCTGCGTTGTAAAAAGAGCACATAACGGCGATAAGAAGTGTCGATTTGTGATGCGTAACACTGTAAGGTCCGGCAAAAAGCGAGCATGCCTCGCCGTGAAATGCTTCGCAATTGGCAAAAAACGTCGAGTTCTCTGCTGAAAACTGTCTGCCTAAAACCGTGGCCTGACCCACAAAACATTTAGATAATATCGCAGCGTCGGTAACTTGTGCACCTGAGCAAATGATAAAATCCTCAGCTACAACTGCCTGGCCAATATACGTCGGAGCTTCAGAGCAACTGTTTATTGTTCCATTTTCCAGTCTCGCTGCTCCTTCAATCACCGCACAAGAGCCGACCTTTACATTTTTAAGAGTGCCGGAGTTGGAAATCTGCGCACCGGATGATATAAGTCCCTGAGAAGATGTGACGGAACTAACGTATTGGGAAATCATCTTCCGAATATTCTCAATCGTTTTCCTGCGGTGACGGTAAAGAGCCAAGATGTAAGCAATCTGCGCAGTTAAATGGTCGTAGATGGGTATCTCTCTGCCGCCGCCTTCGTTTAAAACGCTGACTTCAGTGCCGTTGCCGAACCCGCTTTCCCCATCAACCGCCACCAGGTCAACATTGTCTATAACTACATCATCCTCGATTGTATAATTGGCTATGTAATTGCTGACATTGCTAATATATACGTTGTTTCCAATTTTGCAGTTATGGATTGCAGCACCGATTATGCCCGATGGTTTTCTCAGGCCGCCATAAAAAGTTATCGTTTTCTCAAGCTCACCTATTTCAACATTGCCTGAGAAATGTACGGATTTGATTCTTTCAGGGTTGAAACGGTCAGCGACCTTGATGTTCTTCCAGTCTGATGAACTGCATCCCTGGTTTTGTAACTGAGATATCTCATTTTTAGTTAACGGGCGAATATCCGATGCCATTTCAAATACCTCCTGTGAATAGTAGCTATTAGCCACCAGGGTAAATCATCCAGCGGCCGGTTTTAAACCACTAACTAAACAACCTTGATGGCCTTGGAGCAAAAAGTTTCGTTTTTAAGAAAACACCGCTGTATTGATATCTTTGAGAGTTCAACGTTTATTTAGTTACTTCCTGTTGCGGAAACAACATTCTGTCATTCCCGCGTAAGCGGGAATCCAGTTTTTTCGTCGTAGCCCCCTGTTTTCACAGGGGTGACATCGCCGATTTTGGCTTTCTGCAACAGATATTAGTTACTGTCGGCAGCGTCTTTTACACACACTAAATCAGCGTCCGACCTTTTTCTGAACCAGATGCTTGTTGTCACGAACCCAGTTATAATAGTCCTTTCTCTTGAGTTTTGATGCCGCCGCTTCGTCCAGCACCACCGTAACATAACTATGCAGTTGAAGCGCAGATGCGGTTATCTGACTGCTGACAGGCCCTTCGATGAATTGTGCACATACATTTGCCTTGTTCTCTCCGTTCGCAATCAGGAGAATCTTTTTCGCCTCCAGTATTGTCCCTATGCCCATAGTGATAGCGAATCTCGGAACGTCCTCTTCTTTTTCGAAAAACCGGGAGTTGTCTTCGATAGTCTGTTTTTCCAGCGCCTTGACCCTGGTCCTGCTGGCAAAAGATGAACCCGGCTCATTGAACCCGATATGTCCGTCACCACCTATACCCAGCACCTGAAGGTCTAAGCCCCCTGCTTCTTTAATCTTTTTCTCATACCACTGGCTGAATTCCTCCGGGTCGTTAGTATTTCCCTGAGGCACGTAAACATTTTCAGGGTTTACGTTGATGTCTTTGAACAGATTTTCCTCCATAAAAAAGTTGTAACTGTTTTCGTGTAGTGGAGCCAGACCGACATATTCATCCAGATTAAACGCCGTAACCTTCGAGAAATCCAAACCTTCCTCTTTATGCGTTTTCGCAAGTTCTTTGTATGTTCCCACCGGCGTATCGCCGGTTGCCAGACCCAGAACTAAATCATGCTGTTTTCTGATTTCCCTGGCGATTATCTGTGCGGAAGTCTTGCTCATCTGCTCATAATCGGGCGTAATAATTATTTCCATTGCTTTTGCTCCTTTTAATTAGTTTCCTTAAATCTTCATTGCACAACACTCAATATTGATATACAAAGCCAATCGCAACTTTCGTCCCGAAATCCGGCAATAACTCATATCTGCATCTCTTTCAACCTCAGGTGTTGCCGGGCATTATAGAAAAAACTATGACAATTGGCAACTCCATTCTATTGTCATAATAAGCTCTGTAGTATATAGTATTAAATATCTTATGAAACTAAAAACACTATCTTATTGCAAGAGTGGGTTATGATAGTAGTCATAGACTATGACATAGGAAACGTAAAAAGCGTTTGCAATGCTTTCAGGCATATCGGCTGCCAGGTAAAACTAAGTAACAGCATAAAGGATATTGAACGTGCCTCCGGCCTGGTCTTGCCGGGTGTTGCCGCTTATGGGTATGCTGTAAACGCCCTGGGTGATACCGCCAAGGTTGTCAAAGAAAATGCAGAAAACGGGAAACCATTGCTTGGAATCTGTGTGGGTTTCCAGCTGCTTTTTGAAGAAAGCTGCGAACACGGCAGACACAAAGGACTTGCTTTGATTGCCGGCAGTGTTATCTCTTTGCCGAAAAAGAAAATTGTTCCACATATGGGATGGAATTTAGTTCAATTTCCGGAAAATATGCAGCTCTTTAACAACTTCGAAAACGGCAGGTACTTTTATTTCGCCCACTCTTACTATGCCGATATAACCGATAAAGAAGCTGAAATCGCCTATACAGATTATGGTTTCAATTTAGCGGCGGCTGTGCAGAAAAAAAACATATTCGGCACACAGTTCCATCCGGAAAAAAGTGGCAAACAGGGGTTGAAGGTTTTGGGAAATTTCGCCCGTATAGCTGAAAGGGGATTTTAATAATGCTTGCTAAAAGAATCATTCCCTGTCTGGACGTGAAAGATAATCGTGTCGTAAAGGGAATAAATTTTCTCAACCTCCGTGACGCCGGTGACCCCGTCGAACTCGGTGCAGGATACAGCGACCAGGGCGCAGATGAACTGGTTTTCCTTGATATCACTGCTACAATCCGGTCCCGGAAAACGATCGTTGAGCTTGTCCAAAGAGTTGCTGAGAATGTTTTTATTCCTTTTACCGTCGGTGGGGGGGTGCAGACAATTGAACATTTCGACCAGCTTTTAAGAAGCGGAGCCGAAAAAATATCGGTGAACACTGCCGCTGTCAAAAATCCTCAACTGCTAAGCGAAGCTGCAAAACGCTTCGGAAATCAGTGCGTTGTTCTGGCAATTGATGCGCGTCGTTCTATAAAAATAAACAATAAGTGGAATGTTTGTATCAAAGCCGGCTCAGAACCTACCGACATAGACGTAGTCGAATGGGCAAAAAAAGCTGAACAGCTCGGCGCAGGCGAAATCCTGCTGACCAGTATGGATGCCGACGGGACGAAAGAAGGTTATGACAATGAGCTGAATAGAGCTGTTACAGATGCCGTAAATATCCCGGTAATCGCTTCCGGCGGGGCGGGAACGCTTGAGCATTTATACGATGCAATCGTCAAAGGCAATGCCGATGCCGTCCTGATGGCCTCTATCACGCACTTCCAGAACTACACTATAAAGCAGATGAAGAAGTATCTAAAAGAACGAGGTGTCCCGGTTAATTTGTGATGCCGAGAGGTACTTGGGAATCGCTGCGGCTTTCATTTAAGTTTTTTCGAAAGTAAAGTTGTGGGTGCCGGCATCAATCTTCAGCTTATCTCCGTCGGCAAATTTGCCGGCTAATAATTCTGTAGCCAGCGGGTTCTCGATACGCTGTTGTATTACCCGTTTCAGAGGACGAGCCCCAAAAACCGTATCATAACCTTCCTCCATAAGCTTATCGCGAACGTTATCCGTATATTCAACTGTTATATTACGTCCTGCCAGTCGTTCTGAAAGGTAATTTAATTGGATATCCACTATCTTTTTCAAATCTTCCTTGCTTAAAGTATGGAATACAATCGTCTCATCAATACGGTTTAAGAACTCCGGCTTGAAATATTGCTTCAGCGTGTCTTTCACGTGAGCTTCAATTTCCCAGTCTGCTCCGGATTCTTCACTGAGTTTTTGTATTTGCTGGCTGGCGATGTTACTGGTCATAATAATTACCGTGTTTTTAAAATCGACCGTTCTGCCTTTCCCGTCTGTGAGTCGGCCGTCATCGAATACCTGAAGTAATATGTTGAAAACATCAGGATGCGCCTTCTCTATCTCATCCAGTAGAATTACTGAATAAGGTCTCCGCCTGATTTGCTCGGTAAGTCTGCCGCCTTCTTCATAGCCGACATAACCGGGGGGAGAGCCAATCAATCTGGCGATACTGTGCGGCTCCATAAATTCACTCATATCTATCCGTACCATCGCATTGATATCGCTAAACAAAAACTCTGCAAGCGCCTTCGATAATTCTGTTTTACCCACACCGGTAGGACCTAAAAACAAGAACGTACCTATCGGGCGGTTAGGGTCGCCCAGCCCGGCTCGATTACGCCTTACCGCATTGCTCAGTGCTGAGACCGCCTCATCCTGTCCCACTACTTGATTTCGTATAGCTTTCTCCATCTTCATTAATCTCGCACGCTCTCCGCTCAACAGTCTTGAAACCGGTATCCTGGTCCATTTGGAAACAACCTCAGCGATATGCTCTTGTGTTACTTCGTTTTGAATTATCTTGCCTTTGTCAGTTTTGCTTAGCTCCGACTCTTTTTCTTCAAGTTCCTTTTCCAACTCTGTTATTGTACCGTACTTTAGACGAGCTGCCGTCTCGAGTTCTCCTTTTCGTTGCGAGTCCTGGAATTCGTGCTGGGCCTGTTCGATTTTTTCTTTGAGCTGTTTTATCTGGTCGATATCCGACTTTTCACTTTCCCATTGTGATGTTAACTCTTTATCCTTTCCCTTGAGTTCCTTTAATTTTTTCTCAGTCTTTTTTAATTGTTCCGCACTGGCTTTGTCACTTTCATTTTTCAGCGCCTCACATTCAATCTGAAACTGCACTATCTTTCTGCGGATATCGTCGAGTTCCGCAGGAAGCGAATCATTTTCTAACCGAAGTTTAGATGCTGACTCATCGACTAAATCTATCGCCTTATCAGGCAGGAATCTATCTGTTATATAACGGTTGGAGAGCGTTGCAGCGGCGACAAGAGCCGAATCTGTTATCCTGACACCATGATGCATATCATAACGGTTTTTCAAACCACGCAGAATAGCTATTGTCTCTTCCACGCTCGGCTGCTCTATCATCACAGGTTGAAAACGTCTCTCAAGTGCCGCATCTTTTTCAATATGTTTTCTGTATTCATCTATCGTAGTGGCACCAATACAGCGAAGTTCGCCTCTTGCCAGGGAGGGCTTCAAAAGATTACCTGCATCAATTGCTCCTTCGGCCTTACCTGCTCCAACCACCGTATGCAATTCGTCGATGAAAAGGATTATTTGCCCTTCGGATTTGACTATCTCCTTCAACACCGCTTTGAATCTTTCTTCAAATTCTCCTCTGAACTTGGTCCCTGCTAAAAGAGAACCCATATCCAAAGCGATTATCCTTTTATTTTTTAATCCTGCCGGGACATCACCTGCCATTATCCTCTGTGCGAGCCCTTCGACAATTGCGGTTTTACCTACTCCCGGCTCACCAATCAATACGGGATTATTTTTAGTCCGACGGTTTAATACCTGCATACATCGACGTATTTCTTCGTCCCTGCCTATCACCGGGTCAAGTTTTCCTTTTTGAGCCATAGCAAGCAGGTCTATACCGTAACGCTCCAAAGCCCGATATTTATCTTCCGGATTCTGGTCGGTAACTTTCTCGCCGCCCCGAATATCTTTCAAAGCCTTTTCAATCTGTTCCGGCGTGATGGAATTTAACTCAAGAATTTGTTTGGCGTCACTGTCCACCGAAGCCAGCGAAATCAAAAGATGTTCTACGCTAAGATATTCATCTCCCATAGCATCAGCTCGATTTTGGGCGTCTAATACAATCTGATTTAAACCCGGTTCAGGAATGAGCATATCGCTGCTCTTGTTGCCTTGGGGCAGTTTTCCTGTTTCGCTTTCCACCATCTCCTTGATTTGAGAAACATTAGCGCCTATCTTCTTTAAAACCATGCTGGCAATACCCTGTTCATCCTCCAATATCGCTTTTAATAAGTGAAGCGGTGAAAGAACTGTATTTGATTTAGCCATCGCAATTTGCTGTGCTGTTGCAAGGGACTCCTGGGCTTTCAGCGTAAATTTATCAAATTTCATATCTTACCTCTTTATAGAAAATAGCTTTTTGCTTGATTTCCAAGAACACTTATAAATTCTCCGCAAAACGTGTGCCCGAAGCAAAATAAAATATAACACTATATGTGAAAAAGACTTATATCAAACGACTAAAAAGCTGATTGTGCCAAATTGGCAGATTCTAACCCCTGAATAACACCTGATAGTACGAATAATAGCGAGCGAAAACATTTTTCCTTCATCCTTAAGCGTCTTTTACATTAGGCCGATAAAAATGTAATTGGACGCAAGTATTCAAGCAGTTTGAGACGGATTTTTAATAAATAATAAAATCTGCTGTTTGTTGGTACGGGAAAATCCTCTACGGGCAGATAGTGGTTGAACGGGCAAATAAGGGTTTTACAGATGAATAAATTCGTTTGCATACATGGCCATTTTTATCAGCCGCCAAGGGAAAATCCCTGGCTCGAATATGTGGAATTACAGGATTCCGCCTATCCCTTTCACGACTGGAACGAAAAAATAAACCACGAATGTTACAGCCAGAATGCAGCTTCGAGAATACTCGATTCCAAGAAAAAAATTATTGATATTGTAAATAACTACTCAAAAATAAGTTTTGATTTCGGACCAACTTTACTCTCCTGGCTCAAAAAAAATGCAAATGAAGTCTATCAAGCCATATTGGATGCCGACAAACAGGGACAAAAAAGCTTCTCAGGACACGGTCCTGCAATTGCCCAGGCATACAACCACATAATTATGCCGCTGGCAAACAAAAGGGATAAAGAAACTCAGGTTATTTGGGGGATAAAGGATTTTGAAAAACACTTCTGTAGGAAACCTGAAGGTATGTGGCTTCCGGAAACTGCCGTAGATATCGAAACACTTGAAGTCCTGGCCAAGAACGCCATCAAGTTTACCATCCTGGCGCCTCATCAAGCTGCAAAAATCAGAAAAATAAATACCGACAAATGGCAGGACGTAAACCAGGATTCCCTGGATACTACAGTTCCGTATCTTTGCAATTTGCCTTCAGGAAATAAAATAAACTTGTTTTTCTATTATGGACCGGTCTCTCACGGTGTTGCTTACGGTTCACTACTGAAAAGCGGTGATAAATTTGCTAAAAGCTTAATTGACATAATGGATGATAATCCTGAACATCTCCAACTTGCTAATATCGCAACTGATGGTGAAACGTACGGCCATCACCACCGACATGCGGATATGGCACTGGCGTTCTGCCTGAGCTATATTGAAAAAAACAAGCTCGCAACTCCAACCATTTACGCCGAATTCCTCGAAAAATTCCCTCCTCAGGACGAAGTCAAAATCAATGAAAATACCTCCTGGAGCTGCCCTCACGGCGTCGAACGATGGAGAAGTAATTGCGGTTGCTTCTATGGTAGATACCCTTCCGGGAAACAACAGTTCAGAGAACCGTTAAGAGAAGCTATGAATTACCTCCGTGACAAAACCGCATCTATATATGAAAAACAAATGGATAAATTCTCGGACGACCCCTGGGAAATAAGAAATGAATATATCCAGGTTGTAAATGACAGGTCATACGCTAACATTGATAAGTTCGTTCCGAATTGTATCCGAAAGAAAATTACCGACGACGAGAAAGTGCTTTTCCTGAAATTACTTGAGTTGCAGAGAAATGCAATGCTGATGTTCACAAGCTGCGGCTGGTTCTTCGATGATATCTGCGGTATCGAAAGTCTGCAAATATTGCAGTATGCCTCCAGAGCAATTCAATTGACAAAGGAAATCGCGGGCGAAGACCTGGAGCCGGAATTTATGAGTATCCTTAAAAAGGCCCAGGTTAATGAAGAAAAGTTTAAAAATGGAAAAGACGCTTACGAAAAACTTATAAAATCTTCTGCCATCGACCTGAATAGAGTCGCTGCTCACCTTGCTGTCAGCTCTATTTTAGAGCAAAATCCGAAAAATAATCCGGATATCTATTGCTATGCAACCGATATCGAAGTTTATAAACGTCTCGATGCTGGAATTCAAATCCTTGCAACTGGACGGGCTTCTGTCCGGTCTAAAATCGTTTTTGAAAAACACATCGTTGATTTTGCTGTCTTGCATCTCGGGGACCACAATCTTATCAGTGCTGTAACCCCGGCAATGAATAATAATGAATTTTCCAAAGTGCAGGAAAACCTGGAGACCGCCTTTCGTAGCGGCAATACCACTGAGGTTATGCGGCTTATGAATGTAGCTTTTAGCGGAAATAACTATTCGCTCTGGCATCTTTTCAAAGACGACCGGAGGAATATCCTGTACGAGCTGCTTGATACTACCTGGAAGGAAATTGATGCTTCATTCAGGCACATTTATGAGCATAATTGCACCGTTATGGAAATGATGCAGGATATGAAAACGCCTCTGCCCAAAGCACTATCTGTCCCGGCCGAGTTTATAATCAATCAGGATATCTCGAAAATTATACAAAACAGCGACACCAACATTGAACAACTCAAAACTTTAATTGCTCAGGCAAAAAGATTATCTTTGAATCTTGATAGAACAAAGCTCAGCTTTGAAGCTACCCGGAAAATGAATCGGCTTGCGGAAAGATTGAAAAATTCCCCTGATAACATCGACCTGCTTGTAGAAATAAAAGAAACACTTAAACCCTTGCGTAAAATCGCCCCTCAACTGGACCTTCAGAAAGCTCAGAATATCTTATTTGCATTAGCAGGACAAAAATATCGCAATATGAATAAAAAAGCCAACGCCGGTGACGATATTGCTAAAAAATGGATTAAACAGTTTGATGGCCTGGCAAACTATCTCAAGGTGAAAATAACTCAGAAAGATGCCGATTGAAAAAGTATACGATTTTATGAATCCCTGTTGTAAAGTCGAAAAATGATAAAAAGAGCAAACGGATTACTACTGCATATAACATCATTGCCGTCGAAATTCGGCATAGGTGACTTGGGGCCTCAGGCCTATAAGTTCATCGATTTTCTCAACCGTTCCCGCCAATCCTATTGGCAGTTACTGCCTTTAAATCCTCCTACCTGCAAAAGCAATAATTCGCCATACAATTGCGTCTCAGCTTTCGCAGGAAATCCTTTGCTCATCAGCCCCGGGTTATTATATCAATATGGACTCCTCTCTAAAGAGGATATATCCGAGGTACCGACTTTCCCAGATTCGAAAGTCGATTACAGAAAAGTAAAGGCGTACAAAGCCAGACTTTTTAGTATCGCTTTTGAGAAATTCAAAAAACAATCGACAAAATCGGATTATAAGAAATTTTGCCTGCAGAACAAATATTGGCTCGATGACTACGCCTGCTTTGAAGTTCTAAGTAATTATTTTTATCCCCGCTTATGGTGCGATTGGCCTAAGAAGTTCAGAGACAGCAATAAAAAAGCTGTCAAATCGGTAAAAGAGGCTCTCCGCAACCGGATAGGAAAGCAAAAGTTCCTCCAGTTTATATTTTTCCGCCAATGGTTCGCCCTGAAAAGATACTGTAATAAAAAAGGAATCAGAATAATAGGCGATGTCCCCATATACGTTGCTTATAACAGCGCAGATGCCTGGTCTAATCCGCAGAACTTTCAACTGTCAAAAGGCAAAAAACCCGCAGCCGTCTCCGGTGTCCCTCCAGACCTCTTCAGCAAAACCGGACAGTTATGGAATAACCCCCTCTATGATTGGAATACACTGAAAAGAAACGGTTACGAATGGTGGCTCAATAGAATAAAACACAACCTGAATTTGTTTGACCTTGTTCGTATCGACCACTTCAGAGGCCTTGTTAAGTACTGGCGGATACCCGCCGGTGCAAAAAACGCTGTTAACGGAAAGTGGGTTGATGGTCCCAAAGATGACTTCCTGAAAACTTTGCTAAAACATATTCCGCACTCTTCAATTATTGTTGAAGATTTAGGATATATCACGCCTGATGTCAGGGAATTTGTCAGAAAATATAAGTTTCCCGGGATGAGAGTTGTGCTTTTTGCTTTCGGAAGTCAATTTCCCGAAAGTCCTCATTGCCCTGGTAATTATATAAAGAATTGCATTGCATATACCGGCACTCACGATAATAACACCGCAAAGGGCTGGTTCACAAAGGAAGCAAACCTTAAAACAAAAACAAACCTTTTCAGTTACCTCGGTCGCAAAGTTCCGCCCAGCCGTATTCATTGGAAATTGATTCGTTTAGCTATGAGTTCAGCGGCAAACCTCGTAATTATTCCTGTCCAGGACATCCTGGGCTTAGACCATAATGCTCGTATGAATCACCCCGCCAGAAAAAAAGGAAACTGGCGATGGAGACTTAAATCAGCTCAACTTACAAAAAAGCTCTCAGGGAAAATCCTAAACCTTACTAAAACTTACGACCGTATTTAACCTTCCATTATCTCCGCCATCCTTTTGCCTTTTGTTTCAAACCAAAAACCATATAATCGTATGTGGCAGTTTGAACATTGAGTGGGCGGAATCTGCGGAGGTTGCTAATGGGCAAAAACAAACTTATCCAAATCGGTACATCCGGCTGGCATTATCGGCATTGGGAAGGAGCATTTTATCCCGCTAATATCCGCCAGAAAGATTTTTTAAATTACTATATCCAACATTTCCACACCGTTGAAATCAATAATTCTTTTTATCAATTACCAAAAGAGAAAACTCTCAAACTCTGGTATGACACCGCCCCGGATAACTTCATATTTGCTGTAAAAGCAAGTCGTTACATCACACATATGAAAAAACTAAAAGACCCCGAAAAAACGCTTTCTAAATTCTTAAACAGGATAGATGTATTGAAAGAAAAACTTGGCCCCATTCTTTTCCAGTTGCCGCCGAGATGGAAGGTAAATCCCGAAAGATTGGAAGCTTTCCTTCGGGCTTTACACGGTGATTATGACTCTGCCTTCGAATTTAGAGACCCAACGTGGTTTACTGATGAAGTCTTCCATATACTTGCCGAACACAATGCCACACTTTGTATCTATCATTTCAACCACCGAATGTCACCTAAAGAAGTAACCGCAAATTTCGTTTATATCCGACTTCACGGACCAAATGGACCGTACGAAGGCCGATACGGCAGGAGAACCCTTTCCTATTGGGCTGAAGATATCATAAAATGGAAAAAGCAGAAAAAGAGAATTTTTTGTTACTTCGATAATGATGAAGCCGGCTACGCCCCGCAGGACGCCGCCGGATTAAAACAAATTGTTGAAAAATAATATGCCTGTTCAAAAGAAAAAGAGCTCGCACTGAGAAACGCCAAAGTAACCGCCTGAGTCTCTATAATCAAGGCCTGTCCATCCTGCCGGCCTATGTTATGTTCATTATTCCGGTCGGCTTCCAGGGGCAGGTGCTGGCTTGAAAAAGGTGATGTTGTGAACACAAGCTCTTTGAGTGAACTTGAAAGGTTACTTAAAAGATAATCATTTGCCGCCAAACTCGTTTCTAAGTTCTAAAATCTTAAGCGTATCTTTTAAAGTGATTACACCTGCCAGACGGCCGCCGTCGACTACCATTAAAGTTTCGCTGCCGCTTTTCTGCATCAGCGAAACCGCTTCCGTCGCTTCCGCCTCGGGATTTATAGTATTGGCTGATGAGCAGGGCAGTGACGTTTCACCAACTGTGCGTTCTGACCATTCTTCTCTCGGAATCTTCTTAACCTCCTCAGGAGTGATAAACCCGATAAGCTCAATATGTTTATCTACCACCGGATAAAGTGCAAGATGATATCTGTAAATATGTCCCTCTATAAATTCTTCTATGGTGGCTGTCGGTAATACCGTTACCGGCTCGGTTATCATAAAACTGCAAACCTTTTGCCCCTTGAGTCTTTTGCGGATTATTAACTGTTTGTAAGATGTCCTGGATGCCCCACGCAAAAATAACCCGATAAGACAAAGCCAAATCCCTCCTAAGAGTTCATTATAGAAGGCACTTAGAATACCCATTACAATCAGAAATACACCAAACCCGGAACCGATTCCTGAAGCAATTCGTGTTGCCCATACTATATCCTTTTTGATAGCCCAGAGTATGGAACGAAGAACCCTGCCGCCGTCTAATGGAAATCCCGGAATAAGGTTAAAAATTGCAAGTACGAAATTTATAAACGTCAAATAACCGAGAACACCAATCATCGGCATAGGAAAATCCAGAGATATACCGCTCCTCTGCAAAAGGTAAAACCCTCCCCCCAGTGCTATACTGGAAATTGGGCCGGCTATAGCCATCATAAACTCAGCTTTGGCACTCGGCGGCTCGCTTTTCATCTCGGCTACACCGCCGAAAATAAAAAGTGTTATCCCTTTCATTTCAAGCCCGTACTGCCTTGCTACTATCGAATGAAAAAATTCGTGAAAAACAATTGAAAAAAATAACCCTAATGCGCCGCCCATACCCATCAGCCAATACGTTATAGTTGAGAAACCCTGATACCAGCGCGGAAACCCACCCGTAGCAAGAGACCACGAGATAAATAACGCAAGTATCAACAAGCTCGTGTGCATCTGCACTTTAAAGCCGAAAAGGTTAAAAAGAAAAATACGCTTACCTGTCATCGCAACCTCTTTTCAATCTGCAAAATCGTAATATGCTTTAGTTGTATTTTACTTGTTGCCTGAATAAATTGATAACCAAATCGTAAAAAAGATAAATAATATATCACATTACAGTTTCTTTTCATAGCTTGGAATTGTAGTTTATTGAAATGCAGGAATTTGCTTTATAGTAATTTTAAAAGAGCCCCTGCAATTGTGGTTGTATCGATTTTTAAATAACCTCATCACTGAGGAAAATCCCTTCTTTCGGATTGATATGAATTAAGCTCTTTGCTACGGGAATTTCTGAGCTTCTTGGTTAGATAAAACAGCTTGACACAAACTCTGCGAAATGAGTATATTGAAGTTAATATAAATATGAGCGCCCGTAGCTCAGCCGGATAGAGCAACGGATTTCTAATCCGTAGGTCGCAGGTTCGAGTCCTGCCGGGCGTGGTCAAAACTGCGGTTTCGTTATCGTTATCGCAGTTTTTTTGTTCGCTAGTGTTCGCCTGAAGTCGTCTCTGGACGCATGTTTGTCCAGTATGTGTCCAGTCAGATGGAAGGACCTTGTCAGTTCCGGTTGCAATTGACAGACTGGTCCATCACAGCGTGATATTAGAATTGAATGTACCCAGCTATCGAGCCGAGCAGGCAAGGAAGCGGAAGGATAGGGATAAGTAATATCCAGAATTTTGCCCCCATGGGGGCACCCCCAGAAGCATTCATTCATGGGAAAGATGTGATAACTGAAAGGAAGAAATAATTGTCGTTAAGAGAAATTATAGTTGACGCTGGACAGTTAATTGATTATGTTGTAGCTGTAAAATGGTTTGATGCTCTGACTGCCTATGTGAACATGCTAAATGTCGACTTTGGTGTGCCGGCCGAAAAAGCTGAAGGGGTTCGCTTTGTCAAAAGAGAAGAAAATGCGGCGATTTATGAGATTGGTTCAGGCAGCTATCATTTTGTGGTTGATAATTGCCCTCTTTCTATTTCACCGCCTTGACCGTCTCTTGTGACTCCTCCATCAAGCACGAACTGAATCTGTTTTTTGGTGTATTTACCGAACAAAAGTCACATTTATAATAAGGAGCTTTTCAATGCACAGAAAGTGTTTAAAAGTCACGAAATCAATTTTGTTCTCAATTGCCTTGTCCACTTTTTTGCTTATCGTTTTTTGCTGTCGGACAGTCAATGCTGATGAAAAAAACATTATTTCCTGCTGGACCTTTGATAGTGTCGTTGACAATAGAATCGAAGATGATGCAGGTAATATCTATGACCAGATTTATGGAAAATATACACTGGTCAAAGGTGTTGAAGGAAATGCACTGAAATTCGATGGCTTTCGCACATACATTCGCCGCAAGGCCCAAGATGTCCCCCAAATAACCGGTAACTTTACTATTGAAACATGGATAGCATTGGGAGCATATCCGTGGTTTTGGGCGCCGGTTATCGAACTCCGTAATGCCGAATTTGAAGGTTTTATGTTTGGTATTGACAACAAAGGTTACCTCGGAATGCGAGTGCCGGCGGCAGATAAATGGCAAAGTTATTTATCCGACCAGCAATTGCCACTGAGAACCTGGATTCATATTGCAGCCGTATATGATGAAAAAAGCCGCCTATCCTTCTTTGTGAATGGCCGACCCAAAAGCTCCTTCATAATAAAATCGAATCTTATAATTCCAAAAGGAACCCCGCTTCTTATTGGTCGCAATTACACTCAGGAACCCTGGGAAGATTACCAACTGACTACCACTGACTTTTATTCCTTTTTCGATGGAATAATCGATGGGCTCAAAATCAACTCCAAAGCCCTGAGTTCCAGTGAAGTCCAAAAAGCATATCTCCGTTCTCGTCCAAAGCACAAACCTGATTTGCCTGACCGGCAGTTTCCTAAAGTTCATCGTAAATCCGGGGCCTTTGGAGCATATTACACCAAACTCAATTATTATGATGAATGGGACGCTCTCTGGCGGGTCAGCGATTTGGCAGATGTCCTCATTCGTTTTGACAACATGTCGGGCAAGCTGATTTTCTGGCGCGGTACAAGTTTTGTTCCTTGCTGGGTAACGGAAAATGGAATTTGGTTTACGAATGAATGGCTGGAAACATGGGGACCGGATGTCTGTAGTTGCGCCGAACCACTTATGGATAGAGATTGCCGTTTTTCGCATGTCCGCATAATAGAAAATCATGACGCACGCACGGTGGTTCACTGGAGATATGCTCTCATTGATACCTATTACAAGTTTGTCGCTGTTGGTGATGACTCGCGAGGAGAATGGTGTGACGAGTTTTATATTATATATCCTGATTATTCAGGCATCCGTAAGATGATTCTGCATTATTCGAAGCCAATTCGTCCGCATGACTGGGCGGAGCAGATTGTAGTTCTTCCTCCTGGCACGAAACCGGCAGAAGTAATCAACTCGCCGGAAATTACCCTGGTTAATATGCGGGGGCAGAAACACAGTTATGCCTGGGATGATGACCTTCCCGTAGTTCTAAACGAACCTGAAGGGGCGAATATTGAAGTAATTAATTTAAAGTCAAAATATCGTCCGTTCCTGATCTTGCCCCCCGATTCCTTTGAAACAAAAGAAATGAAAAAGGAATCTCCATTCTTCCGTACCTATAGTGCCAAACAGGGAAAGGGCTATCGCCCTGACTCTGTTCCTTCAGTCTACGGATGGTGGAATCATTGGCCGATTGCCCAGGTTCCTGGTGACGGTCGATGGGTTCTCAATCCTGACCACGCCAGTCATTTCAACCTGACGACATTTCTGCAATGGAAGGACCATAAGTTGACCGACCGCACAAAAACCAGAATCATGTTACAGGGCCTGACAGAAAAAAATCCGGAAGAACTCGTTGACCTCGCCAAATCCTGGCTTCAGGCACCAAAAGCGAGAATTCTGGCAGGTGAATTTAAAAATATCGGCTACGACCAGACCGAGAGAACGTATGTCATACAGGCAAATAATAACGGACGCCCATCCCTCTTGCATCTGGAACTGAATGCCAGCCAGGAGACTCCCCTTGTTAATCCTGCTCTGATTATAAAACAATGGGGTAGAACCCCAGCAGAAGTTTACATTAATGATAAACCAGTACCGACAGGACAGCTGTGTAGAATCGGACATGCCTCCACATTGGAAGGTGTGAATCTGGTTATATGGCTTAAACTGGAATCGACCAGACCGGTACAGTTATCAATCAAGCCTTATGACTAATTGGGCGTGTTGCCCAAAGGTTCTTTTGTTGCAGATTTTAGAATTTTTTATAATTTGCAGGGTTAAACCGGTTTTGCTCTTTGATAATTTAATATTCGCTCATAAGTAGCCCACATCTCGACTAATCG
>JAUVVQ010000061.1 GCA_030604525.1 Phycisphaerae bacterium | reverse complement strand
AGGTCATAGAATGCGTTGGACTCGGACGCTGATATTCCCCGTTATGGGGTTTTTAGTATGGTGATATTTTAAGAGATAGAAATGATGATAACAATAACTTTTTTGGTTCCGGCTACGCCGGGTTAGGCTATGACAGTTTTGTTTCTGGTAATAAAGATGATAAAAACAAATATTAACATAAGGAGATAGTTTTATATGAACACTTATATTTCTGATATCACTTACTGTAATAAATGTGTTGTTCCGAGTTCTTCTGCAGTTCCTATTGCATTTGATGAAAGCGGATTATGTACGGCGTGCAAAACCGCGAATCAGCGTGTTGATATGGACTGGGGGAAACGCAGAAAAAAACTTGAGAGAATACTTGAAGAACACAGGTCAACAGATGGAAATAACTACGACTGCATGATTCCGGTTAGCAGGGGGAAGGATAGTTATTTTCAAACACACATAATTAAGAATGAGCTTGGTTTGCGTCCTTTGCTGGTGACATATAACGGCAATAACTATACCAAGACGGGTTTAGAGAATGTTCAGAATATGCGTGAGGTTTTTGGTGTCGATCATATCTTTTTTACGCCGAGCATCGACACGCTGATCAAGCTGAACAGGATTGGTTTTAAGCTGATGGGTGATATGAACTGGCATGCTCATGCAGGCATCTTTACTTATCCGATACGTGTTGCGGTGCAGATGAATATTCCAATAATGATCTGGGGCGAGCATGGGTTTATGGATCTTGGCGGGATGCATTCTTGCAATGATTTTGTCGAATTTACATATCGATACAGACACGAGCATTGTTTGCGAGGATATGAGTGGTCTGATATGACTGACGAAGGGCTTGAGAAACTCGGTAGGGGCGATCTAAAAGAAGGGCTTGAAAAACAGGACCTGCTGCCTTGGATATATCCGAGTGACGATGAGATCGAACGTGTTGGCGTGAGGGGTTTGTACATATCCAATTATTTTAAGTGGGAAGCGAACGAACATTCTCAGTTGATGATAGACAAGTACGGGTTTAAGCCTTACCCGGAATCTTTTGAAAGGACTTACCGACGAATTTCCAATCTTGATGATATGCACGAGAACGGGATACACGATTATTTAAAATTTGTTAAGTTCGGATATGGCAGGGCAACGGACCATACATGCAAAGATATACGTGCCGGTAATATGTCTCGCCGGGAGGCAATAAATATCGTTCGAAAAATGGAACATGTA
Source organism: Phycisphaerae bacterium (assembly GCA_030604525.1). Taxonomy (GTDB): domain Bacteria; phylum Planctomycetota; class Phycisphaerae; order Sedimentisphaerales; family Anaerobacaceae; genus JAUVVQ01. The sequence goes on along the minus strand of JAUVVQ010000061.1, from coordinate 8,188 downwards.
AAATCCAAAGACCTCTGTCGGTGGCTTGGGTATGTTGGAATGACTGAAGAAGAGTTTGATTATGTATGCGATACATTTCGTGATCCGCGTGTATGGAGTATTCAGGATGGCCAATGGGCCAAACAGAATGTTTGGGGCGAGCCTGGGTTTTATGGCCAGGTGCACCTTAAAGGAAAAGATATTGAAGATTTCCAGGAACGGTCAAAAAAGGCATCTAAGCAGAAATGAGTTTTTGTTTAGTGGTTAAAGAAAAAGATTATATGGGATAAGAAATGTGACGAAAGACAGGTTTACTACTTTCCAGAAAGTTTCTAAGCTTTCCAATAAGCGTGATATTGTACTGTTCGGAGCAGGCAATATTGCCAACAAAACTTTACGCAAACTTGTCAGGACTCCGGTTGTTATTATTGATAACAATCCAAATTTGTGGGGAACGTCACAGTACGGTCTTGATGTAAAATCTGCTGATATCCTTAAAGATATAGATAAAGCAAAAATTTTCATAATCATATGCACGACATCATTTGATGAAGTTACCGAGCAGCTTGTTTCGATGGGATTCGTGTCCGGGGTTGACTTTGTAGTAAGCCCGATCATAAACGATCTTCAGGCTATTTCAGAACTTGAGTCGTTGGAAACCAGGCTTTTATTTTCCAGCGGAGCACCTACCCAGGAATCTGCATCATCCGGCGGCGGGATCTATGAACTGGAAGTAGATGGCCAGTGGAAACATAAAAAGGTCTTTAAGGGCACGACACATGGCATAATTAAGTTTGGAGAAAATTTTGTAGCAACACATCATGAACTCGGAATCATAGAAATTGATCCTAAATACAAGTTAGTTCGCAATAGTGAAGTGCCTTGCGGTTCTCGCTGCCACGGTGTTGCGTACTCAGAGCTTAAACAGCAATTTTATATTGCATTAAGTTACCTCGATGCAGTTTTAGTGCTTGATAAGGATTTTAAGCATATAGACAGGATATCCCTTTCGCGCAAGTGTAAAATAGAAGGCGAGCCATGTCATCACTGCAATGATATTTGCGTTGTAGGCAACAGTCTCTATATTTCGATGTTTTCATATTCTGGCAACTGGAAGCGTAATGTGTTTGATGGGGTAGTATTGGAAATAGACCTGAACACAAACGAGCTTTATCGGCCAGTGATAACAGATCTTTGGATGCCTCACAATATTGATTTTATTGCCGGTAGCTTAACAGTGCTGGATTCTCTTCGAGGGCAATTAAAAAGAGACAATGCTCAAGCAGTGGGAGAATTTCCCGGTTTTTCAAGAGGACTTGGGTATGATGGAGTTTATTATTATGTAGGTCAAAGCCGAAACAGGAATTACAGCAGTTATCTTGGGCTTTCGAGAAATATTTCCATAAATACTTCTATCATAGTTTTCGATGAACATACAAAAGTCTCGAAAAGTCTTTTTCTCCCATCAAAATTATCTGAAATACACTCCATCCTGGTATTGTAACTATTGTAACAAGGAGCAATGCCTTTATATCAGACAAGGCCCGGAATAAAAAGAAAGGGGTATTTGAAATGATGGAAAGTGAGATTAGGCCGGACGAATTATACGATGAAACAATGAGGTTACGCAAAATAGACACAGAAAAGATTTTATTGAAGAGCAAAAGCTTTGTAAAAGTTTGCTGTCCTGCCTGCAACAAAGTGGAGTATGAGCTTTTTTATAAAAGAGACGGTTTTACTTTTGTAAAATGCAGCGTATGTGAGACAGTCTTCGTCAATCCAAGGCCTACAAAAGAAATGTTGTTTGAACACTACGCCACCTCCTTAAACACTAAATTCTGGAAAAAAAATGTTTATCCAAAGTCAGAGGAGTCAAGAATAAAGCATTTGATTTTACCAAGAGTAAAAAAAATCCTTGAGTTATGTGATAAATATGATGTACCAACGTGTTCCATTATGGACATTGGTGCCGGTTTCGGCACTTTTTGTGAGCAGATTACGAAAACTGGAAAATTCAAAGAGGTAATTGCAATTGAACCAAATCTGGAGAAGGATAAATATAGTCACAAAAAAGGAATAACCGTAATTCAGGATTTTATTGAAAATATCGCCGAAAGAAAAGTGAATGTTATAACAAGTTTTGAGTCCATAGAACACATGTTCAGCCCGAAGGAATACCTCAACAGTGTATCCAAAATGCTTGCTAAAGGTGGATTGTTATTTCTTACGACTCCTAATATTAAAGGTTTTGATTTAAATGTGTTAAAAGATAAGTCTGATAGCACAATGGCACCCGGGCATATAAACTATTTTCACCCAAAATCCATTTCTCTATTATTGGAAAATTGCGGCTTTGAAGTTTTGAGTATTGAAACACCGGGTAAATTAGATGCTGAACTGGTTAGAAAAAAAGCTTTGGCGGGTGTAATATCTCTTGACAGTCAGCCGTTTTTGAAATGTGTGTTAATTGATGAATGGCAAACTTATATGGATTCTTTTCAACAATGGTTGGCAAGCAACGGATTGTCATCCAGTATGTTGATAACAGCAAGAAAAAGATGATGCCTAATGAATTATAGCTCTGTACAAAACCAGTTTGATTTTGCCGGATGACATAATAAAAGTTTTAGAAGGAGCAGATAGTGGGACGTCAAAGTAGCTTTCATAAGTTATTTATATTTTTTGGGACGGATATTGAAAGATATGGGCATAAATTTCTCCAGGAGAGTCATTCGCAGGGTTATACGCTGCTGCCTCTGGGCAGTTCTGCCGTTGGTTTTGCCAGAGGCGCAAAACTTCCCTTTGGTTTGATTGACGAGTATGTGGGGTTGGATGCTCTGCTTCGTTCCAGGCGGGAAGCTGCCGAATTCTACCGGAACTGGTTTAAGCCTGCTGGGAACGAATTTACTTCAGAGGATATTTGCTGGCCTGAATTTGATCTCGAAGCTATGCGTTGGTTTTGGCAGGACGTTGCTATAACTTTTGAATTGGCCGAGGCATTTCAGAAAAGAGGCGGTAGTCAATTACAGTTTTTTCATCAGGAGGTATTGCGTCCTTCAGTATTTTACTATCGCAACGATATTCACGCCGTTATTTTAAATCAGTTGTTTCCAAACAAAGCCTTGCCGGTTTCAATTCCCGAAGCCAAAGTTAAAAATTCGATTGATTACTTTTCAAGAATGAGAATCACTTTCGATGATACTTCCGGCAGGCCGTTATATAACCCTGATATTTTTAAAGACAGGATAGTATTGGCGTTTAATCCCGGTGAAAGTTATCGTTTTGGTCATGTGATAGAGCAATTAACCAGGGAATTTCCGGGTGAAGTAGCAATAATGCTGATTTTTCCGAGCAGTGCGCACGAGAAAAAGTTGTCAGAGAAGTATTCGATACCTGTAGTTTCCCCGCGTCAGTTGGATTTTATGGAGCCTGAATATCAAAGCCGTTTTTTTAATGGATATAACAAGCTGGTACAGAATACTCCGGGGCGATTAGGCTGGACGATAAATGTTCTAAAATACCACTTTGATAATTACTGTAGATATCGCTGGCCGGCCTTTGTGTCTAATTTTCACACATGGCTTAATTTGTGGAAGCGAATTCGTCCCAAGGCGGTAGTTGTCAGCGCTCTAAGCGATGGCGAATCTCGATTGCCTGCAGAAGCAGCTAATCGTTACGATACTCCCACTTTTGCCATACCGCATGGAGCAGCTTTTGTGATAGAGAAAACATCAAAAGTTGTGAGTAAATATGTGCTTTATAGTTTGGGCCACCAAAAGACTCACTTTAGGGAAAACGGGGTGGCACCTGACCGACTGATATGTTGTCGAAACCTTAGAGCGATAAACGAACATCCCGTTGTTGTCAGAGAATCATTTGGCGAAAAAAAGAACTGGCGCATTTTGGCCCTGATGAATCCAACCAAGATTGATAGTGTCATTAACCCAACTATTGAGCCGAGTAAGCAAATAGAGGCGCTAAAAATTCTGGACAAGCCACCGGCAGACATTGCCGGTCAAATATCGTTAATAGTTAAGGTTCATCCGGGTTTTCCGGAACTTGAACTTGTTTCTTCTGTCAGCAGCAGCCTGGCAAAAAAGATACTCCCGCCGGATACTGACCTTCAGACGGTGGTTGAGCAGGTGGATTTAGTTGTAGCGGTTAATTATTTTGGGTCGGCTCTGGTTCAAGTCTTATGCTCAAGCAAGCCGGTAATATTCCTAACAACAGACCGTCTCATGAAGGCAATTCAAAGCATTGACCCTAATTATAATATCTACTCGTTACCTTCAACGTTTAATACTGTCGGCACTGGGAAGGAATTATGGGATGCGGTAAGAAGACACTTCACTGACGGACAATACGCACAACAAATGCGATTGCAGTCCAGGCAGTTTTATCGGGAGAATCTTGATGACAGCAAGTATCCGACGATAGGCCGGGTGATAAAAGAAATATTATCAAAGTCGCAGGATAAGATTATTAATGCAGAAACAGTCGAGTGTTCGGTTAACGGCGACCAGGCTGTAGTTAAGAAATGCAAAATTGAACAATTGCTTCCCCATCATGACACGATTCCCGTGGAGCTTTTAAATTATAAGTATCAACCGGGTACAGATGGTGATGGCAGCGTACCACCTCATGAGTTGGAGGTCATATGTAAAATTGTTCGGTATAAGCAACCACATACTATCCTTGAGTTCGGAACGTATGAGGGTGACACAACACTCAGGCTTGGAGCTAACAGCCAGGCCGAGATTTATACTTTCGATTTGCCACCTGAAGGGCACAAGGATTATACAAAACCTTTGGCAAAGGATCCGGAATTGGATGTTTATCCCGTCACGCCGGGGATTAAGTTTCATGGTACGCCCTGGGCACACAGAATTCACCAGATATTTGCCGATACTCAGACTTATGATTTTTCTCAATTTTATGGAAAGCTTGATGTTGTGTTCGTAGATGCCTGTCATCATTATGAATTTGTGTTGCATGACAGCATAAATGCTTTGAAAATGATAAGGCCGGGCGGCGTTATAATATGGCATGATTACGCATCTTATGCTCCGGGAGTTATGCAGGCTCTCAACAAAATAAGCAAAAAGTTTCCCTTGCTTCATATTGAAGGTACTTCTCTGGCAGTTTATTGCAGTCAACAAGACATTAAGGCCGAAGATGTCGAAATGACTCTTTTTGGCAATGAGGAACAAAGCCTGTGCAAACAAGCAACTTTTCAGAGCGAAGAAAGCAAGGTCAAGTGTTCTGTTATTATTCCTACGTACAATCGGTGTGGTTTGCTGAAGAAAACCATTGAGTCTTTGGTTCATCAGGATTTTCCGGCTGGTCAGTATGAAATTCTTATTGTTGATAATGGTTCGACCGATTCGACCCGGCAGGTTGCCGAATCTGCTATTTCAGCTTATCAGGGACGTAACATTCGCTATATATTTGAGCCGGAGCCGGGTTTGTTATCCGGCAGGCACAAAGGAGCTTTAGAGGCGAAGGGAGAGATTCTTGTCTTTGTCGATGATGATATAAAGGCGGTTAAAGGTTGGTTGTCTGCGATTGCCAGGGCGTTTAGCGATGAGTCGGTTCATCTGGTAGGGGGTCCCAGCCTGCCTGAATTTGAAGCCCAGTCTCCGGCGTGGACAGCGAAGTACTGGAATCAACAAGAGGACAGGATAACCTGTGGCTCATTAAGTCTTATCGTATTAAACACCAATGTGGAAGTTGAAATCGACCCGAATTATGTATGGGGTTTGAACTTTTCGATAAGGAAAAAGACTTTATTTGAATTAGGCGGATTTCATCCCGACTGTATTCCAAAAGCCCTGCAGCACTTTCAGGGAGACGGAGAAACCGGTCTTGCATCAAAACTCAAGGCAAAAGGTTACAGGGCGATATATGCTCCCGGTGCGAAGATGTATCACTACATTCCGAAAGAAAGACTAACGGTTGATTATTTTAAGAAGCGTTTTTTCTATCAGGGTGTATGTGATTCGTATACTCAGATAAGGCGAAACAGGGGATTCAGGGATATAAAGGTTCCCGAATATAAACCGAAGCATCCGAATTTGCAGAATCTGCCGCCGGAGCAGAAACAAAGAGAAGCTATTTACAGGGAGATTCATAATGAACTTGTTAGCGGTTTCCGTTTTCATATAGAATCTGTCTCTAATAGTCAGGCCCTGTTAAAGTGGGTATTACGAGAGGACTATTTTGATTATAAACTGCCGGAGCTATCGACAGGACTGACAGGCGAAACAAACAATTCGCCTTCGGCTGGTCAATTGTCATCCAAATGCAATATATCAACCGACCGGAATTCTTCTCAGCATTACGAAGAGATGCTCAAACAGGCATATTATTTGATTGGGCAGAACAATTTTGCTCCGGCATTGAATTTGCTTAAACAGGTTAAGAATGCTTTTGCTCATACTGAAAATTTCCAATATGCTTGCGCCGTTTGTCTTTGGAGGCTGGGCCGATTCGACGAAGCGTCAGTGGCCGCCCAACAAGAACTTAACCGATACCCAGAAAATGATTATTGCCGGAGAATACTGGGAACATATCATAATATGTCTAAGTCCTGTGGTTCCGATTTAAAGAACGACCCTGAAAGGTCATTGGCTTTTCGCCTAACATCGAGGTAGTTGTCTGAAAAATCAGGCGTTCTTGTTTCGAATGCAAAAAAGCGGTTATCAGCATGTTAAATAGAGCTTTCTATCATGAAGGCTTATCGAACAATATTGAGTACAAAACTTTGTTTCTTAACGAGAATTCATTTAGAAAGATAGATTCTCAGTGTCTGTAATAATGGGCTTTCCATGATATGAAAAAATATGGTACAGAAAACAAAAAGGAGATATAGCTCATGGAACTGGATAAATCAAGAATTTTAGTAACGGGCAGTTCGGGGACAATAGGCAACTGTTTATGCGAGGCACTGTTGGCACGCGGTGCTGATGTTATTGGTGTTGACATCAGGCGTAACAGGTGGAATGCGGAAGTTCATCGGCGAACTATTTATATGGACCTTCTGGATACTGCCAATTTGGATGAATTGCCGCGGGACATTGATATTGTCGTTCACTTCGCCGCAAACGCGAGGGTTTATAATCTTGTCAAAGAGCCGGACCTTGCAAGAGATAATTTTTTGAGCCTCTATAATGTTCTGGAGTATGTCAGGCAAAGCGGCATTGGAAAGATTTTATTTTCCAGTTCCCGTGAGGTGTATGGGAATTCAGGTCATATTATTCATTCGGAAGATGAATCGTTTGTTAAAAACTGTGAGAGCAGCTATACCGCAACGAAGATAGCCGGTGAAGCAATGATACATGCGTACAATCAATGTTACGGGATTGAATATGTGATAGTAAGGTTTTCAAATGTATATGGAAAATACGACTACAGTGACAGGGTTATTCCCTTGTTTATATCGAAAGCTCTAAACAACGAAGATATTCAGATATATGGCCGGGGCAAAATTCTTGATTTTACTTATATTGACGATTCTGTTGATGGCGTGGTAAGAATCCTGGATTTATTTGAAATAGCGCGCAATGAGCTGTACAACATAGCCACTCAAACCGGACATTCAATCGAGCAGGTTGCCAGGAAGATTATTGAATTAACCGGCCCAAAAAGCCAATTGCTCTTTGAACCAAACCGCACGGGTGAGGTATGCAGATTTGTCGCTGATATATCAAAGGCAAGGGCAGTTTTGGGCTATTGTCCTGACAATAATTTGCAGGAAGGAATAAACAAAACGATAGAATGGTATAGGCCGAGAATAGAAGAATACAGAGAACAGTTAAATACATTGCAGGTTTGTGTTTGATTAGTGGATAAGTAATGATCAATGCCGGGGCAATTAGGTCGATACCGGTTAATGAACCAGTTCTTTGTGGCAATGAGAAGAAATATCTCATTGAGTGCATCGATATGGGGTGGATTTCTTTGGAAGGGCCATCTGTTAAAAAGTTTGAGGAACAATTTTCTGCACATATAGGCAGGAAGTTTGGTATTGCGGTAAGCAGTGACACAGTGGCGTAGCTAAGCAGGCATAAATGGAAAATCCCAGATTAAAGAAATTACTTCGGGGGACAAACTAATAGCTATTATTATTCCTCACGATTTCCATACGAATAGTATTGAGTTTTTTACGCCCAAAGAATTCTCCCAGCAGTTAGGTTACATGAGACATCCT
>JAUVVQ010000045.1 GCA_030604525.1 Phycisphaerae bacterium | reverse complement strand
TGCCAATTTTCAATAAAACCGCCTCGAAAACGAAAATCCTTGAACGTCCAAGGTGAATTTGGTAAGATTTTGATGTCGTAAGGAGAAAAATATGCTTTTTAACCGTGTAAATGGGAAATGTCAGATTGAGGTTTTAAAATGGCAACAGTAAATATGGACAGATTATTGCAGGCCTGTGTCTCTCAGGGGGCTTCTGATATACACCTCGTTGTGAACAGGCCACCCGTGCTCAGAATAGATGGTCACCTTAGGTCTCTCGAAACCAAAGTCCTTGGACCAGATGACACGGTTGCCCTGATGAAAAGTATAACACCGGAAAAAAACCAGCAGGAACTGCAGGAAGAGGGAGGTACTGATTTCGGATTCGCTTATGGCGATGCTGCAAGGTTCAGGGTTTCTATCTTTAAACAAAGGGGAAACGTCACCCTGGTGCTGCGTCTTATACCTACTGCAATTATGACATTTGAACAAATCGGACTGCCAAAAATCTGTGCTGCCCTGTGTAGAAGACCCAGAGGACTCTTTCTGGTTACCGGGCCTACCGGATGTGGAAAAACTACCACACTTGCCTGTATGATAAATTACATCAACGAAAACCTCGACAGACATATCATAACTATCGAAGACCCTATTGAGTATTATCACGACCACAAGAAATGCATCATTAACCAGAGAGAAGTAGGAATCGATGTTCCCAGCTTTGGTGAGGCCCTCAGGCGCGTTCTGAGAATGGACCCTGATGTCATCCTCGTCGGCGAGCTGCGTGACCTCGAAACGATTGAGGCCGCCGTCAGAGCCGCTGAGACCGGACACCTCGTCTTCAGCACCGTCCATACCACAAGTGCCGCAGGCACGATTACAAGAATGATTGATGTCTTCCCGCCTAATCAGCAGGAGCAAATCAGAACACAGTTAAGCACAAACCTTATTGCTGTTCTCAGTCAGGCGCTTTGCCCCCTGGCTGAAGGAAAAGGACGAGTTGCTGCTTATGAATTTATGGTTGTTACTTCTGCTATTTCAAACCTCATAAGAGAAAATAAAGCATATCGTATCGATTCAACTATACAAACAGGCAAAAAACTGGGTATGCAGCTCCTGGATGACCACCTCTGGCGATTGTATGATGCTGGGACAATTACTCGACAGGAAATGCTCGATAAAGGACGTCAACCAGGGGCGTTGCAGGATAAAGCTGTAGCTAAGATGGGGATTGCAAAGGGCAGGGGAAAAGGAAAAACCAAGACGGAAATGGAAAAAGAGCTTGAAGATATGGGACCTATCCTCAGAATTTAATTGTTCGAAAAGGTTCGAAAACCCACGATTTCTGAACAAAATTCCGTTGAGTTGAGTTTTTTAACTAACAAGCAAAAAAAATCTCCCCAAATCGTATAAACTCAGCAGCTTTCTTTCGTTGCAAAAGTCTCAATAACCAAGTGTCCAATACATAATTTCTTTGATTGGAAGAGCTTAATGATGTATAATAGACAATAAAGTAATCCCGGTTTATAAGAGGTTTAAAAATGGCCAAAACAAGAACTGCCAAAAAGCTTCCTCCTATGGATACACTAAGAGGAAGGGTAATAGGAAGAATATTGACCAAGATGGGCCTTCTGACGAGGGATAAGGTACACAAATGCCTCAGAATACAGAAAGGGCGTAAAAAGGACGTCAGGATCGGCGAAATCTTCATTGAACTCGGATTAATCGATGATGAACAGCTCAAAACAGCATTGGCTGCACAAAGAGGTATGGAATATATAAAACTTGACGATTTGGATATCCCGCTTGATATCATCGAGAAAATTACTCCTCAAATGGCCAATAATAACCATGTAATACCTATTGAATATGACAATAAAAACGGCGAATTAACCATTGTCCTGGACAATACTGATAATTTTAGAGCTGTTGATGACCTGACAAGCTCGATTGGATGTAAGATAAAAGCAAAGGTTACTGACGTTGATGTAGTCGAGCGTGCACTTGATAAGTATTATTCTGAGGAACAGGATGATAAGGAAAGCATTGACGGCTTGATTCAGCAAATGCAGGGTGATGATTTCCTTGCAGAATTTGAGGGAAGAAACCAGAGTATTGACCTTGATGAATTGAAAGAACTTTCAGAATCCAACCCCGTAAAAAAACTCCTGAACCTCGTCCTTTTACAAGCCATCAGAGACCAGGCTTCAGACGTACATTTCGAACCGTTCGAAAACGAGTACAAAATGAGATACCGTATTGATGGCATCCTTTACGAAATGGTACCGCCGCCGAAACACATCGCTGCTGCTCTCAGCTCTCGTATAAAAGTTATGGCTGACCTCGACATCGCTGAGAGAAGATTGCCTCAAGACGGCAGAATCTCTCTTACCGTTGACGGAAGACCGGTCGATTTGCGTGTAAGCGTTTTGCCTACAATGTTTGGTGAAAGTGTAGTCCTGCGTGTCCTCGATAGAACTCAGGTTAATCTGGATTTGGAAAAACTCGGTTTAAGGCAAAACCAGCTTAAAATCGTCCGTCAGTTGATAAGAAAGCCGAACGGAATTATTATTGTTACCGGGCCTACCGGCTGTGGTAAAACCACTACTCTTTACTCCTCGCTGATGGAACTAAATAACATCGAAACAAAAATAATCACCACTGAAGACCCTGTCGAATATGATATCGATGGAATTAATCAGATTCAAATGAACTCCGAAATTGGACTCACTTTTGCAAGGTGCCTGCGTTCTATCCTGCGACAGGACCCTGATATCATCCTCGTCGGTGAAATTCGTGACCTTGAGACCGCTGAAATTGCTGCGCAGGCTTCACTTACCGGACACATCGTCTTCACTACTTTGCATACTAACGATGCTCCCAGTTCTATCGCTCGTCTCCTCGATTTGGGTGTAGAGCCATTTTTGTTAACCGCAACGATAGAGGGCATTGTCGCCCAGAGACTCATAAGAAAAATATGTGAAAAATGCAAAACGCCGTATGAGCCCACTGATAATCAACTGATGGAACTCGGACTTACTGCGGATGACATTAAAGGCAAAAAATTCTATTACGGAAAAGGGTGTAACAAATGCAACAATACAGGTTATAGAGGACGAATAGCTATCTTTGAAATTATGAATTTTAACGATGAAATCAGAGACCTGATTATGAACAATGCTTCCACAAATGTCTTAAGACAGGCAAGCAGGAAAGCCGGTATGAAACTCCTGAGAGATTGCGGACTGGAAGCAATATATGATGGCATTACCACCGTCGACGAAGTTATCAAGGAAACTATTACGGAAGCTGAATAAAAATTGGAAAATGGTTTTATCAAGATGACTATATAAGGAACTTTCGAAATGTCTATGTTCAAATATGAAGCATTGGATTCGCAGGGAGTTGCTGTTAAAGACCAAATCGAAGCTCTCTCCGAACAGGAAGCCCTGAGCAAAATCAGAAATATGGGGTATTTCCCAACAAAGGTTTCGGAAAGTAAAGCAAAAAGGAGAGCCGCTGCAAAAGCTGCTGCAAGACCACGAAAAAGGCGTGGGGCCGGCGGTGGAGTAAAAAGTAAAGTTATTACAGAGTTTGCAAGACAGCTTTCTACCCTTCAGGACGCAGGACTGCCTATACTCCGTTCGTTACGAATCCTTGAGGAACAGCAAAAAGCAGGGAAATTTAAAAAAATTATTGGATATGTCGCTGATGACATCGAGGGCGGCTCTACTCTTTCCGAAGCTATGGCGAGATTCCCGAGATGTTTTGACCGATTGATAGTCAGTATGGTGGCTGCCGGAGAAACGGGGGGTGTCCTCGACTTAATCCTCGCAAGAGTTTCGGATTTTATGGAAAAAGCACAGAAACTGAAATCTCGTGTAATAGGTGCTATGGTCTATCCTGCTACTGTTATAACTGCTGCCTTTACCATCCTTTTGTTGCTGATGATGTTTGTAATACCAACCTTTACCACTGTCCTCAAGGAAATGGTGGGAGGTGAGCTAAATAAAGTTACCGCTACCGTTCTGGCAATCAGCAGCTGGATTGCATATGACTTTGGCTGGCTAATCCTTATTTCTATCCCTATAGGATTTATCTTCTTCCTTAAAGCGGTAAAACGTTTCCGGCTCGGACGGTTCATCGTTGATTCTATTAAACTGAAAATCCCCGTCCTCGGACAGCTAAACGGTAAAATTTCGGTCACGAGATGGACAAGAACACTCGGCACTCTCATCGCTGCCGGTGTCCCTATCCTCGATGCTATCAATGTTACAAGAGAAACCGCTGGTAACGAAGTTTACTCCAGGTCGCTGGAAAAAGTACATGATTCTATCAGGCAGGGGGAAAGCTTCGCTGCGCCTTTAAAGCAGTCAAAAACCGTTGGCCTTATCGTCTCAAATATGGTTGCCGTCGGGGAAGAAACCGGAGACCTCGACAAAATGCTGCTGAAAGTTGCTGACAACTACGATGATGAGGTCGATACTCTCGTCAGTTCTCTAATGTCTCTGCTTGAGCCGCTTATCATTATTGTTCTTGGCTTAGTTGTGGGGGTTATCGTCATCTCTGTCTTTTTGCCAATGATTCAAGTCATGCAGGGATTAAGTGGTGGCGTTTAGAAAGCAAAAAATTATTAAAAATTACATAAAAAGGAGAAAAAAAGTGTTTCCTAACCTGAAAAACCAAAATAAAGCTTTTACCATTATTGAGCTGCTTACTGTAATGAGCATCATCATTCTGCTAATCGGGCTGCTGGCTCCCGCCTTGAATCAGGCAAAAAGATTTGCTAAAAAGGTAAAACAGAAAAATCAGCTAAAGGCAATCGGCAACGCCATTGAAATGTTCCGAAATGACTTCGATGAATACCCTGATTCCAGCGGTGATGCCCCTGGTTCTACCGGAACCTTTGCATACTGCGGTGCAACAAAATTAACTGAGGCCCTCGTTGGTCAGGACCTCTCCGGTTTCCATCCCGACTCCCGATTCAGGGAAGATTATCAGGACAGCTTAGGAAACCTGCTCTACGACAGAGACCCTACGAGCTTTATGGGTGACCCCGATGCAGAAAACCTGGACTCCCGTGTCGGACCCTACCTTCAGCTCGAAAACGCTAATGCCCACCGTCTCTGGCATTTGTATGGCCCTCTTACCCAACCGTCGGGGGACAATGTCCCGGATGGCACTAATGGAACATTCTCCGCAAATGCCTTCGTCTTATGTGACGTTTATAGCAGAGTAGAAAATCACTCTCTTACCGGGAAAAGTAGTATTGGAATGCCGATACTTTACTATAAAGCTGACACTTCCGGGCACATGCATCCGCATTTCCAAAGCGGTCCCGGCTCTGCCTTCACCGACCCTGGTTTCAATAATATTGCCGATTACATCTACGATTATCGTGATAACGACCTTCTTGTCCAGTTGGGAAAACCCTGGGAAGGCATCCCCAATGCGACCAATGGAGCCGCTCACGTGATGGATTCGCGTGGGTATTCTACTGGTTATAATCCACCTCTGAATACCTCCAGTGCCGAGTTCTTCTACGAACGGACTTATAACGAGAATATCGCATTATCAGCAGGCAGGCCTCACCGTGCCGATTCCTTTATACTGCAGTCCGCCGGCTTCGACGGTGATTACGGCACAAACGACGATGTATTCAACTTCCCGAAATAAATGTTAAATAGTAAAAGTTCTTTGCTGTTATTATTAAAACTTATGGAAAATCTTATGTCCGCATTGAAAGAAAGTGAATATCTGATTTAAACAAGAGGAAGGGTAATGAAAATATATAAAATAATTGCTGTGGCGATGATAACAATCTCATCCGCAAACTATCTTCACGCCGATACAAGCTGGCTCATAAACGGAAGCTATGAATACGATGGGAATATTGATAATATAAAGCTGATAGCGCCTTCTGCCTGGGAGGATGTTAATGTGCCTTCTAATTTCAAGGGTGCGGTCTCTTCATCCTGGGCATCGGACAGAAACTATTCCCTGTTGCTTTGGTCTGATTGGTTCATCCAGATTAATGCCGGCGATACAGCAGCCGTTGCGCAGGATGTCTATCTGGCGGATGTTAATGAAATCATCTTTGACATTAAGTTAGATACAAACCCGATGTTTGAGTCCTGGACTCCTGTCGAAAGAAGCGCTGTTATAATGATTGATGACGATATAGTTTGGACCTCTGATACTTTAGGTTCCGGAGATATCACCGGTGTATATCTCGATGAAACAATAGACCTCACCGGAAATCCCGAATATAAAGATGGAGCTTTGCATCGGCTGACGTTTGCACTGAAGGCGAACCAAACCGATGCATACCCGCTCACTGAATACTACGCCAAGCTGGACTTCATCGGTTTTGATACACATTGTCGCGGAGGAATAGGTTTCCTGACTACTGATTTTAATCAGGACTGTTATGTTGATGAATATGATTTGTCGATGTTCGCTGACCATTGGCTCGACGAAACACAAGACCCGAATATTTACAATTTGTTCGGCAGTAATGATGTCAATATGCCGGATTATGCCGTCTTTGCAAATGACTGGATGGAGACCACCTATGGACAGGATGGCCAGTATCTGGCCTTTGACAAAAATCTCGACGGCATCGTCAATTTCGAGGATTATGCCGAACTCGTAAGAAATTGGGATACTCAAGGCATCGATTACAACCAGCTTGCTGACTTTAAAGACCAGTGGTTGCAGACTAACTGGGTATTTCCCTCGGAGTAAACAAGTATGAAAAATTCGAATAAATGTTTAAAAAAGGATTTTAACGTGAAGATTAGAAAAAATGGTTTTACTCTTATCGAATTGCTTACCGTCGTAGGTATCATCGCTATGCTCATCGGCTTGCTTTTACCCGCCCTGGCAGAGGTAAGAAGAACCGTAAAAGAGGCACAGCAAAAAGCGCAGTTCAGCACCATCGCTATGGCGCTCGAAGCATTCAAAGGTGATTATGGCGATTACCCGGAGTCTAATTTCTTCGCTACGGCTCCAGGGGAGACAACTGAATGGGAATATGAAGGCGCTCAAAGATTGGCCGAAGCCCTCGTCGGACGCGACCTGCTGGGCTTCCATCCTGACTCCGATTGGCATGCTGATGGAAGGAACGAGGCAGATGATAAGTTTATATATCCGATACCCCCCGCGACATTCACTCCGCAGCAATTGGAAAAAAACTTAAAGGAAAGAAAAGGGCCTTACATCGAAGATGCAACAAGGTATGCCTTTAAATTGGAGGCGAGCAGCGATGGCGCTGGTGACGGTTTATATTATCCTTCTCTTCTGCCTCCACCTTTGAGAATGAGCACATCAGGAATAAAGACATCCACGTATGTCATCTGTGATGTCTTCGGCGTTCGAAAAATATCAACATATAATCAAACCGCTACGGAAATAGTCAGTTCCGTCAAAGCTGGGACGCCAATTCTCTACTTCAAAGCCAATACAGCAAGCAAAAGGATGAGTTTTGCCGATAGACTAAATTCAATATATAATGTTGACCACAATCGTCTTTTTTACAACCTGCCGCATTTAGCTGATTTGGATAAGCCCGCGATAGATAGAAGGCAGCATCCGATTATGACGAATATTGCTATGTTTTATAATGCGGGCACACCACCTTATGATACTTATAAACTTATTGACACAAAAGTAACAACTACATTATGGCCCCACAACCCCGATTCCTACATCCTTATTTCCGCCGGGGAGGATGGCTTATACGGCAACCAGGACGACATCACAAACTTTTAAAGTTACACGCCGGATGCTGCAAAAAAATATTATGAAAAATAAAAATTACAAATTCGGTTTTACTCTTATTGAGACGCTAATGGTTACCTTTATCATAACCATCCTGATAGCTATGGTGGCTGGTATCGCTGCAAGAGTCGAAACGCAGAGAAAAGAGACGCTCTTAAAAGAGGTCTTCGCTGACATCAACACCGCCCTCCAGCATTTCGCCGACTTCGGGTATAAATATTCCACTGACCCGTATTATTACTATGATATAGAAACTGACGCTAAAAAGTATGCTAAAATTTCGTTTTATCGCACCCTGAAGTTCCCTATCGATTGCAATGATTTCCCTGACCAGCAGGGAAATACACTGGGCATATTCCTGCCTACTATGCAGGAAGCCCTGGGTACTACTATTACTGTTTACAAAATGGACCAAAATGGGAATTTTTCGCCACCAGGCAGTGCGCCATTTCAAGAATTTGCAGGCAGCGAAACACTCTATTACTTCCTCAACCAGGTCCCCGAATGTCAAAGGATTCTCAACAGAATAAACCCGCAAATGATAACAAGCCGCAGCGAAGACGACCAGCTTTTGTATATCAAAATCGACGGAATATCACAGCCGCTTTCCCGCTTTGTTGACCCCTGGGAGAAAGCCATAAAATACGATTACTATGAGGAAAAGGTTGTTTATCCTGTTATGAATTTGGTTTGGGCGCAAAAAAGTATAAAAACTTTCCCGACACTTACCTCCGCAGGACCCGATGGAGAATTTGGTACCGGAGATGATATCAAAAGCAGAAACTAACAGTTTTTCTAAATAATAATATTCAAAATGAAATGAGAAAGAGATTAATACATCCCGGCATAACATTGACTGAGACAATCATCGTTGTCGCCGCCGCCGCTATACTCCTGGCGATTTCGATGCCCGCCGCTAAAAAGTTCCAGACCGCTCTGGAATCTCAAAGCGGCGTAACGACTATTGTCAGCTCCGCAATCGCCTCCGCCAAAGCCATCGCCGCAAAAAACCAGAGATACGCCGGCATAAGATTCCAGAAAGTGGGAAGTTTCGGGATTGAAAAGAATGCGACTGATTTACCACAGCAGGACAAAGTCCTCAATGCCGACCAGTATATCATCTTTATCATTCAAGAAGAACCAAAGAAAATGGGTAATGTTCAGAATGCTTTCAAAGCCGTCCCTGGAGTCGAACCAATTAAATTACCAGCTTCTCTCGGCGTTATGGATTTGAGGGTCAGATCGAACCGAATCAATGAAAAGTTATATTCTTCAAACCCTGCGAGAACGATTAATTCAAATTTGTTTATTGACGAAGAAGTGGAATTAATTGATACGACTTCTTTTTCCATTATCTTCTCCCCTTCCGGCAAGTTGGTTATTCATCGTGTTCGTCTTCGAAATCGTGATGGTCTTTTCAGGCCTGAAAACTATGGTGATGATAAGTTACTTTCAGATGAAACAGGGGATGACATCTTTAATTCGCCGGAGAATATGGAGTTTTACGACATCGGTATGTTCATACAGGACGATTATGCCTATTATGGCCTCGGCGAGGAATACAGCAGGAATAGCTTCATAATTTTCCAGAAGGATTCGCTTAATACCGCTTTCAAAAATAATAACGCTTACACCGGTTATCTTCAACAGCTCACGGGCCAAAGAGTTTACATAAACCCATACAGCGGGAAAATAATTGACCGGCGAACCCGGTAAAAAAACGAATAGCGATGAAACCAAAAAATATACAACCTGCTTTCTCTCTGACTGAAATGCTCCTGGCCATTGCCGCCCTCGCTGTCGGCATGCTGTTTATCGCAGGTGCATTCCCGGTCGCTATCCATTTTTCCACCAGGTCCACCGAACAGTCCATCGCTGCCGCCGTCGCCGATGAGGCCTTTGCTACAATCAAACTCTACGCCGAAGGTAATCCGGATTCCGATAGCGACGACATCAAAATCGAAAAACTAAGCCCTGTTGAAATGAAACCTTTCAAAATCATCGACCTTCCGCATCAGATAGAAACAACTATCTATAATTACGGCCCTTATGACTATACTGAGGATATTAATGACATTCTCCCCGCCCTTAATATCTACGACCCGAATATGCCTGAGGTCTTCACTTATCCTTCTACTAACGAGGACTTCACAAAGAAACATTATTATTGGGCGCCGATGTTCAGGCGTGTAGGGAACGCCGGCGATTCTCAGCTCGTCCAGGTAACCATATTTGTCTGCAGAAAACCGAATCTGAATGCAAAATTCTATTGGCCCGACCCCAACCCTGACCCTTCTTACCCAAATAACCGTGGAAAAGTCAATATTGCCGGCCCCGTCTTCGGTCCCTGGCCCGAACCTGTCAAAGTCGATTTGATACCTGCACAAAGAATCAATGGCTCGATTATAAAAAACGAAATGCTCATCCTGCCATCTATTGAGGAGCTTGCCTCTGTCCCGAAAACAAGAACGTTTATAAACAACGGAAGTTTTATCGTCGATGGCAAAACCGGACAAATTTTTCGGGTCATTCTTCGATATAAACCTACTAAAACAGACCCGACTTTCGGAAGAAGAATTAAACTCGACAGAGATTGGTATAAGAGTTTAATTGTTTCTGATGTTGTTTCAGTCTGGGTTATCCCGCCTCCGTCCCAGGGAGGCAAAAGCCCGTGTATCGGCATATTTCAAAAACTAATCAGATTTTAAATAGGCCGCAAATAAATACAGATAAATTAAAAATTAAATCAGTGAAACTTGTGCCCGCACAGGCGAGTATCTGTGAAAGCAGTCCGCCGAAGGCGAAAAAAAAGAATAAAAACTAAAAATCAGTGAAATCTGTGAAATCAGTAGCTAAAAATAAAAAAAATAAATTATATTCTCTGTGTCCTCTGTGACCTCTGTGGCTAAAAAAATAAAATGAAAAAGGCATTTACACTAATCGAGCTTGTCGTAACAGTCGCAATCCTGACTATGGTAATATCGTCGGTGGGACTCATCTTCAAGGTCTCCATCAACACACAAAGAACCACACTCGCAAACGCTGAAATTATGAACAAATTCAGAACCGTCATCAACCAGCTCAACTCCGACTTCCGCAATATAAGAAAAGATGCGCCGCTGTTCGTCTGGTTCGATTATAAAGATACAGATAATAACGGCCAACCCGATACTCGCTTCGACCAGATTATGTTCTTCTCTGCAGGCGACTTCCACTCTACGCAGTTGTATGATACCGGAAGAGCTGAGCTTGCTGCAATTCCATCTATCGACCCAGTATTTGGTCCAGAGGAAATCATAAGGGGTAACACCGCAAGAATACATTTTGGCCAGGGGCAAGTATATTCTCCCTCTGACAATGCATTCTTAAACCCCTGGCAGCAAAACAAACTGAATACAAATAACAAAACGAATACCCAATCCGCAAGAATACTTGCAAGAAGAAGACATATCTTTACCACCGACCCCGAGCTTAAGCAATGGCCTGATGCCGGCTTGCCGGTTTTCTTGTCAGATTTCGGGGCGCCTGTTATTGTTGATTCGCATTACGTTGGCAAACATATCAACATACCTTACAACGACTTCCTGGAACACGACAGTTTATCGATTGCAAAATACAGAACCATCCCCTCAAACGAATATGGCATAATCCTTACCACCTGTTTTGACTATCGGCCGTTATTCGACCGACAGGACCCGAACACCTTCCACAATCTCTTCGCTGAAAACATCGCAGAATTCAAAATCCAGTGGGCTTACTGGAATGACTACTGGAATGAACCTTTATCTATTGATGAAAGACAAATTCGCTGGTTCCCTTCCGATAACCCCGATGGCGAAACGGAAACCAAGGATTCACACTTTGATAACGATAACCAGGAGAACAACATTATATACACAGATGGAACTTCCGCAATGTTTGGTATTTTCTTCAATATACCCTGGAAGCAGGAGGATTTAGATTCATTACGGCCGTGGTATCCCGTTCGGAAAGCACAGTATCGGCTCCTTCAAGTTGGAGACTTGCCGCCTGATGTCGAATTCCCCGAAGATTTCTTTCCGAAAGCACTGAAGTTTACTTTCACTATATTTGATTCAAAAGGCATTATCGAAAACGGCAAAACTTTTACGCATATAATCTATTTAGACGATTAAAAAATGAAAATAAAACATTACAAGACCTGTTCAGACAAAAACAAGTGCGGCTCCGCCTTGCTTCTTGCCGTTGTCCTGACAAGCTTGCTGGCTATCGTAGCTACTCTCTTTGTCCTTGCCTCGCGTATCAATGAAACCACATCTTCTGCCGACGTTGAAAACAAACAGCTCAACCACGCCGCTGACTCTATTATCCAGCTCATCTCCCATCAGCTCATTGATGACCTGCCCGGCCCAAACGACCCAAACGAATACTACGACTACCCCGACGATAAAAACACCTGGCTCGCTTCACTTGAGCCGTTCAAAGACCCCTGCGGTATATACAGATGGCAGCAAATCTCGGACGTTACCAGCTATTTGAAGAATAAAGGATTTGATAATCAGGGTGTAAGTGTGCAACCGATTGACAGAGATGTTATTCGCGAATATCCCGAAATTAGATTAGATGGGAATGGTAATTTCCTGGATGTTTATAATAATTTGCTTACAGAAGGACTGTTAGCGGATGCTGACGGTGACGGCATCGCTGATTCCAAATGGTTCGAGCTCACCAAGCCCGACACCGATGGAATTACGAACAGTCCGAAAGGCAAACGTATCTTCGCCGCCGTCAGAATCATCGACAACTCCGCTATGCTCAACGTCAACACCGCTTATAGATTTGGCCTCGATCCTAACAGCGACTCCGAAGATATTGACGGCTCAAGCCAGACACAAATCGACCTCGAAGCCCTCGCTGCGCTTAAAGGCGAAAGTATAGATGCTTTAAGCAGCCAAAGAATCGGCTCGGCTTCTCTTAGCAGTTATCGTGATGAAGCAATTTGGAAATTAAGGAATGACGACCCCTGCAGCACACCTTTCGATATTAGTGATGAACTGGAACTGCGATACAGATACCTTATCAATTCTCAGGGCTGGACTCGCCTGGAGACGGCCTGGCCAACTGTCTTGCGAACCGATATGGTAAATTACTATCAGCCATACGATGCCTCTCCTGGTCAAGGCCTCGAAGATTGGCAGACAGATGTTCTCAATAACTACGCTGAACCAAACGATTCAACCAATCTCAGACCACTGCTCACCGCTTACAACATCGATAGAATCATCGACCCGAACCTCGATAGAATGGTCAACATTAACAAATCTGCTGATACTAAGAATCCCCGCAGAATTTACGACAAGCTCGTCTCCGGACTCGACTCCGATATGCTTTCGAAAATGAGTTCATCCGAGGAAAAAAAGTTGAAAGCCCAATACGCCCAGCTCGCCGTTAACCTTACCGACTTCACCGATGAAGACGACCAGAACAAGGATGGCATATTGGACCCCAATTCCGTCTCCGTCCTTGAAGTCAACAATGTTAATTACTACGGCTTCGAAGCCCAGCCGTTTATCTCCGAACTCGGTATCGATATCGCCGGAAACCCTGCACAGGGACAAAGCTACTATGCCGTCGAGTTATACAACCCATTCAGCAAAAGAATCTACCTCGATGATTTCGCTATCGTTCTTGTTGACCGCGGTATGTCGCCTTACCAATTTATCAAAAACTTAGACCGCAATGACGATACCAATCATTTCATCAATTTTTATTCTAAAAATTATTATATCAAAGGCACTGAGGACGCCGGAACTAAAGACGGTGGGACCTTCGTCCTCGCAAATAGAGTCTCAGCTTTCAGGTGTTGGGACGAAACAGACCCGCGATTTGTCCTCTTCAGCGATTGGCTCTTACCCGATAAATCAAAACCGGTCGAAGACGAGCGACCAACTCCTGATAAAAGAAAACCACCTGTTTATATCGGCTGGTCGTACAGCTATGATGTCTATTTAGCTCGATGGGTAAAAGACCGTTGGATACTTGTTGACTGCCAGCCGGTGACGCTCAACTGGGGACCTGCCGGGAAGGAAATCTATCCCTACAGGGATGTAAGATACTGGCATATTGCTTACCCGACTATGACCACTGCTGGTATCAGAGGGAACAACGGCTCGCTATGTCTGCCCAACCCGGCAAGACCGCAGGATTTTGAACATCGAAGCCACAATTTCAGCTTCGAACTGCCGAATCCATTTGACCCGAACAGTAAGTTCGTCACCGTAGGTGACATCACCAGAATGCTGACCATCGGGAATTCCCCCACGCAGACCATAGCCGAGCAGCTCCTCTACACTAAAAAAGAGGATGAAGGCAGCGTAAGACTCGACCTCCAGAACCCGTACAACAGAAAGGTCTTTAACTACCTGACCGTCTTCGACCCCGCTGACCATCTCGATGACCCGAATGAAACAAGAATAAAGGGTAGAATTAACATCAATACCGCTGGCTGGTATGTTATCGCACAATTGCCCTGGCTCTCGAAAAGGAACACCGCTCCATTCAACAACACGGATAATCCCGACCGCTACGACCTCGCAAAGGCCATCGTTGCATACAGGGACAAACTCGATGTCAGGAACATCCCCAATATGCCCGATGTCGATTACTCAGACCCCGACACTGGAAGATATGATGAAATAAAAAATGTTATTGATGACCGTTTTGATGCAGATGACATAAGAGAAGCTCCCGGCTTCGAAGGCATCGCTGAACTGAATCTTGTCCTCAGCGGGCAAAAAGATGCACAGGGACAAGAAGAACGCAGACGCAGAATCGATTTCTATGCCCAGGACAATCAAGACCTCACTGATTTCCCAGACCTTACTACCAGACTTAAAGACGAACTCGTGGACGACTTCGAGGAAAGAGATGTTATATTCTCCAGAATCAGCAACCTGGTTACCGTAAGAAGCGACCTGTTCACCGCATACATCCTCGTTCGCCTCGGCACCGATGGGCCGCAAAAAAGATTAATCGCTATCCTTGACAGAAGCGGCGTTACCAAAGGCCCGAACGGTGAAAAACAGGGGAAAGTCAAAATCAACGCCTGCCAAATCGTTCCTGACCCGAGATAAAAATTCACGAAACTGAAAAATCTCCTGACGAGCGACTAACGATTATCCACTAACAGGTAATTTATATTTAGCTCTGTCCTTTAGGCGGGGTTATTTGTTTTATTTAAAAAAGCAAGCCCCGCTTTCCGCAGAGCTTGCCCCTTCAATTAACACCACGTTCTACGTGGCCTCCTCCTAAAGCCGCCAAAATTTGTGCAAACCAAATCGTTACTGCTGATACAGCCAGAACTTTTGATAAATCATCAAATCATAGTAATTAACTATCCCGTCGTTGTTCATATCGGCCTGGTTGTCGACTATCTGTTCGCCCTCCAGAAGCCAGTTATTTGCAAACACCGCATAATCCAGCCAGTCAACTTTCAGGTCCTTATCCATATCCGCCGGCACCGGACGTTTGATATCTGATTTCCCCGCAGCCGCAGTCCCTCCGTAAGCGCCCATATTGACCCGGCCGCCGTTGGGCATCGGTTCCGCTCCCACATCCGAAAATGGATTACCTGCATTTATACAAGGACTAAACTCCGTTGAACTGCTGCTTTCGGTAGCCGCAACCTCCAAAATCATAGCTGTCATAACTATCGCCGACTCATAACCCGCATTGTTGACATCCTCCACAACACGATAATCCCGCTGAAGTGGATTCACAAACAACGGGTCGGCATTGATATTGCCTTCGCCTGGCCAAACCACCAATGGGTCTGTTATTACTTCCCCATTCAGGTTTTTCATCATAATATCACTGTAAGTTACATTATTATTATCAAAAACCCCCGCAAGTTGAAAACTCTTATTGCCCCACAATATAGAGTTTGTTATCCTCACATCAGCAAAGTAGGCCTCTATGCCTCCAACTCGGTCTTGTCCATACCAACCGGACCAGGGCACAACATTATAAGCGACTGTGCACTGGTTCACATCGACCAGACTGTTGTAAAGTGCCCCGACCCCGCCGCTCCACGATGCCCAGTTATTTGCTATAAGACAATTAATAAGATAGCAGTTAACTGCATTAGGTTCTTGTGCTACTGCACCGCCTCCGGTGAAGCTCAATTCATTAGCGTCACTGGAAACAAATACGCCTCCTCCGCTCGCCCAACTGTCATTATCAAGTATCCGGCAATTCGTTATTGTTACTCCCTCGCTGATTGTATTGATATCGTTTACATCCCATACATATCCTATTCCGCCGCCCGACCAGCACGAATTGTTTTCCAAGATATTACAATCCGTTACCTTCGGTGCTGCCCCGCGAATATAAATCCCTCCACCGTGCTGAATTACAAAGTCATCGTCCAGCCAGGCTTCATTAAAGCTTACATTGCAGTCGGTAACAGTCGCATTACTATCATAAATCGCAATACCCCCGCCCGAACCTAACGCCCAGTTATCCATTATGTTACAATCAACTATATTCGGCTTACCGCCGTTCACAAAAATTGCTCCCCCGAAACCCTCGGCTTGGCTGTAACGAATTATACAATTGCTTATCGTTGGTGATGTGCCTTTGCACAATATGCTTCCCCCGAAACCGTCCATCTCGGCGTCATTAAAATCTGGAATAAACCACGTAAATTTATTTGGCTCATAAGGAGGCCAGATTGGATTAGAAGAGTAACCGTTTAATATCGTAAGGTCGTCGATAATCGTGTTGGAACCCTCGCCGGTTTGTATCAAAAACGCTCGCCCCATCATGTTGCAGTCTATTACACAGTTATCAGAGCCGTTAACAGATTTTATGGTAATTGCCTTGCCCTTGGTGTCTAAGTTATGATTTACAAAACCGTCAAGGGAGGTATTGTAAGTTCCGTTAGTTAATTCTATGACATCACCGTTACCAGCCGAATTAATAGCGCTTTGAATATTACCACCGGGATTGACTGTTATCGTAGCAGAAAAACAAATACATATTGACCAGAAGAATATCAAAAGCCCTAATGGAAAGATTTTTACAAAAAGCGGTTTGCTTAACATAGTCACACCTTTTTTTCAAAATATATCGTCTGATTCTGACAATCATTATATCAAAAAGTTCAAGGAAAAGCTAATAAAAAATATCTCGACATACCCCTATAATAAGCCAGAAACCCCCAAAATAATGGTTGGACACTTGGTTAATAAGACTCCAGAAGCCCAATTATCTCACCTTGAGATTTGCGATTGGATGCCAATACTTCAAATCCTTCGCCCCCGTACCGGCCCAAATCTACGGGATATATTTTCCCGCCTTTCAAATCCGTAACTTTTCCCCCTGAGCATTCCACTAATAAGCCCCCTGCTGCTATATCCCAGAGCTTACCCATATTCAAAATTGCTGCAATAAATCCCCCGCTGGCAACATAAGATAAGTGCAGTGCTGCAGTGCCTAAATTACGATATTTTGTCCGTTTAATTACCTCCTGTGCCCATTTCGGAACTTCCTCATCAAACAGACTGTCCAGACCTATGCTGGAAAATCTTCCTATCCCTTTGTTACTGGCCGTTATCCTTCTGCCGTTAAGCTGGCACTGGCCGCCCTTGACTGCGGTGAACATCAAATCCGCTGACGGCTCGAAAACTACACCGACAATCGGCTCGCCTTCATACATTACAGCTATACTGACAGTAAAACAATATATCCGCTTTGCAAAGTTGCTCGTTCCGTCTATCGGGTCGATGACCCACCAGAGCTGCTCTTTACCTCTCGGCTCCTCTTTGAAAAGCTTACCTGCTTCTCCCTCTTCCGCTATAAATCCCGCATCGGGATAACTCTCTTTTATCCGCTCTATTATAATCTCCTGACATTTGACATCCGCTTGCGTTACCTATAATACTCCCCAAAAACTGGGCGCGTGATTAAGGTGGATTTGTCGTCTGAGACGATAATAGTTTCAGGAGACAAATTATGAAGAACAAACGACGGAATCACAGTGCTGCATTCAAGGCCAAAC
>JAUVVQ010000023.1 GCA_030604525.1 Phycisphaerae bacterium | reverse complement strand
TTGATGATAGTAAAATATCACCGCAGGATAACAGCCAGTTCAAATCGATAACAGTTGTTTTTTGTTGTAACATCATATAGTTAAAATAGTTATATTAAAAAAGTCTCAAGTTAATGGGACAGTACTGGTTAAAGACAGGTAATTTATTCCGCTTATTATATTTACGATTTGTTCGATTTGAGGTTGCTGGATTGGCAGGTTTTGTGAGCTTTTGTTGAACATCATTAGCATAGCCGGCAGTTGCTGTATAATTTGTGGAGAGATGGCTTTTGAGATTTGTGCGAAGTTAAGATAAATCCAGACCGGCTCGTTTAAGGCCTTTTCGGATTCCTGAGAGGTTAGAGTTTTAGTGAAATCAGCATTCGAGGTGACGTTGTCTGCTATGTTTACAAGCTGGTCGTAGTTATCAGCGGTCGATAAGATTGCGTGATTTCCGATTTTTTTGATTATAGTTTTTGAGGCCTGGCCGGTCATATTTTTCGAGGTTATGTTTGCGACGTCTTTTTCGTCCGGATCCGAGCAGTTTTGATTTTGCTGTGTGAAGGCGTTGAAGTCTGCCAGGGGTATAAGTCCAAAGACAGCAGGTTTCGGCAACTGCGGTTGTTGAGCGGATTTTGAAGGAAGCATAACGAAGACGGTGAAATTTCCGGTCATATTCAGAGCGCTGAGTGCAGGGTCGGCAAGCAGTCCCGCCAACTGCATACGGACGAGCATCGAGGCGCCCATAGGCAGAGGTGAAGCGCCCTGGATGAACTGGTCGATTTGGCTGATTGTGTTTTGTAAATTGTTAACACGGAGCACGAGGAGAGAATCGGCGGGGATTATCTTCAGCAGCTCGTCCTGTTCGGTCGGCTGATTTTGAGCCCAAAGGGGTATTGTAATGAGCAGAGACAGTAATATATAAAGGGCTGATAGAGATTTTTTTGAGGTTTCCATCATTTTTATTCCTCCTGCAGTATTTATTTAGAGCGGTCAATATAAAGCGTATCGGGAATATATGATAGTTTTTATCGGGTCAAGAAACAAGGATTTATATTCATCGCCATTGTTCGGGCTGGTTTTTTCCTTGAAATTTTCCCCGCAATTTCCGTTGTCGTGTTATAATTCACAGGTAACTTGATATAGTGGAAATTCGGAGTTAAGCGAGCAGGGAGATTTTAGTTTGAGCCGCCTTCGGCGGATTGGGCTAAAATCGGCGATTTTCGAGGAATAGAAGGAAAGTTGAAGGTTTTTTTTGTCGATACGAAAGTAATCCGGAGAAAAACAGGCGGTCCGGTAAACGAACACTAACGGGCTTTTAAGGATATACTATATTTGAAGCGTTTGGATGCAACTGGTTGTTCTATTGATTTGACATAGCTTGTATATGTGTTATAATTAGTTTGGGGAGTATTAAATAGGTAAAGAAGGTTGGTTTTTTTAGAGGCATAAAATGTTTGAGCGATTTACAGACAGGGCACGAAAGGTAATGGCACTGGCGAATCAGGAAGCCCAGCGATTCAATCACGAATATATCGGGACGGAACATATACTTCTTGGTTTGGTGAAGGAAGGCAGCGGAGTCGGTGCAACGGTGTTAAAGAATCTTGATGTAGATATCAAGAAGCTTCGTCTTGAGATAGAAAAGCAGGTAAAGAGCGGTCCTGATATGGTAACGATGGGCAAGCTTCCTCAGACCCCCCGTGCGAAGAAGGTGATAGAATATGCGATAGAAGAGGCGAGGGCACTTAATCATAACTACGTAGGTACGGAGCATATTCTGTTAGGTATATTGCGTGAGAGCGAGGGTATAGCGGCCCAGGTATTGATGAGTCTGGGCCTGAAGCTCGAAGATGTTCGCCAGGAGGTATTGAATCTTCTTGGAGCAGGGATAGACTCCGGGCCGAATGGCCTCGGAATGAAGATGGGGCCATCGGACGTCAAGGGTAAATCCAAGAGCAAGACACCTGCGCTTGACAGTTTTGGACGAGACCTGACGAAATTAGCGAAGGATAACGAGCTTGACCCTGTTATCGGCAGACAGGACGAGATAGAGCGGTTGATTCAGATACTTTGCCGTCGAAGGAAGAACAATCCGGTATTGTTAGGGGAAGCCGGCGTTGGTAAGACCGCCATTGTAGAGGGTTTGAGTCAGCAGATAGTCAAAAAGTCTGTGCCGGAGATATTGAACGATAAGCGAATAGTAGTTCTTGACCTTGCGATGATGGTAGCAGGTACGAAATACCGCGGTCAGTTCGAGGAGCGTATTAAGGCGGTAATTAATGAGGTCAGGCGTGCTAAGAATGTGATATTGTTTATAGATGAGCTTCATACTTTAGTCGGGGCTGGAGGAGCGGAAGGGGCGATAGATGCGTCGAATGTTTTGAAGCCGGCCCTTGCGAGGGGCGAGGTGCAGTGTGTTGGTGCGACGACGTTAGATGAATATCGAAAGAATATCGAGAAAGACGGAGCTCTTGAGAGGCGTTTTCAGACGATAATAGTGGAACCCCCGACGAAGGAAGAGACGCTCGATATACTTCGAGGACTTCGGGACCGTTATGAAGCCCATCACCGAGTTCGTTTTACAGATGAGGCGTTGTACCAGGCGGTTGAGCTTTCGACGCGTTATATAACTGGTCGGTGTCTTCCGGATAAGGCGATAGATGTTATCGACGAGTCAGGAGCGAGGGTTCGATTAAAGAATATGACGCCTCCGCCTGATTTGGCGAAGATGGAGGAGAAAATAGAGAAGCTTCAACGTGAGAAAGATGAGGCGGTGAAGAATGCCGACTATGAGCGAGCGGCGTCTCTTCGTGACGAGGCCCAACAGCTTCTATCCGAGAAGGCGGAGCTTCGGAAGAAATGGTATGAAGATAATCGAGAGATAACAGGCGTAGTTGACACTGAGACGATAGCCGAGGTAGTCAGTAAGATGACGGGCGTCCCGCTCACCCGCTTAGAGAAGAAAGAGGCCCAGCGTCTTCTTGAGCTTGAGAGCGAGCTTCACAAGCGTGTAGTATCGCAGGATGATGCGATAACAGTGATATCGAAGGCGGTTCGCCGGAGCCGGAGCGGGATGAAGGACCCGAATCGTCCGATGGGCAGTTTTATTTTTCTCGGCCCGAGCGGTGTCGGTAAGACATTGCTTGGTCAGGCGTTAGCGGAGTTTATGTTCGGGGACGAGAGTGCCCTGATTCGTCTTGATATGAGCGAGTTTATGGAGAAGCATAATGTCAGCCGTCTTGTCGGAGCGCCTCCCGGTTATGTTGGGTATGAAGAAGGCGGACAATTGACTGAGCGGATAAGACGTCGGCCATATTCAGTATTGCTTTTGGATGAGATAGAGAAAGCGCATCCGGACGTATATAATATACTTTTGCAGATAATGGACGATGGTCATCTGACCGACAGTTTTGGTCGTCGGATAGATTTCAAGAATGTAGTAATCATAATGACGAGCAACATTGGAGCGGAGCTGATTAAGAATCAGAGCGGTTTCGGTTTCGGCAAGAAGACACCTGAAGCGAATTATGAGAAGATGAAAGAGATGCTTCAAAAGGAGGTAGAGCGTCATTTCAGGCCTGAGTTTTTAAACCGGCTTGACGATATAATAGTTTTCCGTTCCCTGACGAAAGAAGATTTGCAGACGATAGTAAATTACGAGCTTGCGAAGGTATTCAAACGTCTCAGTGAACACGGTTTTGCGCTTGAATTGAGCGGGCCGGCGAAGGAATTTCTGATTAACAAAGGTTATAATCCGGAATTTGGCGCCCGCCCATTGCGCCGGGCGATAGAGCACTATATCGAGGACCCTCTTTCAGAAGCGATGCTTCGAGAGGATTTCAAGGGGAAGAATCAGATAAAGGTTGATGTTCAGGATGAAGAACATCTGAATTTCAAGGGTGAGAAGGTAACAAAGCCCAAGGACAAGGGGGTCAAAGAGGTGGTCAGCAAGAATCAATAACGGAAGCTCTGCGGGTAAGCATTTTTGTGCTGGGTCGAAGTGCTGTTATAGGTTTCAGGGAATTGTTTTGAGGAATTGGATTTCTTCAGGTGTTTGCTGTTTTTCAAGGATTTTTTTGCATATTTTTTCCTTGAGCCATTGGACATTTCCGTTTAGTCTGAGGACGATGAATCCATCATCCAGGAAGATTGAGTGGAATTTTTTTTGTGTATAAGCAATGATTGTCTCCGGCGGGTCGTCGTAGTTAATCCACTGAGCTCTGTAATATAGTTTTCCGAGTCTTGCTTGTCCCTGCAGGTTTTCCTTAATATTATCCACATACTCCTGTGGAGGCAGTGAGCCGGTTTTATCTCGGTAATTTTGGACGACTTTGCCCAGATGCTCCATTGCCCTGAAGGCCTCTGAGCGATTAATCCAATGCCTGAAATTGATGAGAGCGACGACAGCAATTATGGTAGCGGTGGTTACGATGATGAATTTTTTCATTACCTGTTTCTGGAGTCTGTTCATATTTATGAAGCGATGATTTCAGGAGTTATCGATTTCGGTTTTTCCATTTTTTACAGATATTTTTCCGTCTGCGAAGAGCTTTATAGCTTGCGGGTAAGCGATGCATTCCTGCTGAAAGACTCTTTTGGCGAGTGAATCTGGAGTGTCATCGTCTTTTACGGGTACGGTTCTTTGTATGATAACAGGTCCGGTGTCGTATTGGTTGCTGCAGAAATGCACGGTGCAGCCGGAGACTTTGCACCCCTTTTGGAGAACGGCCTGGTGGACGTGTTCTCCGAACATACCTTTTCCCCCGAAGCTCGGCAGGAGAGCGGGGTGAATATTCATCACTTTGTCACGGTATTTTTCCGGTATTTCCCAGAGGCAGAGCCAGCCGGCCTGTATGACGAGCTCGACGTTTGCATCAGTGAGTTTTTTCTGGATTTCTTTGCTGAATTCGTTTATGTCGGAGAAATCTTTTTTTCTGATGATTTCGACGTTCAGCCCCGCGTTTTCAGCTCTGCGGACTCCTTTGACGTCAGAGCGTGAGCTGATAACGATTGGGATTTCGGCGTTTAATCTTTCATCTTTTATGTATTGCAGGATGTTCATCAGTGTAGTTCCTCCTCCGCTTATGAGGACTCCGAGCCGGATTTTGTTTTTGTTCGGTTCTTCGGTTTTTTTCTTTTCAATATTTTTTCTGAGGTTCAAGGCCTGGTTCACAAGGGAGTCAGCTTCTTTGTTTTTGTCGCGGGTGATATGTTTGATTTCACAGCTTTTGTAATCGTTGATTAGTTCAATAACCTTTTGGAAGAGAGGCATTATCTGTTCGCTTTTTACTTTATATTTTCCGGTTACCTGTTTTACGAGCAATTCGCTGTCGGTGAAGAGCGTGATTTCCCCGGCATTGAATTTTTTTGCATCTTTTAGAGCTTCGATAACTGCGGTATATTCGGCGAAGTTATTTGTCTTTTCGCCGAGGCATATTGCTTTTTCGAGGATATTTTTTTTATTTTCATCTTTCAAGAGGAAGGCAGCGGCGGCGGGCCCCGGGTTCCCTCTGCTTCCGCCGTCGGTGTATGCGATAATGTGCTTAGTGGTTTCTGTCACTTTTTGCTCCCGTTAAAATCAGAAATCGGATAAAGGCAGAGTCGCTATTTTTTATTTTTCAGGGGTTGCTTTTTAGGCGGGTTTACTATTCGGTTTTCCGGAGCACAAGAATTCTTGTACAGTTTGGACATCTGATTATCTCATCTTTTGTCAACAGCAGATTGACAGATTCAGCGGTGATGCCCATAAAGCACCCGCCACAAATGTATGTTTTATTATTTCCGCCATGCTCTTCGACGACGGCGATAGCTTCTCCATCGTATGTTTCTGCAACTCTTTGGAAGATTTCCAGGTTACCGGCGGGTATGCTTTTCGCTACCTGCTTCCATTCGTCTTCGACCTGGTTTATTTCTTTCTGATACTTTTCGGCGGAGGTTTCAGATTCTTTCCTGATTTGTTCGAGTTTTTGTTTTTGCTGTTCGATTTGCTCTTTAATTTCGCTGCATTCGTCTTCATCCGCTTCGATATTTTTCAGTAAATCGAGGGTCTGGTCTTCGATTTTGGAACTATCAGCTTTAGTGGTGTTTAATTGTGTAAGCAGTGCGGAGTACTCTTTGTTTGTTTTGGCGGAATTCAGCGAAGCTCTTAGTTTTGTAATTTCCCCTTCTCTTGAATTGAGTTCAAGCTCAAGTCTGTCGGATTGAACTTTTTCGAGCTGGATTTCTTCCTTTTTAGCTTTGAGGGAATTTTGCAGGGTTCTGACCTGGTTCTCCTGAATAATCACACTTCTTCTACATCTTGTGAGTTTTCCTTTAACAACCCTAAGTCTATTTTCAACGCTTTGCAGTTTTATCAGACCATCTAATACCGGTCCCATTTATTTACCTTTTATCAGTTCATAATCAACTTGTTAAACAGCTCACTGTTTTATTATGTTAATTTTGCACACGTCCGCAAGGAAAACTTTTGTATTTTCTCTAAAACCAAGCATTATAGCTAAGGTTTTTTTGAGAGTCCAGTGAAATCAGGATTAAGTTTTGATGTTTTATTTTTGAATTGAGTGTTTTACGAAAAGTTTTTTAGAGCGACTTATTCGAGCGGTGAGCAGGAAAAGTTAGAATTCAAAATCTTTTTTGAATGTGGTTTGCAAGTCGTATATATCGTTGAAATCATCGATGTTATCTGTCGGCTGGGCACTCATCCATTTGTTTTCAATCAACAAATAGACGATTTCGCCCATATCTCTGGTGTTCTTAATTCCCCAGGAGTTTAGGACGAGTTTGGCGAGCATTCCCCAATTTTCGAGCGCCAACTTTCTTATACCTTCGCAAAGGGTCGGGCCGGTGATGTGCTCGGGTTCTTCGGTAACATTTTTCGCAGTGTATCCAAGTGCATCATAGACGAATTGAACAGCTTTCGGCGAGTACCTTCCGTCTTCTCTTGCGATTTTTTCGATTCCCTTTTTCATATTGTTCATTTTAAGCTGGAGGTTTAATTATCTCAACACTTCGGCAGAAATCCGGTGTAATAATTTTTTAGTATTATACCAAGAGCTTACAGCAAAACAAACATTGTATTTTCAAACAGGTCTGGATTCCCGCCTGTGCGGGGGAATGACAGAGTGAAATGTTTTTTTAGCTGACCTTTTGCCCTGGTTTTGCTCCGGCGTCGGCAGAGAGGATGAAGATGTCTTTATCCCCGGTGCCTGCGGCAAGAATCATACCTTCCGAGAGGCCGAAACTCATTTTATGGGGTTTAAGGTTAGCAAAGTAAATAATGAGCTTGCCGGTTAATTCGTCGGGGTTATATGCTTTTGCGATTCCTGCGAGGACGGTTTTTTCAGGTCCACCAACGTCGAGTTTTAATCTCAGGAGTCTGTCAGCACCTTCGATGGTTTCGGCCTGTATGACTCTTGCTACTCTTAAATCGATTTTAGCGAAGTCATCGATGGTACACTCCGGGGCGAGGGGTTCGAGATTAGTCGGTTGTTGAGTCTTTTGATTTTGGTCTTGGTTTTCCTTGGTTTCTTCCATCATTTTCTCCACGTTTTTCTTATCAACTCTTTCAGCTAATCTTTCAAATTTGTTTATGTTTTGATTTTCGAGGGTATCTTTTATATTTTGGAAATTGAGGTCATCGAGGTTGAGGAATTTTTGGACTTTTTCGGCGAACTGAGGCAGTATTGGTTTGAGGTAAGTAGTGATGATTTTGACGGCATTTATGACGGCGGTGAGGGTATTCCTTGTTTTTTCCCTGTCTTCATTGATGGTAAGCCAGGGTTTCTGCTTTTCGACGAATTGATTAGCGAGGTCAGCGAGTCTGCTTATGTTTCTTGCGACAGCGGCATAGTTTAATTTTTCATAATCATTTTTTATCTGCTGAGCGGGCTCAGTGAGTTTCCCAATGAGGATTTTTCCCTTTTTGTCGAGAGTGCCAAGGCGGCCTTTTAGTTTTTTGTTCAGCATAGGTCCGGAACGCGATGCCAGGTTGGCGAATTTTCCGACGAGGTTTGAATTAATTTTGTTTATAAAATCATCGAAGCTTAAATCAATATCGTCGATTGAGTCGGTAAGTTTTGAGGCGTAGTAGTATCTGAGGTGTTCGGGGTTCAGGAATTTGAGGTAAGTATCCGCTTTTATGAAAGTTCCTCTTGATTTGCTCATTTTCTGTCCGTTAACGGTGAGGAACCCATGAACGAACAGTTTGTTTGCGGTTTTGAAGCCGGAACCGAGGAGCATTGCGGGCCAGAAGAGGGCGTGGAAATACATAATGTCTTTTCCGATGAAGTGATACAACTCTTTATCGGGATTGTTCCACAGGTCTTCGAAGTCGATATTGTTTTTTTCAGCGTAGTTTTTTGCGGATGCCATATATCCGATGGGTGCATCGAGCCAGACATAGAAGAATTTATTTTTTTCGCCGGGTATTTTGAATCCGAAGTAAGGCCCGTCCCTTGAGATGTCCCAGTCTTTCAGTCCGGCATCGAACCACTCGTTAAGCTTGTTAGCGACGGTTTTTTGGATGTGTCCTTTTTTGAAGAGACTTTTCAATTTTTTTTCGTAGTCGGCGAGTTTAAAGAAATAGTGCTCGGAGGATTTGAAGGTAGGTGTTTTTGAGCAGGTTGCGCAATAGGGGTTTATCAGCTCAGTAGGTCTGTAAGTAGCGGAGCAGACTTCGCAGGAGTCGCCATACTGGTCTTCTGCGTGACATTTTGGGCAGGTGCCTCTGATAAATCTGTCTGGCAGCGCCATATTGCAGTTGTCGCAGTATGCCTGCCGGACGTTTCTTTTTGTGATGGAGCCGGCCTGGTTTAGTCTTTGGAAGATGTATTCGCTTAGCTGTTTGTTTTCGGGGGAATGAGTGGAGTAGTAATTATCGAATTCGATGAGAAATCGAGCGAAGTCATTCCGGTGTTCGGCGTAGACTTTTTTGATGAGTTGTTCGGGTGTGACGCCGGTTTTTTTTGCGCTTATCATAACAGGCGTGCCGTGAGTGTCATCGGCGCAGAAATAAAGGCAATGGTTGCCGGATAGTTTCTGGAATCTGACCCAGATGTCGGTCTGGATATATTCGACGAGGTGGCCTATATGTATAGGTCCGTTTGCGTAAGGCAAAGCAGAAGTTACGACGATATTCCGAGTCATACAATTTCCTTATTTATTGTTGTTCTTTTTGTCCTGGTTCTGAGGATGTTCTTTATTGTTGTTATGGTTATTTTTTTTACTTTTGCTCGGCTGTTGAGAGGAGTTTTCAATGACTTCGATTTTCTCAAGCGGAACGACAATTGGTTCCGTATTGGCTCCATCGAGTTTTATTTTAAGGAGCTGGGTCAAGATGTGGTAGTCAACGACTTTTCCGGTTCCTATTTCTGTTTTAACAGTTGTTCCTCTACGAGGCAGTCTTTTTTCCAGCTCGGAGTAGTCTTCATCCTCATATCTGAGGCAGCATTTTAACCTGCCGCAGTAGCCGGAGATTTTTGCGGGGTCAAGTGTGGCTTTCTGTAGTTTTGCCATTCTCATACTAACGGGTTTTAAGTCTTTCAGGAATCTCTGGCAACAGCACTGCTGTCCACAGGTTTCGAAATCACCGAGGATTTTCGCTTCGTCTCTTGAGCCGATTTGTCTCATTTCGATTCTGGTCTGGTATTCGTCAGCGAGTTTTTTTACAAGCTCTCTGAAATCGACTCTTCCGTCGGCCATAAAGTAGAAGATGATTCTTTCTCCACCGAAAATATGTTCGACGTCAACGATTTTCATAGGGAGGTTTAGCTCTTCGGTGAACTTCCGGCAGCATTGTTTTTCTTCCTTTGCGATTTTTTTAAGGTGTTTTTCTTCGCTGACGTCCGTATGTGAGGCGTATCTGACAAATTTTCCGCTTTTTTTGCAGGCGAACTCGATATCATTTTTTTTGTAGTATTGATTTAGCTGTTTTTGGCCGAGTTTGAATTTCCCTTCTTTGTAAGAAGCAAATCGTCCGACAAGGTATCCCAGCTCAAGTCCTCTATTTGTTTTTATGACGACCCTTTTATTAGTTTTGGTGATTTTGTCCCGGTTATGAACGAACCATCCGAGCTCCTGCATTCGTCCGAAGCTGACGAGCATATATTTTTGGTGTTTTCTTCTCTCGGTTTTTTCAGTTTTACTTTCTGCCATAGTAATCTATTCCCAGGGCTTTCTAATATTGAAGTTAACAACCACAGATTTTATAAAGCTTCTATCTTATCAGAAATGTTCAGATTTAACAACAGGTGTTCGAAAATAAGCTTTTCGTTCACGTTGTCATCAATCCATCTGACCGCCTGATAGCAGGAGGTGATTTTTTCGGCGGAATTTTCGGGTTTAAAGCGTGAGGATATTTTTTCGATTTTCTTTTTCTGGTCGAAATTTATGAACTGTTCCGGTTTTTCGAATTTTATTTTCATAGCATCCCGGAAGGCGGAGGTGATTATTTGGATAAGGGTTTTTTGAGCTTTTCTTTTTAAGTCTGCCTTACTTGTGTTTTTTTCGAGGTCAGTCCAAACATCAGCAATGGTTTTAGCATCCCGGAGGCATTTTTGGGCGAGGTCAAGGGCATTGGGGAGCTTGTAATCAGCGATTTCGTTTATGATTTCGGTTTTTATTTTGTAGAGTTGTGCGTTGTTGATTTCGAGGTCAGCCCATCGGCAGGCCAATCCCAGCGAGCCGTTCGAGAGACGTGCGAAGAACCCGGCTTTTTGCGGTTCAAGATTTTTTTGTTTTAGCTCATCGGTAATGATTTTTTCATCGACGGCGGAAAAACGGATTACCTGGCATCTTGATTTTGTAGTGGGCAGGAGTTTTTCCATTCTGGTACACAGGAGTATGATACTGCAAAATCCGGGTGGCTCTTCGAGTATTTTCATCAAGGCATTCTGTGAAGAGGAGTTTAGTTTTTCAGCTTCCGTGAGGATGAAGATTTTTCTTTTTGAGATAGTTGGTTTACTTGGAGCTTTTTCGATGATGAATTCACGAACGACATCAATCGGGAATTCGACGGGGGTGGTTTTGTTTTTTCCATTTCTGGTATATTCTAAAAGTTCTTTGTGAACTATGTTCAGGTCCGGGTGTGAGTCTGCGTCGAGGAGTCTGCAGGATTCGCAGCGGCTGCAGGAGTCGGCGAACGGCGAGGAGCCGTTTTTTTCGATTTGCGGGTTCCGGCAGAGAAGCAGTTTCGCCCATTGCCTTGCGGTGGTGAACTTTCCGACGCCTTGATATCCTGCGAAGATGTAGGCGTGCGGAATTTTCTGCAAGCTGTAGGCCTTCTGTAAGGCGGTTATAACTTTTTGTTGTGAGTAAATTTTCTTGAATGACATATACTAAGAAAAAGTTTCCAAGATAACCTCTTTTATTCTTTGATGAACTGTGTTAATTTGTGCTTTGCTACCATCTACGATTTTCACGATCCCGGGGAAATTGTTTTCCAGCTTTAGAAACCACTTTCTAACTTTTCGGTGATATTCCAAAGTCTTCGAATCAAATCTGTCCAGTGTTACATCCTCGAAAAGGTGTCCTTGATTGGCATGTTTGTGATTCATTATTGTTCTTTTGTGTCGTTTTCTCCCAGTTCGTTTACAACCTTCATCGGCAGGCACATCAATTATGATCGTCAAATCAGGCCAAATATCTCCCACTGCAAACTTACCAAGCTTAATGATCCAGTCAAGAGGATAGCCGCTACTTCCTTGATAAGCACAAGTGGCTGAGATAAATCTGTCACACAATACTGTTTTACGATTTTCCAAAGCTGGTTTGATTATCTCTGCAACAAGTTGAGCCCTCGATGCCATAAATAACATTGTCTCAGTGTGAAAGTCCATTTCCCCTTTAGCATCATACTTTAAAAGGCGGCGGATTTGGTCGCCGATTGCGGTTCCTCCCGGGTCATGGGTTTTTACAATATCGAGACCTTCTTCTTTTAGGTAATTAGCAAGTAAATTCAATTGCGTGGATTTTCCGCAGCCGTCAGGCCCGTCGAGGACGATGAATTTGGATTTTAATTTATTTTTGAAGTTATTTTCACCCAAGGTTGAATTTCCTTTTGCAGATTATGCTTTGATAGTCGCATTTTCAGAATCCCGCCTAATCAGTTTATCTGCAAGTGTAAGCTGCGAGACGGCAGGTCTTATTTTTTTCAGGGTACCCAAGTTAAGTAATAATTTCAATAGTAAAAAGATTCTACCTGTTTGCTCGATAAATTCAACAATATAAGCCAGGGCTGTCGCTGTCGTTTGCCGGATTCAGGCAGACGTATAGTCTTTAGTTAGTTCCTGCTGCGGAAAGGGGAAACCGATGAAGTCAGCGGTGCCGGAGGAGGTAACCAAGGAGAAACGGCCTTAAGCTATTGAAACGAGCGGTTGTTCAGGTTACGGGTTTTGCAGCCATTGCTCTACGAAAAGCTGCAAGTCATAGTAATCAACATTTCCATCGCCGGTGAGGTCGGCCCCGCCGCAAAGTCCGCAGGCGGTATTGAGCCATTGCTGAGCGAAGGCAGCAAAATCTTCAAAGCCCACGCCATCCGGACAAAGGTAGTCCGGCGGGTTGGTTGTCTGCCAGATTAGTCGTGGATAGCTCATCCCTTCACACCTGAATTTCCATATATCGAGGAAGTCCCAGCCGGCATTCGTGAAGGTGGATTCGGTTTGTAATTCTACGGTGGTTTTTCCTATTACATTCGGGTCGGTAGTATTTCCGATGCCGTTTACATCGGGATTAACATCCGAGTCCCAGAAGCAATTCTGGAATATGCCATCCACATCGTCGCCTATCAATGCACCTGTGATGTCGGGCTTTCCTTCCAATACATCGGCGGCTGTATAGCAGTTCTCTACAGGGCCGTAATGGTTATAACCGATGAGACCACCGACCATATTCAGGCCGTCCACACTGCCTAAAGAGTAACAGTTGGCGACATTGCCGTAATCAGTAGCTCCTATCAGTCCGCCTATATGCCCACCTCCATTGATATCACAGAGGGAAAAACATTCGGTTACCAGGCCCTGGCCATTATAGCCGAGCAGTCCACCGCCGATGCCTCGAGATGTCAGGACTAAGCAGTTTCCCTGTGCATAACAGTTTTGAATGGTACCGGAGCTGGAACCGGCAAACGTACCTACACGAGTTCCGCCGGTAACATTGCAGTCGTCGGCAAAACAGTTGGTAATTTCGGTTTGCAGGTTTCCTTCTATTCGTCCGATGAGTCCTCCGGTATCATCATCTCCGATTATCCTTCCTCCCTGCACATTACAGTTTGTGATTTTGCCTTCGGCGAGATCTCCGACAAGTGCGCCGACATAAGAATCACCGCTGACGTTAGGGTCGAGGAGGGTAAGGTTTTTGACTTGCGCCTGCGTGCCGGAGACATAACCGAACAAGCCGATGTAGTCGCCATTAGCTGCAGCACAGTTAAAATTGGAAATTGTGTGATTATTTCCGTCAAAGACGCCGGTAAAAGCTGTCCCCTGAAAACCGGAATAGGTGTTATTTACATCCGGAGCGATAAGTGCGGCAGTGCAAGAGTATTCGGCTATATTGATGTCGTTTATGAGTACGAAGTGTTCATCCCAATCGTATTCGTATTGTCTAATTGTGTTCAAATCATTCGGCGTGGCGATTCTGTAAGGATTGTTGGGTTCGCCGGCTCCGCCGGAATAGTTGTGCTCAGGTTCTATTTTCATAAATCCAAAGGCAAAGGAACCAACCGTATCGTAAAAGCAATCTGTATCTGTAAAAACAATATACCCACCGTCACTTGTCAGGCCGATATATTCAGCCGCAGTGTTACCTACATCCGCCTGGTTCGGGTAAACGCCTTGCCACTGCACGTTTCCACTGCTGTCTGTTTTTACCAGATATGCCTTCCATTCGTCCGAGCAACCGGCAGGATGACTGCAATCAGAATAGCTATATTCATCTCCGGAGCCGCCGGCTATGATATAGCCGCCATCGGGAGTCTGTCTGACAGCATAGCCCTCGTCATGAATGTAATTGGCGTCATAACCCCTGGGCTGGCCAAAAGTCTTATGCCACTGTTCAACTCCTGAACTATTAACCTTTACGAAATAGTAGTCCCAGTTAGCAACGCCATACGAAGTGGTATGTCCGCCCAGGATATAACCACCATCTGAAGTTAAATCGAAATCATAACAAAGATCGTCGCCGGTGCCTCCATAGTGATATTTGTTAGTCTCGTTACCGTTACTGTCGGTCTTTATGAGAACCGCATCCTGATGGTCGCCACCATCATAGTACCATGCTGTAGAACAAACTGCGAAACCTGTGCTGATTTGGCGAACCTTGGTGCCCTGAGGAACAGAGAGGGTTTTGTCCCATACTAAATTCCCGCTCGAATCGGTCTTCATTATGAAGCCGTCTCCGTCATCGCAAATAAATAGAAAGCCTGATTCCGGACTATTAACGTATCCGGTGGCGACAATAGAACCGTCGCCAAGTATCTCAATTCCCCGGATTGCACAGTTTTGAGAACCGGAATAGTACTTGGGCCAGCCGGAAACGATATTGCCTGATGCTTTATTAAGTTTTACCAAAGCCCTTTTCATATTGCCGTCATAAAGTCCGCCGCCACATATGAAACCATCTGAAACTTCAGCCACACATATACCAATGTCGGGTTGACTGCTTGCCCCAACTATTTTCTGCCATTCTTTGTTGCCGCTGGAATTTGTCTTAACAACGAACATTTCAGGGTAATCGGCTGAGTCCCAGGTTTGTCCTATCGCGATGTAGCCGCCGTCGCTGGTCTGCATACCCTCATGGGGATGGTTTCCATAACTGGTGCCATACCCTTTATGCCACTGCATTTCAGGAGCATCAACAGCTTTTAAGGTCGTTCCTGTAAGCAGCAAAAGAACTGCAGCTAAAAAAACTATTCGCTTAAACATAATAAATTTCCTTTTAACAAATAAATATATTTACTCATAGATACAAAAAGGTTTTTCATTTTATCTTCCCTGAAGCCAGTTATCGGTAAAGATATCCAAATCGTAATAATCAACATTTCCATCGCCGGTGAGGTCGGCCCCGCCGCAGTTACCGCAGGCGGTATTGAGCCATTGCTGAGCGA
Source organism: Phycisphaerae bacterium (assembly GCA_030604525.1). Taxonomy (GTDB): domain Bacteria; phylum Planctomycetota; class Phycisphaerae; order Sedimentisphaerales; family Anaerobacaceae; genus JAUVVQ01. The sequence continues at coordinate 22,163 of JAUVVQ010000023.1, read as the reverse complement.
AGGCAGCATAGTCTTCAAAGCCCACGCCATCCGGACAAAGGTAGTCCGGCGGGTTGGTTGTCTGCCAGATTAGTCGTGGATAGTTCATCCCTTCACACCTGAATTTCCATATATCGACGAAGTCCCAGCCGGCATTCGTGAAGGTGGATTCGGTCTGTAATTCTGCGGTGGTTTTTCCAATTACATTCGGGTCGACAGCGTTGCCGATGCCGTTTAAATCGGGATTAATATCCGAGTCCCAGAAACAGCTCTGGAATATGCCATCCACATCGCCGCCTGCCAATGCGCCTGTGATGTCCGGGTCGCCTGCCGATACATCGGCGGCTGTATAGCAGTTCTCTACAGAGCCGTAACGGTTGTTGGCGATTAGTCCTCCAGCCATAATCAGGCCATCCACACTGCCTGAAGAGTAACAGTTGGTGACATTGCCGTAATTATTGACGCCTACCAGTCCGCCTGTCTGGTCGCCTCCATTGATATTACAGAGGGAAAAACATTCGGTTACCAGGCCCTGGTCATTATAGCCGAGCAGCCCACCGCCGAGGTCTCTTGCCCCCAGGACTGAGCAGTTTCCCTGTGCGTAACAGTTTTGAATGGTGCCGGAGCTGGAACCTGCCAGGATGCCTACGTAACCGGCCCCGGTGACAAAACCATTCTGAATACCACAGTTTTTGACAGCGCCTTCGGCGAGCTCTCCGATGAGTGCGCCAACATAAAGGTGGCCTCTGACATTTGGGTCGAGGAGGGTAAGGTCTCTGACCCGTGCCTGCGGGCCGGTGATATAACCGAACAAGCCGACGTAGTCGTCATCAGCGGCAGCACAGTTAAAATTGGAAATTGTGTGATTGTTTCCGTCAAAGATGCCGGCAAAGCCAGTTCCCTGGAAACCGGAAGAGCTGTTATTTACATCCGGGGCGATAAGTGCGGCAGTGTAAGAGTAGTCGTTCATATCGATGTCAGCGGTTAAAATGAAGCTTTGGTCCCAATTATCAGGATTGTTTCCGAGTTGATTTAATTGTTCCGGCGTGGAGATTTCCTCAGGTATTGTAAATGTCAGCGAAACATAATCAAAGGCGGCAGTCGAAGGAGCGATGCCTGTATTCCGGAAGGAGATGCCGAGCTTTTGACCGATTGCTGCGGGATAGTCGTCCGCATAGAAAGTAACCTCAATAGGAGTGTAAGCAACCACGGGCCAGCCATCGACCCAATAAAGCTTGCGGATTCCGAACCGGTCGATGGCTGAGCCGGTATATTCATCTGTATAGTCGTATCCCATATAGAATATTCCGGACTCTTCCCAGATATGGGGATGACCGGGATTGTCCTGTCCACCTTCATGACCAAGAAATATGGTGTTACCATATTCGTTTTCACTTGAATCCCACTGGGTCAAAGCCACGCCGTCCTTGTCGTAGAATGGCCCTGTCGGACTGGCACCCCTGCCACCACGGATGGTGTAGTTCGCGCCTAAATTGCCGTAGGAGCCGAAACAGTACCAGAATCCATTATGCTTATAAAGGGCCGGCCCTTCCACCCAGTCACTTGACCATTCATCACCACTCCAGTAAGCAACCGGGGTATGATACTCCGGATGGGCATTATAATTTTTGTCCGAAGGGTGATTAATCAGCCTACCATCGGTAGGGTCCATTTCACAAACCCAGATAGTTCCACCTCCCCAGGACATCCATAATCTGCCGGTTGCGTCATCATAGTAAAGATGAGGGTCAATAACCCATGGGTCCTCATCTCCATCATCGGTGTATAAAACCGAGGTGTAGTCATTAGTCCAGTTGTAAGCGGGGTCACCACCACTTAAGGCCTGGATAAACCTGATTTCTGCAAAAGGGGTAGAAGGATTGTCATCAGCATAATCGCCATATACCCATTTGTGACCCGGCACGATAACGGGGCACACAGCCCAGGCCTCCAGGTTTTTATAGTCATCATAATCATCCCAGCAGGCGTACCACGGGTCAGCGAGCGGGTCATCACTTAGCTCCTGATACATATGAATATCGGCAAACTCATGTCGGTATCCGTTATCAATCCATACATTTCCGCCGTCGTCGTTGGACTCAGTTCGCGGAGCACCAAGGAGGCGTGCCGGATTAACATCCTGAGTAACAGAGTCAATCGTTGTCGAACCATAGTAGAATCGCACTTCTGCGTTAGTGGCAGCGGTAATTCCGACTCCATTAGTGCTCCTTGCCCAGACCTTGAGCGTATAAGTTTCACCAGTGGCTATGGTGTGATTGGTCTGCTGGTAAGTGTAGCCCGCACCGCCTGTGCTTTTGGCATAATGGGTGCCGTCCACCGGGCTGTAGTATTCACTATTTCCTGTGCTGATACTACCACTCCAACCGGTGGAACCCGATTCAAAGCTCGGATTCGTTATGGTAATTGAAGCCCTGCCGGCTTGTGGAAAAAGGCAAAGCAGCACTATGACAACTAAAATCATTAATTTATTATTCTCCCGCTTCTTTTTAAAAGACCTCATTAGAGACCCCTTCAATTTAACATTTTTAAGGATAATTCGGGAATTCCCAGTTTGCCTATTTTATCAGATTTTAGTTGAAATGTCAAGCTGCGGAGTTACTTTAGCCCTTTCGCAGGCGGAGCGGCGAAGTCAATGATATGGTTTTGGGGAGGTGATATGGTTATGGGGATTGGTGGGGGGCGGGGGGAGATTGGGAAGGATTTTAATGGGTGAGTTATTTCTTGCTTTGTCCGCGTGTGTCCTCTTTTTGTGAGTACTTTTTTTCGTAGATGGCTTTTCCGATGAAGATTTGCTTGAATGTAGCAAGGATAATTTTGATATCGAGAAGCAGAGAAGCGGATTCGACATATTGCACATCAAGCTCGAGTTTTTCCTCCTTAGTAAGCTCGGCTCTGCCGGAGATTTGTGCGAGTCCTGTGAGTCCCGGTTTTACGAGGAGGCGTTTTTTTTGTCTTTCGTTCCATTCTTCTATTTGTTCGAGGTATAAAGGTCTTGGTCCGACGATGCTCATATCTGCTTTTAAGACGTTCAGTAACTGCGGCAGCTCATCGAGTGAGGACTCTCGGAGGAATTTGCCGATTTTTGTCAGTCGCGGGTCGTTAGCGGATTTGGGGCTTGGTCCGAAAGGGTCGGCGTCGGTTTTCATTGTCCGGAATTTATAGAAGGTGAACGGTTTGCCGTTTTTCCCCGCTCTTTGTTGTTTGAAGATTGCTCGTCCTTTGCCGGTGAGTTTTATGACCAGGATAATGAAAACCAAAACCGGCGACAACAATATTATCGACGGTAACGATATTAGAATGTCGAGCAGTCTTTTCATTACAAGCCAGCCAACATCAGCTTAGGAAATCAATAATTGTATCTGCAACAAAAACTTTCATTTCGTCGGTGAGCTCAGGATAAATGGGTATTGCCATTAGTTCATTTGCGGCTTTTTCGGCGTTTTGGAAGTCGCCTTTTGCCCAGCCGAGATATTTGAAGCACGGTTGCAAATGCAGGGGAACGGGATAATAAATTGCGCAGCCGATATCATTTTTTTGCAGGCATTCGACGGTCTTGTCCCGGTTTGGAATTCTTATGCAGTACTGGTTGAAGATGGAGAGGCAGTCATCAGATATATACGGGGTTTTTACGGGGGTGTTTTGGAATTTTTCGTTGTAATATTTGGCATTTTTTCTTCTGGCCTGTGACCATTCATCGAGGTGCGGGAGTTTTGCGAGCAGTGCGGCGGCCTGGATGGAGTCGAGCCGGAAGTTTCCGCCAATACAGTGGTGGTAATATTTTGGTTTCATTCCGTGGTTTCTAAGTATGAGCAGTTTTTCGTAGAGTGTTTTTTCGTTTGTAACGACCATTCCGCCGTCACCGATGCCGCCGAGATTTTTGGAGGGAAAGAAGCTGAAGCAACCGGCGATGCCGAAGGAGCCGGCCTTCTTGTTTTTGTATTGGCTTGAGATTGCCTGGGCGGCGTCTTCGATGACATAGAGATTATGTTTTTTTGCGATTTCCATAATGGGGTCCATATCGGCTATTTGTCCGAAGAGGTGGACGGGGATAACTGCTTTCGTGTTTTCGGTAATTGCGTTTTCGATTTTTGCGGGGTCGATGTTGTATGTTTCGGGGTTGATGTCAACGAAAACCGGTTTCGCTCCGAGGCGTGCGATGGAGCCGGCGGTTGCGAAGAAGGTGAAAGGGGTGGTGATTACTTCGTCACCAGGCCCGATGTCCAGTGCCATCAGCACAGAGAGAATGGCATCTGTTCCGCTTGAGACACCTACGGCGAATTTGCAATCGGATACTTTTGCGATTTGGTTTTCGAGTTGTTCTACTTTTGGTCCGCCGATACATCGCTGAGTTTCGAGGACTTCGTTGACGGCTGCCAGCATCTCTTTTTTTATCGCTGCGTACTGCGCTTTTAGGTCCAGCAGAGGTACCTGCATATATTTTTCCTTTTTAACAAGCTTTAGTTTTGTAAATTTTCTGTACTAACGAGAATATAAGCTATCGGTGTTTTTGAAGCAACTTTTTTAGTTCAGAAGTTTTTTGACAATGGTCGTTTTTTGCTGTGACAGCATATTTGAATGGAATAAGGATGGAGATGATAAGGTTATTGCTTACGTGCTGATTTGCTCAATAGCTACTGGCTACTTGCTATTGACTATTATTTTTTAATCTGCGATTAACTTCTAATTTCTTTAAACGCTGGAGTAAATTGGGTAATGAAATCAACTGTTTTTTCTACCGTTTTTTCAGAAACTCTTGGATGAACTGGAAGATTGACAACTTCTTTACTTGCTTTTTCAGATTCTGGACACATACCTGTTTCATAACCATACATCTGCATAGGAGTCTCAATAGGATGCAATGGGCACTCGAACCAGCTGCCAAGCTCAATGCCTGCCCTTGCAGCTTTCACAAGGGCTTTGTCCTTTTCTTTTATCCGAACAGGATACCTGACCATTACCGGCTCCATAACGTTCTCGTCATAATCCCTGATGTCCCAGCCTTTTTCAGAAAGTAACTTATCATAAAGCTTTGCCGTTTTCTTGCGGTGAGCTATATTAGTTTCTATCTTTCTCAACTGCCTGATTCCGGATTTGGCTTGTACACAGCTCATAGCCTTAAAGAAATTGCCGGGTATTTCAGGTTGAAATTCGCAAGTTGAAGAAGAACCGACTACCGCACCTTTTTTTGTAAGATACCTGAAAACTGTTTGTGCAAGAGCAGTGGTGCGGGGATAAATAAACGCTCTGTAAACTGCCAGTTGAGCAGCCAGCATTGCAGTTTCGCAAAATCCCGGCTTAACTAATTCTTTCCTGCACAATTGTTCAATATCTTTCGCCAATTCACTATCGTTTGTTATTACCATACCGCCCAAGCCGGTAGTGAAAGGCTTATTCCACTGAAAGGAAAAGTATGCCGCTTTCCCAAAAGTTCCGACAGTTTTGCCTTTATATTTCGAACCGAACGAAAGGCAGCAGTCTTCAATAACAGGGATATTATGCTTTCTCGCTATTTGCATTACGGCATCCATATCACAAGGATAACCGTAAGTATGCTGAGCAATAATAGCTTTGGTATTGAGTGTGATTTTATTTTCTAATAGTTGCGTATTGAAATTGTAAGTATCCGGCTTAATATCAACAAACACACTTTTAGCACCTACATAAGCTATAGGGTTAACATCCATAACACAGGTATAACCGGGCAATATCACCTCATCACCTTCACCCACACCAAGAACCTTTAATATCGCATATAAAGCAACACGACCTTTCCAAAAAGCAAAGGCCGCTTCGGCAGAAAAATACTCACTAAACAATTTTTCGAATTTCTGCTTTGCGGAAAAAACATCAGCCATATTTTTATCCTTTATTATTAACGGGCTTCTGAAACATTGTCGTTCTGTGTGTTTTCAGAAACGGCAGAAATTCCAGCAGAGAGCAAATTAAAGTTGAAACAGGAGCAATCCTGCGAGCCAATGGCGGAAGTAAAGTTAATCTTTTTGATATAAAATCACAACCGGAAAAATACTCCCGCAATTCATTAAGCTTTACCGCTCTAACATCTTTGTTATTAGGATTATTTACTCTAAAATCGTAAACCAATACCCAGCCGCCCGGTTTTAGCATTTCCAATGCCTTCCTGCAAACATCGGCACGTATATTATCATCGAGAACGCTGCTCAAACATGTAAACATAGTAACCAGGTCAAAACTTTCCCCCGGGAAAGATGTATCTTCTGCCGAACAGCATTCGAAATGCACTTGCGGAAGCTCGTTTTTTGCCTTAGTAATTCTGTCTTGCAGGATATCAATACCGTAACAATTATCCATCTTTGCTCCATAAAACAGAAATGGTTTTAAAGTTCCGCCCCACCCGCACCCTATATCAAGTATCCTCTTGTTGGTTAGACTTCCAATAGTGTTTTCAAGCATTGAAAGCTGGACTCTTTCACGTTCCTGAACAATGTGTATATTGGCTTTGTTGTATAAACTGTACTTTTTTGATAACCCCTTATCTTTACGTTTCTGATAAGCGATTTTAATTCTTTCACTCTCATTTAACTGGTTCATAATACACACGAGAAAAATCAACGCGACAATTTAAAATCCTCAGCCTTACCCATACCTTTACCACCGAAAACAATAAATCTGATAAATCCCCAGATACCGCCTAACCCATAACCGAAATGTAATATAGCAAAAATTATCGGTGACACAACAGCATACTTTAAACCCGAAACTAATCCGACACTAACAGCTCCCGCCGCCAAGCCAAGTAAATAAAGACCAGCTTCAAATACTAACAAATATGCAAACCACTTAGAGACAAATGACAGCACTGCTAATAATATCAAAGAAAGAACAAACAGCAACGGAATGACTTGCCTCAACTTGGCAGGTCTTTTGTGTTTTTGCATAGTCCTGATACGCCAGAAACCATACTGAAAATACTGCTTCCAGAGTTTGTAAAGACAGCCGCGAGAATAATATTTTGATGATATATCTTTAGAAAGCCATATCTTGCCACCAGCAAGAATAATTCTCATATTAAACTCATCGTCCTGATTTCTTACAAGCTCCTCGTCGAAATAACCTACCTTTTCTAAAATCCACCGGTGATGAGCGCCATACGGCACAGTGTCAACCCATCCGTCATAATCACCAAGTCGGTGCCTGGCGTTACCAACACCAAACCGCGTCTGCGTAGCAGCTGCAATAACTTTTCCTATATATCCCCGTGAAACAGTTTTCCAGTACCCGCCAACCACCCAAGCTTCAGGATGTTCGTTCAGGCAGGCAATTGATTTCTTTATGAAATACCTGGGTATTTCACAATGACCGTCTATTCTGATAAAAATATCGCCATGAGATTGTTTCAAAGCAAGATTTAAACCAGTCGAAACAATTCTGCCTTTATTCTCAAGCAGCTTAATACGCGAATCAATCTCGCCCATTCGCCTAACAATATCCTGTGTCCCATCGTCGCTGCAGCCATCGGCTACCAGTATCTCCATTCTGTCTACAGGGTAGTTATTCTCCAAGATGCTGCTGATAGTTCGTTCTATAAAGTCTGCTTCATTGCGAATAGGCATTACAATAGTTACGAAAGGCAATTCACTCATAAACATTCTCCAATGCATGCAAAACTATTTCAGCTAACATATCTCTGCTGAAACTGGTTTCTGCTAACCGGAATAGCTCAGGATATTTTTTTCGATATTATCCATGCATCTTTCGTACATAAAACATCAGTTTGTTTATCCTTAAAACCACTATCAATACTAAAGGAAGGGTCGTTTAAAACTTGCATAATAGAATCATCCTGATTAGCTTCAATGTTTAATAATTCATGCCCCTGCTTCTTGTATAATTCTTTAAAGTCATCTAAACGTAATCTATTCATATACATATATCTATTACCGGCGTATTTATTCCACTTTTTATAGTTATATTGAAGAAAATTAATTGGAGAAATCGAATTATCAGAATGTGAGAAGTGATCTGAAAAATCTATTTTATGGATAAAAAGACCATTATTAGAAATAATACGGTTGCCTTCGCGTAATATATTCGTAATGATTTCCAGTGGAATATGTTCAAAAACCGTATAGGAAATATGAAAATCAACGGATGCATCTGGAAGATTTGTTTTTGAAGCATCACCGGGTGCAATATATTCTATATTACAAAATTTCATAATGTCATGAACATCCGAATTACCTGATGAAAAGTTAAGAAGATTTTTTAGCCTGTTCAAATCCAATTGCATTCCCTGAAATAATAATACAACTTCTTTATAATTATCCTTCATATATTGAATATCTTCTTTAACAAGCTCGGTCTTTAAGTAATTATTTGAATCAATGGTTATTACCTTTTTTGCTCCAAGTAAATAAAAGACTAAAGGTACATTTAATCTTCTTCCTGTTCCTATTTCAAAAAATATTTTATTTTTAACCACTTCTGAAAATTCATGTATCTTTTTACAAATATTGATGCCAGCTATTATTCTGCTTGTCGGATTTACCTTTCTCAACCCTCCCAAATTCCTCTGAATCTGATAATATACCTTATGACTTAATGAATCAGGCAAAGTGGAAACAATATTTTGTATAAGTGATTTAATCTTCCAATTCACAATTTTGTCGCCTCAACCTAACAATCGTTTTCTTTATAAAACCTAAAACTCTTTCGGCTAACATATCCCTACTGAAACTGGTTTCTGCCGCTTTCCGGGCATTGCGGGACATCTCATTGACAAGTTCCTTGTCTTCATATAATTTTCTAACATTAGCGGTGAACTGCTCTAAATCACAAAGCTCACCTCCAAGCCCGGCATTATTATCTTCCAGAACTTTCCTCTGCCAGCCGGAATAGTTCAAAAACACGGGTTTGCCTGCGCTTAAAGAATCGAAGAACTTATTTGCAGAATTATGTTCTAAAATCGGATAATCTGCGAATATTACTATTGATACATCTGTTGCTGCAATCCAAAAAGGCAATTCTGCTTTTGCTACGGAATCAAGTATTTCGATATTATCAAGTCCTGTTTTTGCAATTCTACTTTTGAGCTTTTGTTTTTCGCCACCATCACCAATCAAAACAAAATGTATATTCTTATCCTCTGCCAGCTTTTCCGCGGCATCAACTACGAAGTCAAGACCATTCGCCTTACCCATAGCGCCAAAATGCAAAAGAACGAATTTATCTTTCCATCCATACTTCTTACGAATCTGTGAACCATCAATGTCCGGTCGAAACACATCCAAATCGGAGCAATTAGGCACAATCGTTATTGGCTTACTGTTTCCTGTAACATCTTTAATTCCCTCCGCTATTCCTGGAGAAAGGGCGACAATAGCTGAACTGTTTGTGTAAATCGTTTTTTCGAGCCATAGAAGAATTTTTTTAAACAGTTTATTTTTAATTATCCCTAATTCAATCGGGATTTCGGGCCATTGGTCACGAACTTCAAACACGAAAGGGATTCGTTTGAAAAGTTTCAGCATCATAGCTGGAATTCCAATCGTCAGGGGAGTGCTGGTTGCATAAATCACATCTACATTTTTAACCCGCAGGCCTGCAATAACGCTGAAAAACATAAATGCAACGAACGACAGTATCCTCCGCCGGAACGGCATTCTATTACCATATTTACTACCGACAACGATTACCTCTATACCTTCGATTCTCTGTCGTTGAATAAGACCACCGCCGCTATCCAGCCCGCCGATATCATAAAACCCTGTAATTAACGTTACCTTATGCCCTGCCTTTACCCACCGCCGGGCAAATTCATAAGACCGTGTCCCCGTCGAACCACTGGGAACAGCAAAATGCTGATGTAAATAAAGAATATGCATAAATTTAACCGGTGGTTATGGTTTTTGCCATAAATTTACTATTACATTTCTACCATTTATGTCTCTTTTATGAAATGGCCATCCAAGATACCAATCTGAACGATAAGCATCTTTGATCACATTTTCGTTAAACGAGAAGCAGCCAATATCAATAGGTGCCTTTCTCTCTTTGCCCCAAAAGTCTGTTTTTGCGTAATACTTAACAGTCCCCTTGCCTTTAGCAGGGCTATCCGGCTTCAAATAAAAAAGACACTTCATATTATTGAGAAAGCCTGGTTTTTTATCAAAACTATGCTTACCCGCCTGTTTGCACATAGGCCGACAAAGGTTAAAATCTATATCAAGGGAATTTACATCTGTGTCCTTTGATATAGCTATCGCATCAAGAGAAGTACTGTCCCATCGCCACGAAAGATAATTATTATCTGCTATAATATTATTATAAACAATCTCTGCTTTACCATGTCTTATAACAATCCCCCCACCATTACGCACTATCGAATTGTTGATTATTTTATTATGACCTGTGTTAGGATCAGAAAACAATAGCAAACCATACCTTACATTACCATAAATCAAATTGTTTTCGATATAACTGCCCGATATTTCAGGATAAAGATGTAAGCCAAATGAAGAATTGAATCTGACTATATTATCTCTAATTACTAATTTTGTTCCATCAGCATAAACCCCGTGGTCAAACTGCAAATGCTGTCCGTTATATTCAATCAGATTCCTCTCTATTACAGTACCACTAACATTATGAGCTTCTATCCCCTGTGCATTGTTATGTATCCAACAATTTCTTATTACAGTATAGTCAGCATTGCTTTTAATTCCCGTAAAATCTGCACCACTCGATTCAAACCCGTCAATTATAACCCATTCACAACCCTTGCGGACATATATATTATGACCGACGGAACCATGCAGAACGGCCTTATACTTCTGCTCGGATTTCAAAACAGTCGGGTTTTGAGGTGTGCCGGCATTGGGAGGATAGAGATTTATTTGTCGTCCTGTGTAAATCCCCGACTTGAAAATAAACGTATGTCCACCACCAATGTCGCTTAACTTATCTTGAAAAAACTTCCAGCTAATAGGATTGTTTTGCGTTCCATCAGCATCAGCTTTTCCAAGAGGAGCTACATAATACTCTTTTGCCGTAACAACTATGGTTGATACTAAGAATAGAAAAACAATTATGATGTTCCGAAATTTCATTCGCTAATTAATCCACGAAGTTTTTGGGCATTCTTTTTTATGTTAAATTCCTCTTGTATGTATTTAGTCGCATTTTCTCCAGCAATTGTCAATTCATCATAGTTTTGTAACAAATATCTCAATATTCCCACAAGAGCATTAACATCTTTTTCGGGAACCATCCAGCCATTGTAACCATGTTTTATCAATTCAGGTATTCCTGATATATCTGTCGAGACAACCGGAATCCCACAAGACATTGCTTCCATCATCGCAACCGGAATACCATCCATATCACCATCCGGCAAAGTTATGCAGGGCATCAGAAATAAAGAGGCTTCTTTGAGAAAATCCCTTACTTCATCGTTATTTTTAGGACCATGCAAAAAAACATTGCCCTCGAGGTCATTTGCTTCTATAAGACTACAAAGTTGCTCATATTCTTCACCACCACCAATAATATCATATCTGAAATTAATATTCGCCTTCTTTAGTTCGGCACAAGCTTTGATGGCATAATCAAACCCCTTTTTAGGGGTCAGCCTTGCAACAGCAACCATCTTTACACCAGTGGATTTTCTTTTTTCTGAAGAAAATTTATTCATGTCAATTCCGCAATGAACAATATGGCATAAGCCAGCAACATCATCGCCACAATTTTCTCTTAAATAATCCATATTATATTGCGATATTGTAGCAACAAACTTGCACTTTCTTAACCTGTATCTTAAAGATGTCGCCAAGCGAGTGAAAATATCAAAAGCATGAACTGTGCATGAAACTGGTTTTTCTGTTAATATGGAAATCATTATTCCCAAACTTAATGAACGACTGGCGAAATGAACATGCAAGTGTTCAATATTTTTAGCATTGCAAATCTGAGAATAATAAAATGCAGGCAAGAATTCATATACGGCTTTCATAAATTCAGTTACGGACACAAGCAATAAACCACAAAGCCAGCAAAATACCTTAGCAGTCTTGATTGGTGAAGCAATCAATGTTTTGAGAAAACACAAAAACATTAGTAGCTGACTTGCTCTAAAAAGGGATTTTTGATTCCATTTCAACATCAAAGGTGAGAGATTCTCAAACTTGTACTTCCTGCAGCTAATAAGCGGTAATATCTTCCATCCCGCATCTTCGTGAGCCTGCATTTCATTAACAACAAATGTCATGCTCGTTGTCAAACCCGAAACTACGTAGGCGATTCTCATACTTGCCTTTTTTCAAGAGACTAATATAAAGTGAGTACTTTTTTATAAGCAGCGACTGTCAAAGCAGCTACATGTGATGCTTTATAGCTCTCCTTCGCCTCAGCTTTTGACCTGATACTCATTTGGTTTTTTAATGAAGTATTTGACAAAAGAATGCTGATTTTGTCAACGAGAGCTTTTTCGTCATTTAACGGAACAAGAAATCCGGTTTGGCCGTCTTTAACCATATACTTTACACCCCCAATATCAGTTGCTACAACAGGCACCCCAATCACCATCGCCTCCGAAATAACTAAAGGTGAAATTTCACGCTTTGAAGTCAAGACTAAACAATCTGCTTCAGAAAACTCTCTTTGCAATTTTGAAATAGATAGATTTCCAAGAAATACAACCCTATCCTGTAAACCGTTTTTGATTACATAATTTCTGCATTTCTTAAAATAGGTTGGCTGATATTTGGTAGATCCAGCTATTCGCAATTCGGCCTCAGGGAATTTATTCAAAATCACTTTGAATGCTTTTATTGCAACCAAAAAGTTTTTTAATTTTGAAACTCTACCACAACAAACAATTCGATATCGCAAAGGATTATACTCTTGCTCAAAATACGAATCATCAACAGGATTACAAATCTTCCATATATTCTTTTGTGTTTTATCTGGGACATATTTTGCAAGATAGTCGTTTATTAAAATTAGATTACGAAGTTTTTTTCTTGATTGACCTTCAATAATCGTTAACCATAAAGCCTTAGATAACCTTAAGATTATATTACGATTATCCCACAAGGCATCTTTTTCCATAATTCCATGTATTGTGGTCAACTTGGCATCGTGATAGCCGGCCGCCAAGTATGACACTCCCTGAAAATGAACAATATCCGGCTTAAGGCTTTGTAAAAAATCGTTAAGTATTCTCTTGCCTGATATCATATCGTAAAGTGATTTCATCAAAAACCCCCACTTCCCTATTACACCAATCCTGTAAATTTTAACATCGTCCCATTCCTGCATTGTAACATACTGTTTTGAGGTAGTCGGTACTACTATGGAGAGCTTGATGTCGGCATATTTTTTAAGCTCACCAGTAAGATATCTCGCTACTCCCGCAACACCTCCATCTATGTGATTAAAGTTTTCCGGAAACGGTGTAACCATTACTACATGCATATTTTTCGTCCCTATATTTCACACACATCTGTTAGTTGATAATTATTCTTATCTCCAAATTCCTTTGCAATTAACCAGCATAATGTCAGACACAGAGGATAATATTTTTGTGTATAATCTGATTCTGTCATTGCAGCAGTAAAAATAAAAACAAGAATCATCATCCCTAAAAGTTTTGGTAAAAAAACATCTATTTTTCTTAGACGTGAAAATATATTTACATGCATAGCTAAAAACGAAACAAGACCTACAATGCCAAGTTCGGCAGCAATACTTAAGAGATTATTGTGAGCCATTTTACCAACAGGACTGTCATAAACCATCATGCCAATGCCTCTTCCGAAACCTCCTGATTGTAAAAATGCTGCCCAGTGTGCACTCCATAAATAATACCGTTGTCCAGCTCGTGTACCCTCTTCAAAAATACTTTGGAACCGTTCTTCAACGATTATCCCTAAGATGCCCAACTTGATCATAATGAACAATACTAACCCTCCAAACAATAGAACAAAAGATATTGTCATTATTTTTTTTATAAGTTTTGTGCCACCTGTAAAAATAGTTCCTGTTAATAAAGCTATTGGTAATGCCAGATAAACAGCTCTACCCTTGAGAAGAAGTACGCAAGCAGCAAAAATGATTGTAGCTATCAAAAATGCAGCTTTCGTAAATATACCGCCAAAATCAAGAAGGAAATATATTGAAATTATGAAGCCTACCGCAAGATATCTTCCTACGATATTAATATCTTCAGTAGCTTTAATTTGGCTTGAATCCCCCCAAACCGACTTGATCTCACTCCTTTGCTGGGTGTGTTCAACTTCTTCAATTCTTCCAGTTTTGAATAAATAGGCAGAGCTTACAAGACAACCTAACACAAACACAATAAGTAAACCTTTTAATGCTGGCTCAGATCGAATGTTTACCACAATAAGCAATGGCAAGCCGACCCATTTCAAAAGCATCGACTGAAATATAACAAAAGAAGCCAATTTGTATTTAACAAAAAATATTCCTAAACCCATCCACAAAATAAATAATAGTATCCAAAGTGCTACGCCATCCCATCTTAAAAAGATAGCTTGAATAATCTTTGGCAAACTCACAAACAATGCAATAATTGCAATAATTTTGCTCGCTGTAGTAATTTCAGGAATTATGCTAAAAAGCCACTCGCAGGGAATAATAAATACTAACACAAACACAGGAAATACAGGTCTTAATATTGTATGAAATAGACCTGCTATCACTATTATTCCTATTGCTATAACCATCAAATGTAGATATAGGAACAAAGCAGTTAAAGCCAATGTTGGCCCCCATATCATTATTGACAAAACTGCTTCTCTTTTTATCACATCGTAATCTTCCCTATTAGATGCAACTAAATCATCAACAGAATAACTCATAACTTTAAGCCCCTCATCATTTAATCCCGGAACATCTTTTCATACATATCAATCTGCTGTTTACACTTGTCATCGATATTGAATTTTGAAATCTTACCAAAACCCAACCGCCCCATAATTTCAGCTTTCTGTGGATTTGAAAGGATTTCATATATAGCATTTTTCAACCCATCCACATCTTCAGGTTCAACCAACAGCCCGTTTCTATCATGTTCAACCACCTCTGGTATGCCGCCAATATTTGAAGCAACTATCGGCAATGATTGACTCATAGCTTCAAGTACTGCTAAAGGCATTCCTTCAGATCTTGAAGGTTGACAGTAAACATCCGCGGCGCACATAATTCTTAACACATCCCCCCTGTGCCCAAGCCATATAATATTATCAGACACATTATACTCCACCGCCATATCTTTGAGGTGTCTCGTTTTTTCAGGGTTTATTCCTGCTCCCACTTCCAATAACTTCGAATCCGGCATCTCCTTTGTCAATTTACTTAACGATTTAATGAGTATATCAAGCCCTTTAACGTCATCGTGAAAAGCAACACAAAGAATTACTTTATCGATTTCACGAAGGCCTAACTCTTTTCTCATTTCTGATTTTGAGCAGGCTCTTCCTTTAACAGGTACACCAACATAAAGCACCTGGGATTTATGCTTATTTAGACCGAGGCTTCTAAAATCTTTCAATACCCCCTGGGAAACGGCTAAAATCCTATGCGACAATATCTGCCGGGCTTTTACAGCAAGCTTATGTCTAAATCCCAACTTGGGAATATCTTCAGGTCTAATACCACTACGTAAAGAGCTTAATACCACCGGGACTCTTGCAAATCTAGCTGCAAGAAGAGCCAAAATAGCTGTGGGATTAAAATGTGCATGCAAAACATTATATTTATGTTGTTTTAAAAATTTTGTAAGCTTTAAAACATATTCAAATCTATTCTGTGCACTCAGAAACTCAATGTTTTCTCCTCCTACGGATTCCAAATCTGCGATAAATTTTTCATCCGATGGCAATTTTTCCCACAACACACTAAATGCATAATTTCTTTTTGCACTTTCTTTAGCCATATAAAGCATGTATTTTTCAAATCCACCATATTTCAACGATATTAAACCTGGAACATGTATTATTTTTAATTTCATATTATCCAAATAATGTTCGAATCATTTTTTTTAACTTGAGTAATACATTAACTGCACCAGAAGGAACAATTGATAATATAAAATATAAGCATTTCTTTTTATTGCTAATAATATCAGAGTAATCCATTAGAACCTTCCTTATTAGATTTTGCCTGTTATTCAAACTGAATGTTATTATTGTTGTATGTATAAATTCATTGAATAATCGCATCAAAGATTTATATCTTTGTCCCTCTACTTTTTTAAGCAAACCGATGTGTTTGTCTATAAATTTCAAAAGAGGACAATCAGAATATGGATAATTTTGCGATTTTATAAGACTCTTTGCTGTATCTATGTAATATTCTGCTACGGCCTTGTTCAGATGGGCTAATCTTGGATATTCAAGTGCTATTCTAAGCCACATATCCACATCTTCTGCGGTTTTAAGTTTAGTATCCATAAGCCCAACTCGGTCAAAGATTTTTTTGTGAATCATCACACCATCAGTATCTAAACCACCTCCATTGCAAACAAATACAAAAGAATCAACAATAACACCGTCCTGAAACAATTGCCTTGAATTTTCTTTAAAGGATACCACATTTAATGTTCCATCAGACAATCTTCTATTGCTGAAACCGGCTGACCATTCAATTCCAGGATGCTTCTTAATTAATTCAATATGAGACATAAGATTATTCGGCAGCCACACATCGTCGGCATCTAAAAAAGCTATCCATTTCCCTTTGGCATTCTTAATACCTGTATTCCTTGCGGTTGAAACGCCTTGATTTTCCTGCTGGATTAAGCAAATTCTATCATCATTAAGTTTTTTAACTACATCTACACTATTATCCGTTGAACCATCATCGACAATAATCACTTCAAAGTCCCGAAACGTCTGAGACAACACTGAATCTATGGCACGCTTTATAAATTTCTCTTTATTGTATAATGGGATTATTACACTAACTTGCATAGATTATTCACCACTTATACCAACAAAGTTTCTTAATGCCTTTTCTTTTAGTGTAGCATAATTTGAAAATATATTACTACATCCCCTCAACATCTTTAACAGACAATTCGCAACCTCTTTTGGTGTCTGATCATAATCACCAATTACATATTTTTGAGGATACCCAATGTCATTGAGGAAATCCGAACATTTTTTGTGATACTCAATAAGAACAAAAGGAGTTTTGGCAAAATAGGAGAAAATACCCGCATGAAGTCTTGTTGCTAATACTGCATCGCAATCACCAATATGTTGCCACATATTCTGAGGATTATTTGAATACAAAACAATATCTACTTCAACTTGATTTCGAAATTTTTCAGCAATTGACTTGGTAATTTCCATGTCGCCGTAAATTCGATTACCATTAAAGACTAAAAATTTTAGCTTTATCTTTTTTTCATTTACTATATGTGAAAGGGTTTGTGTTATTTTTTCTATCCTTCTATTTTCAGCATCAATTGATTTGCTCACATACGACTCATATTTACATATACTTACTCCAAGCACAGGTACTTCTGGATGTTTTCGCTTCGTATTTTTTATCTTACCATATACATCAGGTAACAACGCTGCGAGGTCAAAAGCCTCGATTGGCTCATAAGGTAGATTCATCTCAGATGCGATTTCATAAGAACGTTTATCTCTGAGAGCTAAAAATGAAAGATTCATCAACTCAGATTTGATTTTTTTATAATCATTATTATTTTTGAATGGACCCAGTGAAACACCAATAGCACCTACATGAAACGGAATAACTTTATTTAATATAAATATTACACTTTTTGGACTTAAAAAACATGGCGGGGTGTGAAAAATAGAACCACCAGAAAACACTATTACAGGCTTATCTAATATCTTTTTTGCTAATTTTATTAAATTTTGTCCTTTGTATCTTTGTGTTTTAGTAAATAAACATTTCACTTCAATATTAATTTTTGGTACAATTTGGGAGACAAAAGATATCTCGTTAGTATTCCAAAATTTCCGAGCCCCCCAAGCTGAAATTGAACAAAACAAATCATCGCCAGTATTATGATGGCCGTAGTATCCTGAAAAGCAAACTGAATTACTTAAGTTTAATTTTCCTTTTTTCAAAATCATTATAACTTGAATCTTATTAGACTAACCAAAAAACTTCTGTCCTGCCTATTGAGAATAAAAAGAAACGCAAAAGGCAAATATATTACTGCCATTATTGCGCTCACTGATATTAATCGGAAATAGGAAGTTAAATCATAATTGCAGCTAACTGAATAACAAACAACAGCGAATACCGAGAACATCAAAACAGACTTCGCAATTGGTCCGTATAAAATGAGCTTAGATGAGTTAAGTATTTTTCCTGAGTAAATTGGTGTGAATATAAGATTTTTCGCAAGGAGGCATATCAAGGTTGAAATTGCAACACCATATATTCCCAATGATGTGTTTACAAGAATAATCGATAGTATAACATTTGCAATACCACCAATTATTGTCATTATTGCAGGCAATTTTACTTTATTTCCCCCCCTGAAAACAGCAAAAACTGGCTGTACCACCATATTGACCGTAGCCGGCGCAATGAGTATCCACATCAATAAATGAAACTCGGCAAAGTCGTTACCAAGCCAGCAGGTAAGTAACGGTTTCGAAAAACCGCATAACAATGATATCGGCAAAAGCATTAACGCCGCCATAAACCTGAGAGATTTTTGCAGTTGTCTTATTAGCTGGTCAATATCACCTTTTCCAATTAACTCGTAAAATATAGGTGTTAAAACGCTGCTAATAGCTCCGCCTAACATTTGCAGCAAAATCAACCACTGCAATACAGGAGCATAGCGACCGCACTGTTCAGACCCTAAAAACAAATTAATTATAATCATGTCTATACTTAAATATAGTAATGCGCCAAGCTGACCGATTATCGTCCATGTCCCCATGCCCAACATATCTTTTAGGGCTGTTTTGCTGTAATCATTGATGGATAATTTGAATTCAGGTGTGAGTTTCTTCGTAAAAAATATAGAAAAAGCTAAAATACATAACGCCATTGCTAAATACGAAATACCCACATACCCGAGTCTTGGCTTCAATAAGTAAAAACAACCGACAATAAAAACAACCTGCAATAATTTGCCGGCGATCTTACTGATATTCTGCAAGTCAAATCTATGTTTTATTAAAGTGCTGACCAAAAAAGAGCTTGTAATAGCAGTAACAAGAGTTGAAATTACTACGGATAAGAAAAGTATTCCAGACTGAAACTCATGACCCTCAGGCACGTTGAAAATATTAGCAAAGAAAAATGAAATCGCCAAGCCAACAAGCACCAAAACAACTGAAGCACCACCAAGAACGAATAATGATGTATTAAAATACCTGTTGCACGCCGCATAATCACCTTTGGCATAATTCACCACGACAAAACGCCCAACAGTAGCGCTTATGGCTAAAGTAAGCAAACCAAAATATCTCGTTACCGAAGTTACCAGTGGTACCATCCCGTAAAGTGCAACACCCAGCTTGGATATAAGAAATGGGGTAAGCCAAAGCATAACTACAGAAAACACAAAAATCTGCAATATATTGCTGCTGACATTTAAAAGTAGTCGTTTTTTAGCTTCTGCTAAATTGCTCATGTTTTCCTTTTGTACTGAGCGTAATTGAGTTTTTGCAGATTTAATCAATAGTTATTACAACAAAAAGCTACCGACTCCCACAATTAAGAGCCGATAGCTAATTTCGTACTTCTTTACAGCACTACCATTTCCGTATTCGACGGTTCGCCATCGCCGGCTTTGTTGACTGCGATAATTTTATATTCCAGCTTTTTACCGCTTGGCTGTTCTACCAATCTTGTCTCTGTCATAATATAAACCATATTTACCACACAAAGGCCTCGAAGTTTTTTAATACTGACTACTGACTACTGGCTATTGATTACACAGAAAAGATAGTAGTAAATAGCAAATAGCAAACAATAAAATCTACTGGATACTGACTATTAACTACTGGCTATTGGTTCCTGCGGCTGATATACCAATCTACTGTTTCCTTGAGGCCTTCCTCGAACGGGGTTTTGGCGGTGAAGTTGAATTCTTTTTCCGCTTTCGAGGTGTCCAGGCATCGGCGGGGCTGGCCGTCGGGTTTTGATGAGTCCCATTTTATCTCACCTTCGAAGCTGGTGAATTTTGCGATTTTTTCTACCAAGTCTTTTATGGTAATTTCGAAGCCGGCCCCGATATTGACTGGTTCCGGCTTGTTGTAATGTTCGGCGGCGAGCAGAATGGCTTCTGCGGCATCATCAACGTGGATGAATTCACGTGAGACTTTTCCCGTCCCCCAGCAGGTGATATGCTCTTGTCTTTTTTCGACGGCATCGACGCATTTCTTTATCAAGGCCGGGATGACGTGGCTTGATTCGGGCTTGAAGTTGTCACCGGGTCCGTATAGGTTAACGGGCAGCAGAAAAATAGAATTGAATCCGTATTCCTGTCGATACGCCTGCGACTGAACGAGGAGCATTTTCTTAGCAAGGCCGTAAGGAGCGTTTGTCTCTTCCGGGTATCCCTTCCAGAGGTCCTCTTCTTTGAAGGGGACGGGAGTAAATTTAGGGTATGCACAGATTGTTCCGATTGCGACGAACTTGGGAACGTTACGTAATCTTGCCTGCTCAATTAACTGGACACCCATCATAAGATTTTCGTAGAAGAACTTCCCGGGGTGTTCTCTGTTGGCACCGATGCCCCCTACCACAGCGGCCAGGTGTATTACAATCTCAGGTTTCATATCGGCATACATCCTGTTGATGTCATCGAGTTTTACGAGGTTGTAGTCTTCGATTTTAGGTATGAGGATATTTTTGCAGTCTCTTTTTCGCAGTTTCTCGGTGATGTAGCTTCCGAGGAATCCATCCCCGCCGGTGACAACGATTCGCTTGTTCTCAAAAAATCCAGCCATTATTATTCTTTCCCATGGTCCTTCAATATTTCTTCACGTTCTGCGAGTTTCATATCGGCATCGGTCATCAGCTTTGCGAGCTGTTTGAATGTTACTTTTGGTTCCCAGTTAAGGATTTTCTTTGCTTTTGAGGGATCGCCGAGCAGGGCATCGACTTCTGTCGGTCTGAAATATCGGGGGTCGATTTCAACGTATTTTTCCCAATCGAGCTGGAGGTATCCGAACACTTCTTCGAGGAATTCTTTTACGGAATGATTCTGGCCTGTAGCGATAACGAAATCATCGGGTTCCTCCTGCTGGAGTATAAGCCACATAGCTTCGACATAATCGCCGGCAAATCCCCAGTCTCTTTTTGCATCGAGGTTGCCGAGGAACAGTTTGTCCTGTAGTCCGAGTTTTATTCTTGTAGCAGCCCTGGTGATTTTCCTTGTTACAAAAGTTTGTCCTCTTCTGGGCGATTCGTGGTTGAAGAGTATGCCGTTGCAGGCGAAGAGGTCGTATGCCTCTCGATAATTAATCGTTTGCCAGAAGCTGTATGCCTTTGCGCAGGCGTAAGGGCTTCTGGGATAGAAGGGAGTTTCTTCAGTTTGCGGCATATCGACGACTTTCCCGTACATTTCACTGCTTGATGCCTGGTAGAAGCGTGGTTTGTTTTTTATTGTCCTGAGGGCTTCAAGGAGTCGAAGTGTTCCTAAAGCATCGACATTGGCGGTGTAGATTGGCTGGTCGAAACTAACTCTTACGTGACTTTGGGCGCCGAGGTTGTAAACTTCATCCGGCTGTATATCCTGGACAATACTCGACAAGCTCCCGCCGTCGGTAAGGTCGCCGTATAAAAGTTTAAGCGGTGGGTTTTTGTGTGGGTCCTGGTAGAGATGGTCGATTCTTCCGGTATGGAAAGAAGATGACATTCTTACGATGCCCCAGACCTTGTATCCCTTTTTGAGCAGCAGTTCAGCCAGATACGAGCCGTCCTGCCCCGTGATTCCGGTTACGAGTGCTTTTTTCATTTTTTATCTCTTTATGAAATTTTTAAAAGTGATTTTGCCTATTGGAACAAACCCTTATATGCTTTTAGCTGACATTTCCCATTTACACGGTTAAAAAGCATATTTTTCTCCTTACGACATCAAAATCTTACCAAATTCACCTTGGACGTTCAAGGATTTTCGTTTTCGAGGCGGTTTTATTGAAAATTGGCAG
>JAUVVQ010000030.1 GCA_030604525.1 Phycisphaerae bacterium | reverse complement strand
TTAGAATTCGAGGGGGTTGATTGTGTGCGGGAGGGAGCTTAAAGGGCATTGTTCGCAGAGCGGTTTTGGTTTGCAGAAATTTTTCCCGGCCTGAACGAGCAGAGCGTGGAATTCGTTGAAGCGTTTTGTCTCCGGCGTGTGGGCTAAACGAGAAGTTTTGATGTTCGGTGGTCATTTTAAGTACCTCTTGATTCGTGTCTCGTGGTTCGTTAATCGTTTTTGGGCGGGGGGGGAAACACGCCTTCTATGTTAGGGGGGACTTGCGCGTTTGGTCGAAAAGCAATAGATAATAGCCAATAGCAAGTAGTTAGCAACAATTAGAAGAGGTGAATGCGCTTTGGGCCGACTTGCGCGTTTGGTCGAAAAGAGACAGCGGATAGCGGGTAGCGTAGAACGGATAGGGGGTCCGGCCTGCGGTTCTCCTGCGGCAAATCTTACTACTCTTCGCTTCGCTCCAGCTTGCGCGAATGATTGATATTTCGTCGCTGGTGGCACGTGGCTCGCCGGTTGTGGCTGAGTGCGTTGGTAATGATTTTACATTGGGGATTTTTTATTGGTTTTTGGAGTGGCTGGAGAGATTATTGCTAATTATTTTCAGAAAAGGATTGATTAATAGTCCGATAAATGGTAAAATTACGAGGTTATGATTTATGTGAGGTCTGTTATGGAAAACAAAAAAATATCACGGCGTAATTTTCTTGGCTCTGCTGCAGCCGCTGCGGCAGTAATGTCATTCCAAAATTTTCCTGCCTCTCGAGCTGCTGATTTATCAAAACCAAAATTCAAACTTAAATATGCTCCTCATTTCGGAATGTTCCGACAGCACGCAGGTAACGACCCCATAGACCAGCTCAAATTTATGGCTGATGAGGGTTTTACTGCAATGGAAGATAACGAAATGATGAAAAGACCGAAAGGCACTCAGGGAAAAATCGCCCGGACAATGTCTCAGCTGAACATGACTATGGGTGTTTTTATCGGTTGTGCGCACTGGGGCGAAAGGACCTTTGTAACCAGAGATAAATCTGTTACCAAAAGGCTGGTCAGCCAAATGAAGAAAGCAGTAGAAGTTTCAAAGCGTGTCAATGCTAAGTGGTGCACCGTCCTGCTGGATTCTTACGACAATAGTATGGAATGGGATTATCAGACAGCCAACGCCGTTGAAAATCTCAAGCGCTGTGCCGAAGTCTGCGAACCGAGCGGGCTCGTCATGGTCTTGGAAGCCCTCAATCCCTGGACCGACCATCCTGGCCTGTTCCTTACAAAAATCCCACAGGGATTTCAGATCTGCCGCGCTGTTAACAGTCCTTCCTGCAAAATCCTTGATGACCTTTATCACCAGCAGGTAACAGAAGGTAATCTTATTCCAAACATCAATATGGCATGGGATGAAATTGGTTATTTCCAGGTGGGTGACAATCCGGGACGAAACGAACCCACAACCGGAGAAATAAATTACAGGAACATCTTCAAACACATATATAACAAGGGATTCAAAGGTGTTGTAGGTATGGAACACGGCAACAGTAAACCAGGTAAAGAAGGCGAAAGAGCTGTCATTGATGCCTATCGTCAGTGTGACAATTTCTAATTATGAAATTCCGAATTTAGCTTAAGCAAGCTAAACAGTATGGAAAGGTATTGTGTATGAAAGATACAAAAACAAATCGAATCTCCCGCAGGGACTTCATCAAGACCTCTGCTGCCGTAAGTCTTGCCGCAACTTTGCCTGGGAAAGAGCGTCTTTTCGCTGCTGGCTCAGATAAAATTCGCGTCGGTATGATTGGCTGCGGCGACCACGGTACAAATGATGCGATAAGCTGCGTAAACTCCTCACCTAATGTTGAGGTTGTTGCAATGGCCGACGTCTTTAAGGACCGCATCGACTCTTCCCTTGAAAGGCTCAAAAGCGAAGTGCCCGACAACATCCAAGTCACCCAGGACACCTGCTTCCTGGGTTTTGACGCATATAAAAAAGTCCTCGCTACCGATGTTGAGATGGTATTACTTCTTACACCGCCTCATTTTCGTCCAGAACACCTGGCTGCCGCCGTCGAAGCGGGAAAACACGTATTTATGGAGAAGCCCGGCTGTGTTGACCCCGTCGGTGTCCGCTCACTTATCGCCTCTTCAAAAATCGCTGAAGAGAAAGGCCTGTCAATCGTAGCCGGTACCCAGCGCCGCCACGAAAATCATTATATCGAATTAATGAGACGAATTCACAATGGCGACATCGGCGAAATAGTAGCAGCACAATGCTACTGGCTCTGGGGTGAATCCGACTGGCATTTGAACATAAGACAATCCGGCTGGTCTGATATGGAATGGCAAATCCGTAGCTGGCCTTATTTTACCTGGCTCTCCGGTGACCATATCGTCGAACAGCACGTCCACAACATTGATGTAATCAACTGGGCCATAGGGACCCACCCGGTGCAATGTCTTGCTATGGGTGGACGACAGTCGCGCACCGGCCCCGAATATGGTAATATCTACGATCATTTCGCAGTCGAATTCAAGTATCCAAACGACGTCAGGGTAATGAGTATGTGCAGTCAGATTAAGGGAACAAGCAACAGGGAAGACGAGAGAATCGTTGGAACTAAAGGAGTAGCCTTTGGACACGGAATCATCGAAGGACAGAATCCTTATAAATACGAAGGCGAGCGCAACGATCCATATGTCCAGGAGATGGCAGACCTCATCGCCGGCATCCGAAACGGTGAGCCTATCAATGAGGGCAAAAATGTTGCAGAAAGTACAATGGCTGCGATCATGGGGCGAATTAGCACATACACCGGCCGGGCAATAAGTTGGGACTGGGTTATGAATGCGTCCAAACTGGACCTTTCACCACCTGCTTATGACTTTGATATTGACCTGCCTGTCAAACCTGTTGCAATACCAGGAAAAACAAAACTTATATAAAAAATGAGGAATTAAGAATCAAAAATAAAGAAAAAAGCGAAAAAGGAACAACGCAGGCTCCAAAGTAAAAAAAAAAGAAAAAGAAGAAAAAATAAATTTCAACTTTTTACTAATTCTTAGTAATCAACATTTTTAATATCAACGGTCATTTTGTAGTTTATATTTCTAAGCTTTGAGTATTGAGTCCGCCTTCGGATGATTGATTTTTCTGTCATATTTTTTTCTACTGAACAAGTCTTTGAGTTTCTTTTCAAGGCTTTTGAGCTGTTCTTTCAGGAAGTCCAACTCGATCAGTAGAGTATCAAGGCAGTATCGCAGCTGAGCTGTGAGATTGATTGTTTTAAGTTTTTCTATGGCCTGGATTGACCAGGATGTCAGGCCATGAGGTTCAGCGATACCGTGCTGGAGCAAGAAGCTCTTTATCTGTATTTTTACTCGACTGAGTTTCGCCACTTTTGCTGATAATTGGCTCTGGGAAAAAATGATTGCTGGTATTGATATTGACGGGGATGTGGATTTTGGGGATTATGCTATGTTCGCTATTCACTGGGCGGGAGTAGATTGTAATGAGCCGGATTGGTGCGAAGGGGCTGACCTTGATAAGAGTGGCTTTGTGGACTTGTATGATTTAGCTAAATTTGCCGAGCATTGGCTGGAAGGGAAATAGCGTAGAGCGTTTAGCGGTAGCGTATAGATATAGATTCCTGCCCCTGCTTTCGCAGGGGTGACAATCCTGCGCAGGAATGACGAGCGGGGGTGTGAGTTCGTGTTTCGTGGATTTTGGTTTGGGGGGTGTGGGGGTTTCAGTTGAGGTTTTGAAGGTGGGTTTCGATTTTTTCAGTGTCGGGGTTTTCTATAACTCCCAGTTCTGTGATTATAGCGGTGATGTTCTCGGCTTCTGTTACATCAAAGGCGGGATTGTAAATGTCAACTCCTTCAGGGACGATTCTTTTGCTTCCCCAGAAGCTCAGCTCGTTGTGAGGCCTTTGTTCGATTGGGATTTGGCTTCCGCTTTTTATATTCATATCGAACGTGCTTGATGGAGCGGCAATATAAAAAGGTATCTTGTTTTCCCTTGCCAGGATGCTCAAGCTATAAGTGCCGATTTTATTTGCGGTGTCGCCGTTAGCTGCAATTCGGTCGGCTCCTGTTATTACAGCATTGATTTTTCCCTGCTTCATCAGCCAGCCGGCCATACTGTCACAAATAACTGTAACATCAATTCCTGCCCGCTGCAGCTCCCAGGCCGTCAACCTCGCCCCCTGCAGCAGGGGACGAGTCTCATCTGCATATACCTTAAATCGCTTCTTGTTTTTATGTGCCTCGAATAACACCGAAAGGGCTGTCCCCTGACCGGCTGTCGCAAGAGCTCCCGCATTACAATGTGTCAGAATCCCTGCCTGGTCCTTTATGAAACCTTGACCGTTTCGGCCGATTTTTTCGCACATCTGGACATCTTCACGGTATATGGCATTAGCTTCATCGAAAATGATTTGATGAAGCTCCTCTGGTTTGGCATCACTGTTTTCGGTAACAAATCTTTTGGCTCTTTGCTTTATCCTCTCCATTGCCCAGGATAAATTTACAGCAGTTGGACGAGAGGACCCAAGATAACCGGAGTATTTTTCCAAAGCTGATATCCCTTCTTGGATTCCACCAGCGGATTTTTGCATTCCCAGAACCAATCCATAAGCTCCTGCGACCCCGATAGCCGGTGCCCCGCGAACAGCAAGGGTCTTTATCGCATCATAGAGGTCTTTAACCTCGCGGCAATGCAGCTTCGCAAGCTCTGCCGGCAGCCGGCGCTGGTCAACGACTTCCAGAAACCCGTTCTTGTTACCTACCCATTTAAGCGCTGAGATAATCATAAAAGAGTTTTTAACCTCGCCTTATTTTTTTGTTTTTCTTTTTTTCCTGTTTTGCTTTGGCTTCTTCTCTGCCTCCATGCGTTTTTTTAAATATCTGGCGGTATAACTTTTTCTGCTTTTGATGATTTCCTCAGGCGAGCCGGAGACAACAATTTCGCCTCCATCATCGCCGCCCTCGGGGCCAAGGTCTATTATATAATCAGACATTTTTATAACGTCAAGGTTGTGCTCGATAACTACCACCGTGTTGCCGCAATCTGTCAAACGCTGCAAAACATTTAGAAGATTGTCAATATCCGCAAAATGCAAACCCGTCGTTGGTTCGTCGAGCAGGTATATTGTATGTCCGGTAGAAGCTTTACCCAGCTCGGAAGCGAGTTTGACCCTTTGTGCTTCTCCTCCGGAAAGAGTTATCGACGACTGACCTAACTGCATATAGCCGAGACCAACATTATTAAGCGTTCGAAGACTACGGACTATTGTCGGAAAATTCGAAAAGAATTTAAGCGCATCTTCAATTTGCATATCAAGTACATCGGCAATATTCCTGCCTTTATATGTTACCTGAAGGGTCTCCTTGTTGTATCTCGAACCCTTACAGCTTTGACAGGTTACAAATACATCGGGTAGAAAATGCATTTCTATTTTTTTCGTCCCCTGTCCCTTGCAGTGTTCACATCGACCGCCTTTTACGTTGAAACTGAATCGCCCCGGCTTGTATCCGCGAATCTTAGCTTCTCTGGTCATAGAGAAAAGCTTTCTGATTTCATCGAAGACGCCGGTATATGTGGCCGGATTGCTGCGGGGGGTTTTGCCTATCGGCGACTGGTCTATCTCGATGACCTTATCAACTTGTGAAGTGCCAATCAGATTTTTGTGCTTGCCCGGCTTCTCGCGTGAGTTATACAAGCGGCGTCTTAAAGCACGATGAAGAACCTGACTGATTAAGCTGCTCTTGCCGGAACCGGAGACGCCCGTTACGCAGATGAATACGCCAAGCGGGAATTTAACGTCGATATTTTTAAGATTGTTTTCCGCCGCACCTTTTAATTCTATGCATTTTTTAAGGTCGTATTTGCGCCTCTTATCCGGGATTTTTATCTTCTTTTTGCCGCTGAGATATTGCCCGGTGACAGATTTAGAGCTGCGGAGAATTTTAGCGTAGCTGCCTTGAGCAAGGATTTCACCGCCGTGAGCGCCTGCCGCCGGACCAATGTCGATAATATGGTCTGCACTTTTGATAATATCTTCATCGTGCTCGACTACCAAAACTGTGTTGCCGATACGACTCAGGCGTTTCAGAATCCCTATTAAGCGGTCATTGTCACGTTTATGAAGACCTATGGTCGGCTCATCAAGAACGTAACAAACTCCCACCAGACCGCTTCCGACTTGCGTGGCAAGACGAATACGCTGAGACTCGCCACCGGAGAGCGTGCTGCTGCGCCTGTCTAAGGTCAAATAGCCGAGTCCCACATTTACCATAAATCTTAAGCGGGCTTTGATTTCTTTTAATATCTCAGATGCTATCATAGACCTTTCTTTATCCAGTTTTAGCTTCTCGAAAAATCCCTGTGCCTGCTCAATACTCATACAGCTCAATCTATGAATATTCTTGCCTCCCACCGTAACAGCCATCGCTTCTTTACGCAGTCTTGCCCCGCCGCAGCTTCTGCAGGCCTGCTCGGATAGATAATTGTGCAGCCGGGCTTTAACATAAGGACTTGAAGTATTTTTCCATCGCCTTGTCACGTTGGGAATCACTCCTTCGAAAGAAACACCATATTTATCCTCATCCTCTTCTGTGGTTCCTTCTATCAATATTCGCTTTATCTTTGATGGTATTTTTTCGAACGGAGTTGATTTGCTAATGCCGAAATTAGAACAAAATCTTTTTATCAGACGGCTATAAAAGATATTCATCCTTTTACCGCCTTTGCGCCACGGCTCGATAGCTCCCCGCTCTAACGACTTCGATTTATCAGAGACGATAAGTTCGGGGTCGAATTCCAGAATTGTGCCAAGGCCGTCACAGCTTCTGCACGCGCCGTAAGGACTGTTAAAACTGAATAACCGGGGAGACAGCTCTTCGAGACTGGCTTGAGGATGTTTCGGACAAGCAAATTTCTCGCTGTATATATTTTCTTTCCATTTGCCGTTACCGCTGTCTTTCGTGTTTTGCTCCGGCTTTTGTGAGAGTATCAGAATCACCCCTTCCGACAGCTTCAAACCGGTTTCAACCGAATCCGCCAGCCGGATGCGAACGCTCTCTTTGATAATCAATCTATCCACTACTGCGGCAATATCGTGTTTTTTGTTTTTATTCAAAGTAGGAATATTTCTCAAATCATAAGTAGTGCCGTCAACTCGCACACGCACAAACCCTTCACGCTGAATGTGTGCAAATATGTTTTTGTGCTCACCTTTTTTGCCCCGAATCAGAGGTGCACAAATCTGAATTTTTGTACCCTCGGGATAGGTTAAAATAGAATCCACGATTTGGCTTGCATGCTGGCTGGTAATCTTGCTGCCGCAAACCCAGCAATGGGGTTGACCTACTCTTGCAAAAAGCAATCTGAAATAATCATATATCTCTGTGGTCGTAGCAACAGTCGAACGAGGATTGCCGCTGGCACTTCGCTGCTCGATTGCAATTGTAGGCGGAAGGCCTGTTATGCTCCTGACCGCCGGCTTTTGCATCTGTTCGAGAAATTGCCGGGCGTAAGTGCTCAGTGATTCCACGTATTTCCTTCTACCTTCGGCATATATCGTATCGAAGGCAAGTGAGCTTTTCCCGGAACCGCTTATTCCCGTAACTACCACCATTTTGTCGCGCGGAATACTTAAGTCAATGTTCTTAAGGTTGTGTTCCGTGGCTCCGGTAATATTTATTGCTCTTTTTCTCTCATTAGCCATATAATCATTCCCCGGCAGATAAATAAGGTTACCTCTCGGAATTTCGAGAAAACCTCAAACGCAGCATTGTAGCATAAAATCCTAAGCTGGTAAACTGCTTTCCTGACAGCCCTCTCGTGAATTTCAATCCCTGATTTGGCAGGTAAATCCCGTTAGAAAACTCAGGTGGTGCTTTAAACATCACCTTCGCTATCTATTTTTATCCCGCCCAAAGGGCGAGCTTTCTTCCTAACGGGGTAAATCCGTGCAAAAAAGTAAGATTTTGATAGTATAGAGCCAGTGGATGCGGTTTGGCTGTTCTGGTCTGGGACGCAAAATCAGTTGACTTTTCCGCTAATGTGAATTACTTTATGATAATAAAGGTTTACTAACCACGAAGAGCACGAAGAGCACGAAAAAAGTAGTAAATTCCTTGATTTAACTTCGCGTCCTTCGTGGTGAATATGGTTTATATTATGAAAGAGGCCATAATTAGTCGAGCAGCCGGAAAAACAAGAACTGGAATATCGCGTTATAGCGGTAAATAAATCCGGCGAGGGCGAACCATCCAATACGGTATTGGTGGTGTTGTAAAATGAAACCACAGAGGACACGAAATGGAATGGGCTGAGTTATTGTCAGGAATACTGGTATTTGTAATTTTATGTGTTGCCTTGGCTATATTTGTATTTGCTTGTATAGGTATCATTATGGTTTACAGTAACTACAAAGATTCGAAGTGGCAGAAAGAATACGGCAATAAGTTGAAAGAAGAAACCGAGCGTAACGAATGGGGGGATATGGAAAGGCTAACAGACAAAGCCTTTTTACTTGAGGAAACAATTAAAGCAAACGGGTTAGCAAACACTATTGACAAGATAGATATAATTATCTCCGATGTGAATTATGATGCCAGATATAATGATTACAGGAAAAATGAAGCAAAATGGAAGGTTTTCGCTCTTTCATCTATGGCAGGTGGGTTTGGCTCAAGTGAAAATGCAAAAACTGATATTCAAGAAGATTTTGAAAAATATGAGAAACGTAGAAAACAGGAACTTCGAGAAAAATTGGATGGGATAAAGGAATTGATTATGGAAATTGAGCAAAAAGCAAAGAAGTGGTTTGACGAAACAATGGATCTTTTGGAATCTCGGTTTCCAAATGGCATCATTAAGAACGATCTTGAAGACACTGTGAATAGTTCAGTTACAATTGTCTCAAGCTATGCCTCATCTATATTTTGTGTTTTAGAGGGAGGGGAAGATTTGCCTGCAATGGCTTTGCTTCGATCTCTTTATCAATTTACGTCAAGATTAACTTGGATTTTAATAGGGTCAGATGATTCTGATCGCCGCGGCAGGTTGGAATGTCTTGAGAAAAAGTCACATAAAGACGAGTTGAAATTAATCAATGGAATTCTGGATGTTTTCAAAAACGACAAGAGGGAAAGCACTATTGAAGCATTGAGTAAATATGGAAATGATCGTGTTGAAATCGAGGAAAGGATAGAAGAATTAGACAAACGCAATGTAGAAGAAATGCCAGGCGCATTAGAGATACTCAAAGAAGCCTTTGGGGGAGTTTATGGTCAACCTGATGAAGGGCCAGATACTTCGGGGACCATACCCATAGCAGCATGGGCAAGACTCAATAAAGCGGTTCACCCTGATTACACGATCTTAAAGTCAACTGTTACTAACTCAACGGGTTGCCGATTATATGATGGTAGAGTTAATGAAGATGTTGATGGACTCAGGTATGAGTGTTGTGTATGTATTCATAGGTTTCTTAAAGAAATTTACAAGTTCTATGACTTTAACTTTCAAACGATAGATAAAGAATTCGCGGAATTGGGAAATATGATTATAAATAAATAACTCTGAGGCAAAGTAAGCGTGATATGCCGTGGATAACGAGTGATTTGTCTCTTGTGAGGCGTGAGTCGTGATGGATAACAGGTGATTCGTCATAGATGAAGCGTGATATGTCGTAAGTGAGGCTTAATATGCCGCAGATGAGGCGTGAGTTGTCGCAGATAACGGGTAATATGCCATAGATAAGGCGTGATATGAGGCAGATGAAGGGTTATCTGTCATAGATTAAGCGTGATATGTGACAGATTAAACGGGCGAAAAGACAGATAAGTTATTGTAAATAAAAGAGTTAGGCGAAAAAGGTATAAATAATGATGAATGAAGTAATCACAAAATACCAGTTGGATAAAAGAAATTACTGGATAGATGAAATAAGTCATCTCAGTGGCAATTTTGGCATAGATGCCGAAAAAGTCGAACAAGAGATTTCGGAAGAAATTCGATGTGATGGCATTGATTCATTGCTTGGTCATTTGCGTTTGTGTGGTGCAATTCCAGAAAGATATGGGCACGATACAAGTGAGGAAAAACTGTATTCGAAATATACAGATGTTGTAATTCACGAAGCGTTCACCGCCATGGGCTATAAGAGTTTGGTTCTAAAAGAGCGGGCGGATGTGGCGGATGTTGAGTGCGTGAATGATGATTATAGTTTCGTAGCAGATGCAAAAGCATTTAGACTGAGCCGAACAGCAAAAAATCAGAAAGATTTTAAGGTTCAAGCAATGGACGACTGGAAACATGGTAAACCCTATGCAATGGTAGTGTGTCCAGTGTATCAATTGCCCGCTCGCACAAGTCAAATTTACCAACAAGCAGCATCAAGAGCTGTTTGTATCGCAACCTATACGCATCTTGCCGTTCTTGTCCGTTACGCTCAAGATAAAAGTAAAAATGAAGCTATGAAGTTACTCCATGAGGTTTTTAGGTCGGTTGAGGCGATGAATCCATCAAAAAATGCTAATAGTTACTGGCAAGTCGTAAACCGTAAAATGCTTGATTCAGATCGAGTATTAAGCAATATCTGGAAAGTTGAAAAAACGGCTTCAATTGAATCTATTGGTATATCTAAAAAGGAAGCACTTATTTTTCTCTCCACTGAAAGAGAGCGGATTATGAGACTAACGAAAGAGGAAGCAATTAAAGAAGTGCTCAAATCGAGTAAAATAGAAAACAAGATTAAGGCCATTAATCGTGTAGCTGACAATGGACTTCTTAGTGTGGGATGAAATTAAAATGAATGAGAAGTATCTTAATAGAATTACGTTTGGCGATTGCATAGATAATATCCCACACCTTACGGATGATAGTATTGACTTGTTTTTGTCGGATATCCCTTATGGAATCAATTTGGATGATTGGGATGTATTACATAATAACACAAATTCAGCATTGCTTGGTAAATCACCGGCACAGGAAGGCAAAACTGGGTTTAAGCGAAGAGGTAAACCAATAAACGGGTGGTCGCAAGCTGATAGAAATATTGGAATGGAATACCAAGAATGGTGTAATAACTGGGCAAGTAAAGTTTACCAAAAGATGAAAAAAGGTTCGTTCCTATTTGTATTCGGAGCCAGAAGAACAATACATCGAGTAATAAATGCTTTTGAAGACAGTGGTTTTTTGCTTAAAGACACAATGGCATGGAAAAAACCATCTGCTCATCATAGAGCACAGAGAGTTAGTATTGTTCTTGAACGTAGAGGTCTTACTGAGGAAGCAAAAAAATGGGATGGGTGGCGATTAGGAAATTTAGCTCCTATTTGGGAACCAATAGCTTGGTTTATGAAACCATACAAGATCGGTGGAACTATCACAGATAATATCTTGGAAAATGAAGTAGGCGCAATGAATATTGGCGAATGTAAACTAAATGGTTCCTGCCCTACGAATCTTCTTCAGTTTGGATTCAGAAGGAATGAAAAAAGAACCCATGAAGCACAAAAGCCACTTGATTTGATCGAATATCTCATAAAATTAACAACGCGCGAAGAACAAATTGTTCTTGACCCATTTATGGGAAGTGGAACAACCGCTATAGCTGCTATTAACATGAATCGTAAGTTTATTGGTTTTGAGATAAATCAGGATTTTTATGAAAAGTCATTATTAAGAATAGAAGAAGCTGAATCTAAAAGTGGCTTAGAATGTTTGCCTGTTTTTCAGCAAACATTATTCAATGCGAATGACTACAATCCCCCCGCAAAGGAGCGGGGGAAATAGAACAATAACACATTTTATTGAAAGGATTTTTAAAATGGCACGATTTCCACTGAAAGAAGCAGAGATTGTTGCATTGGCCGCGGCGGTGGGCGGTGGAGGCGGAGATAGAGAAAGATGAAAAGGCGGCTCTGGAATGGCTCAATACGGAGAAAATTATGTTCTGTAACCGTGTACCCCGTTAGAAATTCTATAACGAGCAGTAATACGATACAAAGTTCAGAATTTTCTAACGGGGTGTAAATGCCAAATGTCAGGAGAATTTTAATCTTGGATTCCGCTTGCGGAGAAAGCCCTTTTTTGATAAATAGCATCTGTTGCGGAAGCACTATTTTGTCATTCCTGCGGAAGATTGTCACCCCTGCGAAAGCAGGGGCAGGAATCCATTTGTTTGCTTGTTACTAATGCTTCCGCTGGGTCAGCTTCATCGATTTTCGCTTTCCGCAATGGGAACTACATAAGAAAATATGTAATGTTGCTGAATCAGAAGAATAATTTATTTAGGAGAGGTTTAAGATGAACACAACAAAACAAAGCAGAAAAACCAGCTTTGCGGTCATCCTGGTTTTATTGGCAACGGCTAACTTTTTTATCGTAAGTGAAAGTGCTTACAGCGACTCATTATCTAAAATCATACCCGCAGAAAGTATTTTCTGCGTCCGCGTCAACAATCTTCAATCGAGCATAAACCAACTGGACCAGTTCCTGATGGGCGCTTCCCCGATGCCTATGGGGACGGCTATGCTGGTTCGTATGCAGCTTGCCGGCGCTCTGGGAGACCCGATGCTCAATAATGTGGATATGAACGGCAGCTTCGCCCTGTTCGCAGTCAGCAGCGATGGAGCCGGCCTGGGTATATTTATCGCAGGTATTATACCGGTAACCGATTTTGCAAAGTTTACACAGGATAATTCCAACTGCTCATCAGCCGATGCTAACGGTATATGTAAAATAACCAGCGCCGATATGACCGGCAGGGAAAAAGTGTTCTTGCTAACCGGCCTGAACAACTTTGCGATTTTAACATCCCAGGACAACTACGAGCAGCTCGCCTCTTTTGCCAAATCAATCTCAATCGCCAGCTATAAAAACTTCGAGTCAATCCTCGATGCCTCACAAGCAAAGCAAAGCTCGAACAAAGCGGCCTGGGCGTATGTGAACGTCAAACAGCTAAACACAATCTTTGGACCGTTGCTTACGGAAAAATTAAATGAAGTAACAGATACAATGCAGACCGAGATCCCCAATCAACCGGGCGTTCCCGAGGCACCACAAATTAAAAAAATGATGGGAATTTACAAAAATATGGTTCAGGCATTTTTGACCCAGGCCGAATCTTTAACCCTTGCTTTAGAACCGACACCTGAGCTCTTGAAAGCTCATTATGAAATGACCGCTGTGGATGGTACGGAAATGGCTAAGACATTTGTAAAAGAGTCAACGCAGGGGAAAGCTAACCCTCTTTTAGAATATCTGCGAGATGGAGCGGTGGTCAATGCCGCCGGTTTGATGCATAAAGGTTTGCTTAAAAAAATGAACGAGATAGGAATGGAATTTTATAATGCTATGGGCAATATGGATGAGCAAACCGAGAAAACAATGTTGGAATTGATGCGGAAATCAACAGATGCTATGGGTAAATTCGGCTCCTTTTCCTGGGGTTCAGGGGAAAAAAGCGAAACCTTTTTAGATTTTGTTTATGCCGTTGAGCTGGCTGACAGGGACAAGTTTGAAAGCGTTATCGAACAAGGTATGACCTTCTGGGACGAGGCAGCTTCTGACTATTATGATTCGATGGGTTTTGAGACCGATGTAAAGATTGAACGCGGGGTGGATGAATATAAAGGTGTCTCTATCGATTCCGCTTTCTTTACAATGAAGTCAAAAGATGCTAATTCACCACAGGCGCAGATAATACAGAAAATATATGGTGACGGAATCGTTTACAAGTGGGCAATAGTGGATGACCTTTTCCTTTGTGCTGTCGGCGATAATGCTAAAAAGAAGGTTTATGAGCTTATCGACCAGGCAAAAAGCGGGACCGCAGGTCAGCTTTGTTCAGAAGTGCAAAACGCATTTGAAACGGCGCCCGAAGCAAAGTCGGCTGATTTTACAGGCACCCTAAACTTTGTCCGATTACTCAAATTAATACTGAACTTCTCGCCGTTTCCGGTTTCCGGACTTGATATCCCGACGGAAAGCAATCTCGTTTTTGCCGGGAATATCGGCTCCGGAAAGTTCGAGATGGATTTGCTTTTGCCGAAGCAGCACCTAAAAGAGTTAACCACCCTGTTCCAGATGATGCAGCAGCAGGCGATGATGAATATGCAGCAGCAAAACAATGTTCCGATGAAGACATCGCCCGAGCAAGAGTAAACAAGATAACTGCTCTGATTGAATCTGTCGATAAGCGGATAGCGAAAATTTAACGTTTAAAATAACCAATGAAAAGATTACACAGTTGGAACTTATCTTACCAGCAGGCCAGAGACCTTCAACGTCAACTTTCCAGGAAGGTGAAATTTATTCCTCTTAAAAAACCGCCTGAGCTGGTTGCAGGTCTGGATTGCGCCTTCAGCAAGGATGGTAGAAAAATCTACGCCGTGGTTGTCGTCCTGAAGCTTCCTGACTTCGAGGTTATTGAAACAAAGAATTCCACGAGAAAAGTAACCTTCCCTTATATCCCCGGATTACTCTCTTTTCGCGAAGGCCCGGCCTGCATATCAGCCGTTGAGAAATTAAAGACAGAACCGGATGTGTTCTTAATCGACGGTCAGGGTATCGCTCACCCCCGCCGATTTGGTTTAGCTGCTCACCTCGGCCTGTTTCTGGATAAGCCCGCCATCGGTTGTGCAAAAAGCAGACTTACCGGCTCATACAAACAGCCATCGATAGAAAAA
Organism: Phycisphaerae bacterium; assembly: GCA_030604525.1. Taxonomy (GTDB): domain Bacteria; phylum Planctomycetota; class Phycisphaerae; order Sedimentisphaerales; family Anaerobacaceae; genus JAUVVQ01. The sequence continues at coordinate 14,028 of JAUVVQ010000030.1, read as the reverse complement.
GGCGCATATACATTATTAAAAGACAAAAAAAAGGATTTCTTAAAGAAAAACAAATCAAATCAGGATGATACTTACGAAACTATCGGAGCAGTCCTCAGAACAAGAGACAACGTCAAGCCCCTTTTTATCTCTGTCGGCAACAAGTGTACGCTCAAGGATGCCGTCGATATTACTCTTACTTGTGCCGTTAAGTATCGTTTGCCGGAGCCGACGCGACTGGCTGATAAAATGGTTGCGAAGGTGAAAAAGGACAGGAACCCGGATTAGCTTGATGACCTTAAAATATTAGTCCCACTTATGTTCCCTGGCTGAATCCAGAATCTTCTCGGCACATTCCATCGCCGCCAGCCCTTCTGCTGCAATCACCTCCGGACGCCGAGTGCTATCCGCAACAGCCCCAAGGAAAGATTCCTGCTCAAGCCGTAACGGTTCCTTATCATCAATCTTAAGCTCTTCAATGTGAAGCAAATCAGGCCAGTTCGCTTTTAAAAGATTAAACTTGCCCTTATTCCTCTTTTCCTGAATCAATTTGACTACATTGATATTCGGGTCTGCTTTAATTATTATTCCGTACTTCTTTAAATAGTCTATACTTAAGTAGGCCTGCCTGCTGAAAACACGGATTTTCCGCTCAGTCTTTAAAGCAAGTCTTGAAGCGGTGATATTGGCGATACAACCGCTTTCAAAAAGAATCCTTGCGTTGCATATATCCTCGTTATCATCGATAACATTGACGCCAACGGCATCAATCTTTTTAATTTCGCTTCGTGCCAGCGAAAGAATAATATCTATATCATGTATCATCACATCAAGCACTACCCCGATGTCCATCGAGCGGAAAGGGTAGGGACTAATCCTGTTGGACTCAATAAATTTAGGTTCGATATCCAAGCGGTTCATCGCCTGAACCACGGGATTACATCGCTCAGAATGACCGACGCCTACAATAGTGTTGTATTGCTCGGCAAGCTCGACGATTCTTTTGCATTCTTCAACGTTAGCCGCCAGCGGTTTTTCTATCAGGACTGCGATGTTTTTTTCAATGAACGGCTTTGCCAATTCCAGATGAGTTACTGTGGGAGTTGCTATCGTTACTGCATCAACTTTGCCTGATAAATCTGAAGGGTCGGAAAAAGCCCTGCATTTATATTTCTTTGCTAACTTCACAGCCCTTTGGGTATCTTTATCGACTATCCCGACCAGCTCGCTCTGTGGCAGTTGATGGTATACCTTTGCATGTATAGTTCCCATCTTCCCCGCACCCACAACTGCAGTTCTAATTTTGTCCATAGTTATCGCTTTTAGAAATTTCTTAAGATTATAATGTGTTTGTCCGAATTCTTAACAAGGACTTCTAATGCCTGAATGTTTCAAGATACCTTCCGAATCTATGCTTGTTGCTTTTGATTATCGCATCGACCATTGTTTTTGCATTTTCATCCAGCCCATCTTCCTGAATCAAAGCGTTGGCATTTTTCAATAACGCCCCTTTCCGGCGGTAAAGTTTTTTGTAAGCTTCAATGACACTGCTTTGCTGTTCTTCGCTGAAACCTGCACGTCTTAATCCGCGTTTATTTACTCCTCGTATTCGAGACGGATAATGACCGCTGGCAATCAAAAAGGGAGGTATGTCCTTGTTTATTCCTGCCAGACCCGCAGCATAAGACCATCTGCCGACTGTTACAAACTGGTGTAATAAAACCACCCCGCTAAGCCAGGCGCCTGTCTCAATCTTACAATGACCGCTTACTTGTGTGAAGTTGCTCATTACAATCTCATCCTCAAGGATACAATCATGACCGATGTGCACTCCAATCATAAGCAGATTCCCATTGCCCACTTTCGTGACCTCACCAGGATAACTACTGGGATGAATTGTAACCTGCTCACGAATATTATTGTCGTTGCCAATCTCAAGTCCCCCGATTTGGGTATCGGCCTCGAGATTTAGTATTTGAGGAACGCCCCCGATGACGCAATTAAAAAAAAAGTGGTTGTTTTTCCCTATCCTGACCTTTTCACCGATTACTGCGTTTGCCTCAACCTTTGTTCCAGAATCAATACGGACGCCTTTTTTAATAACGCAATTCGGGCCAATAATTACATCATCAGCCAGCTGAACATCTTTTTCTATTACTGCACTTGGATGTACTTGAGCCATTTTCTCCCTTTTCTAGGAAAAACCAATATTATAAAATATTCTTAAATATTCTCATCGTCAACGAGCATGAACCGTATTTGTGCTTCTGCCGCCACAACACCCCGCACCATCGCTTTGCATTGGCATTGAGCGGTCCTTTTGCGTATCCTCACTACTTCTGAACTCAGTATGAGCTGGTCGCCGGGAGTTACCGCTTTGCGAAATTTGACTCCATCCATACTCAGAAGAACCGCTACTCTTCCGGTATGCTCCAGCTTTTGAGCAAAAAGCAGACCAGAGACCTGTGCCATAGCTTCCACGATAAGAACGCCAGGCATAATCGGCGTCCCCGGAAAATGTCCCTGGAAAAACTGCTCATTAAAACTAACGTTTTTTATCGCCTCTATCCTCACATCTCCTTCGACTTCAATCACTTTATCCACCAGAAGGAAAGGGTATCTGTGAGGTAGAATCTTTTGTATCCTTCGTATGTCCAGAATTGCATCCGTTCCGGATTTCTGTATCCTCTCTGTCTGCAGGGATGCCTTATACAATCGTTTGACAAGTTGCTGGTTCAAAGAATGCCCGCTTTTATAAGCAACAATTCTGCCCTGGACAGGTTGGCCAATCAAGGCAAGGTCGCCGATTAAATCGACAATCTTGTGCCTGACGCACTCGTTTGGAAATCTATAACTATTCTTAATCGGCCCGTCCGAACTGATAACTAAAAGGTCCTTAATGCCAAGATGTCTGCCCATACCGCGAGCCTGGAGCTGCTTGGCCTCCGCTTCGAGCAAAAATGTCCTTGCCGGTGCTAAATGTTTTTCGAACCCATCTGGAGTCAGGCGGTAACTGAAAACCTGCCTGTCAATGCCTGTATGACCGCCGTAGTCCAAATCATAAGTAATATTAAGTGCGCTGTCATGATAGGGCAAAGCATATATCGAGGCGTCATCGGCTGTAATACTAACCGGCTCTTGTATAATGAACTCTTTTCGTTTTGCATCTTGTTCGACAACTTGTGCTCGTTTGAGCACTTTGAAAAATCCAGCGCTGCTGCAATCCGGTGCCGGAAGCTCCGCCCCGTGCACTTCGACAATAATATTGTCAATTTCAAGCGCATTTATCGCAGCCAGGCAATGTTCAACCGTCTCGATGCTGATGGAACCTTTCTCTAAACTTGTCCTTCTGCTGCGCTGGGCTATATTCGATGCGATTGCTTTAATACGAACCGGCTCAGGCATATCCGTGCGGATGAAAGTTATTCCCGCTCCGGCATCCGCCGGACGAAAGACAACCTTTGAGTCCTTACCGCTGAATAAACCTTTGCCTGAAATCTTACTTTCAGCTTTTATTGTCTTTTGATGATTCAAGTCTTTCTATCCTTGATGTTAAATCTCTTAATTGTTTGGACAACTCCGGCAAACGTTTCCTGAACGCTATGGCACGCAATTCCAATCGGGAATCTATCGCAGGAGTGCCCATCACCTTCCCCCCTGCCTCCAACGACTTAAATACAGTTGACTTGGCGGCAATCATTGCTCCGTCACCTATATCTATGTTATCTATCACTCCTACCTGGCCTGATAACACTACTCCGTCACCGAGCTTGCAGCTTCCAGCTATGCCGGTCTGACCTACTATCAGACAGCATTTGCCGATTACCGTATTGTGCCCTATCTGGACCAGATTGTCTATCTTCGTCCCGGCACCAATGACAGTATTATTAAATTTCGCTCTGTCAACACAGCAGTTAGCCCCTATCTCAACGCAGTCCTCAATCACCACTCCGCCGTTATGGGGGATAAGTGTATGCTTGCCGTCGATGAGTGCATAACCATAACCAACAGAACCAATCGTGCTGTTGGCCTGAATAATAACATTATTGCCGAGCTGGCAGTTGTGGTAAATAACAACGTTGCTGTGAATTTGACAGCTTTCACCGATTTTAGTGTTTTGACCGATTTTGCTGCCTGAATGAACGATTGTATCTTTACCGATTTCAACACCGTCGTCAATAACAGCTTTCGGCCCGATGTAGGCGCCTTTGCCAATCTTGACATCCTGACCTGTCTTTGCTGTAGGGTCTATGCCTTCGGGAACGTCTTTTAGTTTAGGTGCAAAAAGATTCAATACATTTATCAAAGCAGCATCAACATTGCCGACTATTAACTGGGGCATCCTGAGATTTTCTACTTGTTGGCCTATAATAACCGCTCCTGCTTTTGATTGTCTCAGCAGTGGAAAGAACTTTTTGCTTCCAGCAAAGGTAACCTCGTTGCTCTGGGCCAACGCTACTGAATTTGCCGCGCCGACTTTACCGGAGCCGGAACCAGCTAACTTGGCGCCAAGCTTTTCAGCTAATTGTGAAATTGTTAATTCCATCGTTAAATAACTATATTTTAATCCTGCTTTAAAAGTTCTTTCACACTCTTGTTTCTATCAAATATATACACGGGATATTACTGCGGCGATAAGATTTATCCATTAGCGTCCAGGCGGGCCATTACTTCACCGGTGATATCCAGACAACCTTCGCTGTATAGGACTTTATGCGTCCTTATGGTTAGCATAAGCTCATTGGCTGTTGAACTGTCAATCGTTTCGCTTTCATCTTTTTCTAAAACCAGGTTCAAACTTTTTTGCCGGGCAATTTCTTCTGTAATCTGCAGGATTTGTTTGTAAAGCTTAGTAGTCCAATTTTGGTCCTTAGAGGCGAATTGCTGTTTGGCAAACGCCCGACCGGCTTCTAATTCTCCCTGCTTGCTTAACACCTTCTTCACAAGCTCCAAGTATTCCTCAGTGCCGGACTTCAATGTTTTCAATCCTGCCTTTTGAGCCTCGATTTCCTTGGATAGCTTGTCTAATTCTGATAACATCCTTTCCTGTTCTATTGTAGCTTTCTCCCTGTAATCAGTATTTGCTTTACATTCCTGGAAGATTTTGCGAATGCTGACAACTCCGATTTTTGTGTTATCAAGGCCACTGGCAGAACCCGCTCGACTTGCCTCGTAGCCGATACAGCACAGTATAAACATAATTAAACAACCCAGAGTAAATGTTTTAATCTTCATGAATCATCCTTTCTCGAAAATGTTATCCCGAATAAATTTTATTACCTGAAAAAATTATGGCCTAAAACAGCCGCCCCACCGAGAAGCTGAAGACTCGTGTTTCATCTGCATCATCCTTCCTTAAAGGTGTAGCAAGCTCGAACCTCATTGGTACCGGCCCAAACCATTGAGGTATAAGAATTTGGATACCTGTCCCCACCGAAGCTCGATAACCCCCTGTGTCTATGGCTGCACTATCGAGGAAAAACAACGCCGAGAAATTGTCGCTTACTAAGGGAACGGTAACTTCGCCATTGGCTAAAAATATCCAGTCGCTGCCTATCGGTTCGTCTTTGTCATTGTCAAGCGGAACACCCGCCGAGTTCACTGATACATCTCGTGTGCTTATCCCACGGTAATCAAAACCCCTGACTCCGTAAGTGCCGGAACCGCCGGCATAAAACTTCTCGAAAGGCGGCGCATCGCCTACTGTGGTTGCAGCAAGAAACTTCGTGGAAAGGACCGTCTTACGCTCTAATAAATCCTTATAAAGAGTTGTGTATCGCCTGTAAACCCCACTTAAAATGCCGAAACTACCTTCCCCGCCAACCTGCTCGTAACCAACGTTGAATGAGTATCCCTTTGCTGGATTATATATATCGTCAGTCAGACGCCGGCTTAATCCGATTTTTATCCCGAACAGATTATTATCGCCCTCGACATCTCTGATTTCCTGGGGCGCATCATTATCTATGCTTTCAACTTTAACATTTTCAGCCCTGATGCCGATGCTGCCTCGCCAGTCGTTCTTATATCTTTTCTCAAAACCTACATAGCCCTTGGTTCGCTTCTCATCAAAACTCTCCCTGTATCTGCTCCAGCTTGAACCAATAACATCAAGCTGAATTGGTTTATCCTGCAGATATGGCTCTGTAAAGCTGATAGAATACTGACTAACTCGTGTCCCCGGCTGAAGATTGATTCTAAGTGTTTGCCCAGCCCCTTTAAATGCCTTGCCTGTTATAAATTCATAAAAGCTTTCCGGCTTATCACTAATGTCAAAGTTCCTTTGCTCAATACTGAGCTGACCTATGACTCCGCTGTCACTTGCCACTCCGGCACCAAGCATTACCATACCAGTCCTGCCTTCGACAACACTTACCTGGGCATCTCTTAGACCGGAAGTTTCCCCGCGCGGCGTAATAGTTGCTGATTCCATCATAGTTGAACGTTGTATTCTTTTCTCTAATTCACCGTTGCCGTTACCGCGAGCGATATCCGCATTATACCATTGGCCCGGCTTAAATTCATATTCGTTCAGCACCCGCCGGATTACCTTGTCCTGCGTTTCTTCATTGCCGGTTATATTAACCTGGCCAATCTTGAAGCGCTCGCCTTCCGTTATAATAAAATGAGCAGTTACCTCGCGTTCCGAGATAAATATCCTCTCGCTCCCGACCGTTGCATTAACAAAACCGTTCCTGTGGTAAAGAGAAAGTATGCGCTTTGCATCGGAGTCAGCTTTCAACGAAGAGTAAACTTGGCCTTTCTTAAGGTTAATTTCATCTTCCAATCGCTCTTTATCGAAATGCTGATTGCCGCTTAAGCTAACCTCATTAACGACATAGACTTTCCCCTCATTAATTTCAAAAGTAATATATATCTTACTCTTATCTTCGCTGAAACCACGTCTGACTTCTATATCTGTATTAAGAAAACCCTTTCGCTGATAAATCTTCTGCAACCTTGCCTCGTCCCCGGTTAGCGTGCTTTCCTGATAATACTTTCGTAGAAAGAACCATTTCTTCTCTTTGGTTTTCACAGCTTTTTTCAGTGTTTTACTCTTGATGGCTTTATTGCCCTCGAATTTTACAGAAGCAATTTTAACCCGAGCCCCTTCCTGAATTTTATAAACCACATCCCCTTTTGATAGCTGCTCGGTATCCAGATTCACCCCGGCAAAGGCATAACCTTTTTTATGATAATACGCAACAATAGCTCCTCTGCCTTCTTCTGCTTGAATCGGGTCAAGATAATTCCCTCTTTTAAAGCCGAGCTCCTTGCTCAGCCTACTATCCTTGTTTCTTTTATTGCCGACAAAATCTATGGACCGGATAAGATTTTTCTCCACCACGACAAAAGCGAGTTGTATCTTCCCTTCAACTTCCCTTTTGTTGTAATAGCTGGATTCGACTCCGGGTAATTCTGCTATCCTTTCCACATCTTTGTCCGCTGTTGATTCCTCGAATACGACTCCTTCTCTGCTTCGAACCCGCCCTAATATTTGCTTGTCGGTTATGTTTCGATTGCCTTTTATCAATATCTCGCCGATTACGCCCTCTTGAGCCAGAACCACTGAAGCTGAACTTAAAATGACCAAAGCAGAAATAAACAGGCACATATAACGATAAGCAGCAGGTTTTCCCCCTTGACCCCGATTTCGTTCATCGGAACGAATCTGTCTTTTTGCTTTATTAATCATACAGCTCTCCTAAAACGGCTCTTCTTCGAACGATTTATTTTCAAACCGGGTGAATCTCTCTCGGAATACTAACTCAACATTGCCGGTAGGTCCGTTTCTTTGTTTCGCTATTATCACCATGGCGGTATTGTCACTTTCATAATCTGCTTCGCCCCGATGATAGTAATCCTCACGGTGCAGAAGCATTACTACATCGGCATCCTGCTCGATACTGCCGCTTTCACGAAGGTCGCTCATCCTTGGCCTGTGACCTTCTCTGCCTTCCGGAGAACGGTTCAACTGGCTTAAAACCAGAACCGGGATATCCAGCTCTCTGGCCATCGCCTTAAGAAGCCGAGATATCGTCGTTATTTCCTGCTGACGAGATTCAACTCTACCTGAACCATAATGCATCAGCTGGAGATAATCAACCACTATGCATTGTATATTATGTTGACTCTTTAGTCGCCTGGCCTTGGCACGTATTTGAAGCGGAGTTAGAGAAGCAGAGTCATCTATGTAAATCGGCGCCTCGGAAAGAACGCTGCAGGCCTCTACTAATTTCTGATAATGTTCCGTCCCAAGCATCCCCTTTCTAACCGATTGGGCATCTATTCCGCTGGCGCTGCAGAGAAAACGTTCGGCAAGCTGCTGTCTTCCCATTTCAAGCGAGAATATAGCTACGGGATTTTTCTCCGTTATCCCAAGATGTTCTGCAATGTTTAACGCCAAAGACGTTTTGCCCATACTGGGCCGGCCTGCTATAATTACCATCTCACCGTTATGAAGACCGCACGTCAGCTCATCGAGTTCATGAAAACCAGTCGCAAGACCGGTAATATGACTGCCTTCACGTTTCTCTATCAGCTCGTATGCTTCCACTACGAGTTCTCTTAGCGGAAGCGCAACACCGGAAACATTTTTATCAGTTACCGAAAAAATCCGACGCTCCGCCTCGTCAATCTTCTCCCTGACCTCTCCCGCTTCAGAGTAGGCATCATCGAGAATCTCCGTGGTTGCCTGAATTAATTCTCGAACAAGCTGTTTGTCCCTGACTATATTGGCGTAGTACATCACGTTCGCCGAACTCGGCACCGATTCCATAATCTCTGATAAATAATCGAGGCCTCCAACCTCTTCTAACTGCTTGCGCTTCTCGAGCTCGTCTCGAAGCAGAACCGCATCCAGCCCTTCTCCTTTATTCTTTTCATAGAGCTCGATTATCGCATCGAATATCAACTGGTGTTCAACTCTGTAGAAAGAGGCGGCGTTAAGCTGTTCGATAACGTCAGCAATGCATTCCGGGTCTATCAGCATAGAACCTAATACCCCGGCTTCCGCAGCAATAGATTCGGGCATACTGCGCGTAATACCATCCAGGCCGGCCCTGTCTTTTATCTGTGCTCTCTGGGACAAAGCCGCCCTGGCTCCAGAGGCCGTATTCGCCGCCTTGTTTACTTTGCCGTTTTGCTTTTTAGTTTTATCCATAATCTGTCGCCTCTTGCCTTTACTGGCTTCCTTCCCCCCTCCCCCGTTCGCTCAGGAAACCGCAGCTATTTTACTACACAGGCAATTACTATGTCAAAACATTTGATGAGCTCTTATTGTAAATGAATTTCCCCAAAGCCCCCTCCCCTTCAAATCCTTCCAACGCAGGGAATCTATTTAAAAAAAACAAGCTCTGCTGGGGGTTTCTTTTTTTACGCCGTGGTTTCTTTTATCCCCACCCCGCTGTCATTCCTGCGCAAGATTGTCACCCCTGCGAAAGCAGGGGCAGGAATCCACAGTTTTACATTTTGCATTTTGATTTCGCTTGCGTCCGCCTTTGCAGGCTTGTCACCCCTGCGAAAGCAGGATTCCACATTTTTGCATTTTGATTTCGCTTGCGTCCGCCTTTGGAGAATTGATATTATTATTGCCACCGCCTCCCAGAAATGCTTCACATAGTCTGTATCCTCGATATATTCCTGAATTTCCTCACCTCCGTTCCTGCGTAAAAAATGGTGAATCGAACCGCGAATTAAATCTTGCAGTTTTTGACCGAAAAGGTATAATTACAGACCAGCAGCGGAGACCTGCAACTACGGCGGCGAATTAATTGATTATTGGTTAATGATGATTGATTATTGAAAATTAAATTAGCCACAGAGGGCACAGAGAAAGGCAATAGTAAATCGTAAATAGAAAATAGTAAATTCAAAGGGCTGTTAAAATGGCAGAACTACAACGATAAGCAATAACTAACTGCTCACGGGGTAATGCGTGATGCATCCGGGAGCGGAAACAACATGAGGTGACAGAAAGGATTTGTAAGGAGAAGATAGAGAGCTTTGGGGCATAAGCATCCAATTTGGAAAGGTGGAAAAATGATAGAACTTTTTAAAGATGTTGTTGAAAATGCAAGAGAAGGGGAAAAATCAGCAATCCGTGCATTACAAGCCTGGCAATATCTTATTGGAAAAGCATCTAATAGACAGATTATAAGATACTGTGAATTATCAGAATTAATGGAGTATAAAAGTGCCCGGCCCCTTTCGTCTGTATTGGGCTGTATCATGTTTTTCTGTGAACAAAATAACCTTCCGCCACTGACAATAATTGTTGTCAACGAAGACGGCATTCCTGGTGAAGGATTCACAGCAGAAAAATTAGAAGATTATCATGCCAAGCGAGAAAATGTATTTGAATATCAATGGTACAAGATGATACCGCCTAAAGTTGAAGAGTTTAGAAACGCTTATACTAATGGTATTCATACATCGGCAGGGTAGCTTTTAGCTCGCCGTCGAAAATCCGCCATAGGCGGATAAATATTGAAAAAGCAACGGGAACTTCTTATAATATCAGAAACAGTCTGTCTTTCCCGTTTTATCCAGACTGTATAATCATTGGTAGAAAGGGACATTGACAATGACGTCACCAGTTCTAGGCTCTCAGGATACCTGCTCCAAATGTGGTGCTTCTCTCTCAGCCACTTTGCGGCACTGCCCCACATGCCAGACCGATGCAGGCGCTCCGAATGTTCGGCATTGCCGCACCGAAGGAAATTTGAAAGCCCTGAAAGCAAGGTTTGACGATGCACAATCGCGAGCTTCTGCTAAAGGTTGTTTAAAAGAGTTTGGTGATTTAGAAGCTACAATAAAGAATAAATCAAGTGTTGTTGTCTCTATGACTGCAGGAATGGCGAAGAATCTATTTGAAAATCCTAACGTCTTATATACGAATTACGAGCAGTTAGTGGGTGCTAACGCGCGAAAGCCTGCAGGTCCCGACAATGATCGGCATCGATGCGCAGTGGGTGGGTTACTGTTCGGAAGCTATGCGAATTTGATAAGGTATGGTGCATTGTCTCTGACGAAGGAAGGTCTACCTACTTATGGTGACGTCCACTGTCGGCTGCGTTCTGTAACTATTGATAAGCGGACGTCTTTCCTTGAAACGAATAGCTACAGATTTGTCAGTGATCACAAGATCGTTGCTGGGGTCAAGTTACCGGCTGGCTACATGGCGTGCTGGGAATACCGGTATCACCTCGTTCTTGCCAAGCTGGCGGACAGCCTTTTAGTAGAACAAACAGAATCTGACTGGCAGGAAATTCTCATTCAGTCGGACGGCAAAGACCGAAAGAACGACAGTTTTGTTGAAGCCCACATCTACGAAGGTTTCGATAGAAACGCAATTGAGTCTTTGGTAACGGCCACCGGCAAGAAACTGAGTAAATCAGAGAAGCTGGACCTGGACTTAGCTATGAACGAGTTCAAACGTCTTGGGGGGAAAACGAAATGATTGGCATATCCTCAAGTAGTGCGGGAGTTCTTCTTCTTCCGAAACCCGGAACAAGTGAGTACACCGTTCTCGATGTGGTCGGGGGGAGGAAGCAAGATCCGGTCGAGGCCCAATACCTCTATTCAGCAGCACAGGACTGGGAGGAAATCGAAGGCACCGACGCTAAAGTTCTCCTGAAAACAGCCACACGAGAGTATTGGCTCAAAAGAACTGTTTCCCTTCTTCGCTTGGCAATTGGCGGACTTGAAAGTTCGCTTGAAAAGAGAGTTTTCGAGGAAGTTGAGGAAATTCTTGGCCCCCGCGTGTCTTCCGAAAAAATCATTGATCGCCTCCTCGTTGCGCCCTTAGCAGACCCCCGTTCGCCTCTTACATCTGCTAAGTCTGCTTTATCCTATGGTTTCTCGGCAGTAGCATCTATTCTTGACGAGTTGGCGGAGCTGCAGCCGCTACTCCATAGATTGACCGACCTCTGGCTGAGTATAGACGAAACATTGTTCAGCAACTTCCCAGAGTCGAGGGAGACAATCTGGCTAACATTGGTAGAGAAGTGTGGCATAAAACAACTCCTCAAAACTGACAGCGGATACAAGTTCACAAATAAATGGAATCTTCTAGCGTTTAATTTCCCCTCACCTAAGTCTCGGTCTGGAGTTAGTAAAATAGGAAAAGAACTCTCGCTTCAATTGTTTCCCGGCGAAAAACAAGAGATAATAACAGTTTCTTCGATGGAAGAGGCCGAACCTACACCTCGCGATGAGAAAGATCCCGTGATGAGAAGTCGCGAAGTTTACGAGCGAGTGAAGAAAGAGATTGCCGCCATCTCAAAGGCCGTTTCTGAAGGCCACAACACGAAAGCAGAAAGGTTTCTCCGACAACTCATCCAACGGCAGACTTCGTTCTCCGGCGGAGAGCGTTACGCTGTAAAGTCGCTCTGCAGCATAGCCCAATATTGTGCCGACATGTTCAGAATGGATTTCGAGGCCATCTGTCTCGACAAGGCCCGCCAGTTATACACCCTTGATGCGTGGGCTCTTATCCAGTACGGGGATCACTTAAAGCGGATAGGTAACTATGATGATGCACTGGAAGCTTTTGAAAAAGCAGGGCAATTGGGAGCAGGCGTCGTCGCAAAATCATCTGTAGCAGATGTGTATTCCCAGCAAGGTGACTATGCAAAGGCCATTCTCACCTATAAGGCCATACCGAGCTTCCACGAATACCCCAGGGTGCTCACCGCGATTGCGGACAATCTTCGAAAAATGGGATGTATGGAAGATGCCCAGGAAGCCTACCGTGAATTGCTCGATTTTGCAAACCAAGGACTGCCTGGATTCGTAGAGAGCAAGATTCGGGCTCAAGCAGGCTTGGCAGAGATAGCGAAGAGAGAAGGAAAACTTGAGGAAGCATCTCAATCCTACTATGAAATCATAGCAAGAGAAGACATAGGTGATCAAGACAAACTCATCTACAAACTAGGGCTGATCAATATTCTTAAGCTCATGGAGAAATTCAACGATGCGTATATAATCGTGGACGAAGTCGTCCAGCAGTACCCCTTCGCAATGGAAGCCCGATTCATCCGTGGGTCTATTCTCGGTCTAATTGGTCGTGAGATTGATGGTCTAAAGGACTTACCCGAAAGCAGAGGTCCTCTTTCTTGGCGAGAGTGGACAAAATGTTACTATCGCGGCCTTCTGCTTTTCAAACTTAAAAGGTATCCTGATGCGAAGAAAAACCTTGTAGAAGAACTCCCCAAAGCCATTGCTTCTGGGGAAGAGAAAGGCATTCTCCGCATGGCTGCTGCCCTATGGTTTCTCAGAGAGGGCGAGACTACCGAAGCCGATGGCATTTTGTCAGAGATCCCAGACCTGCATGACTGCCACACACAGTATCTGTCTCTGGTCTTGAAACTACACTCAGCAACGTATAGAGAAGACATCGCTGTAATGCATTCTTTGAAGAAGCAGATTGCCGAGTTTAAAGTTGTGGATGCGGGATTGGAGAAAGCCGTTGAGGCACTTGAAAAGAAAGATTTCTCTCTTGCCCTAACCTACGAGACGGACGCTTTCCTCAAACTAGCTGCATAGTGGTCCGTCGCAGCAGATTGATTAATGATGTTTTTTATCCCCGCGTGGTGGAGAAGGGTGCCTTTTACGCTCTTTGGTGCGGGGGAATGCGGTTCGTTTTGCGCTTTCAATTTTTCGTTTCTTCTCGGTGCCCTCTGTGGCAAATTTTTTACTAAAACCTCAATTTTTAAATCCATAAAACCCGCGTAATCCGTTGTTAAATTTCAATCATTTTTGCATATAGCTGGAAGCAAAAACCAACTTTTTTAAATTTTTTTATCTCCTTATCACACAATCACTTCCGTTTTCTTGAACTGTAAAAAATCCATCTTTTTCGTCCCAAATGCGCAAGTCCCCCCTAACATAGAGGGCGTGTTTTCCCCCCGCCCAGAAAGTAGCGAACTCTAAAACAGGAGGTACTTTTGAACACCCATTTTCTTTCATCTTTTCTTTGCGCCTTGGCGCCTTTGCGGGATTCAATATTTCCAGTATTTTTTTATCTCCTTGTGGCTAAGTTTCTTC
>JAUVVQ010000006.1 GCA_030604525.1 Phycisphaerae bacterium | reverse complement strand
GGTGAAAACACGCCCTCTATGTTAGGGGGGACTTGCGCAAATGGTCGATTCTGCCTTCGGCGGACCTACGATTTTTGGGTTTGGCCTTGGCTGGCCTGAGTTTTTTGTTGCGGTGGGGGTTGCGCGTTTGGTAGAAAAGCAATCCTCCTTCGGCGGATGAGGGGTTCCACTTTCGGTTTTCCTGCGGTGAATGAACCGGTAGAGAGTAGATAGTAGCCAGTAGCAAGTAGTTCCGCTTTCGGAGGGTCTTCGATTTGGGGTTGCTTGTCAATCAGGGTTTACGGGTTCCAGTGTTTAAGGGTTCAAAAGTTCAAGGGTTTAGGGTTTCGGGTTACGGAGAACGGACAGCGTAGAGCGGATAGCGGGTCCGCCTACGGCGAATGAGGGGTTAGGGATTTGTTGATAGTAGCCAGTAGCCAATAGTCAGTATAAAGAATGATTAAATTTATTGACAGTGGGTCGGGATTTGTCTAAATTAAGGTTTGAAGGAGTTGTGGTGCGGAGTTTAAAGATTGACGGGAATTGTGGTCGGCCATTGACGGATTAGAAAATTTCGGGTAGTGTGTGGTTTGAAAGTTAATATGTTAGAAAGAAGACAGGTGGTTGTTCGTAGTTTTCTAAAGGAAGAAAGAAAATGGGTGTTCAAAAGTACCTCCTGTTTTAGAGTTTTCTATTTTTTGGGCGGTGGGAAAACACGCCCTCTATGTTAGGGGGGACTTGCGCATTTGATAGAAAAGCAATAGATAATAGCCAATAGCAAGTAGTTAGCAACAATTAGAAGAGGTGAATGCGCTGCGGGGGAACTTGCGCGAATGGTCGATTTCAAGTAAAAAATTAGCCACAGAGAACACTGATTTCACAGATTTTTTGAGTTGCCGATGTATTAGAAAGTGGTATTATTGTAAATTGCACCTATGGGAAGTGGAACAATCTTGTGGTTATTTAAAAAACGGTGAATGTCCCTATTATTCACCAGAGCTTTGATGTTCTGGTATTTTGCTGGGGCACGAGATGGAGTTGTGAAGTTAGATCCTAAATCAATTACTCGTCTTAGAAAAAGTGTCCTTCGATTGATTCATGAGAACTATGAGTTATATTCATATAGCATCTTAATCTGTGCATATAGACGAAAGCGGATAACAAACGTTTACTTTACTAATTAAGATTCAATAACTTTTGATTTGCTGTTAGAATTGAAACCCCTGTGTCCAGTTCCGCAAAATCAGCATCATTCGTGACAATCAGCAGATTATCCAATTTGGCAAGGTGATGATAGTAACAGTCATTAAAATCTGTCTTGTCTAATCCACTTAGGACATCTGGCAGGGATATTTCTGTGGCTCGATCATCTAAAGGCGTTGATATCTTCAACAGTTGATTATTGAAAACAGCTTGAATATTTTTGGCAGTACTAAGATAATGCGAACTGCCCCTATAATGCTTTTTATAATTGTCCTTAACAGTTTTTCTACGTCGCAGGATATTGAAATCCAATTTTAGCCAAGCATTAATAATTTCAGATGCGATTAACGAAGACACATAAATGGTAGTATCGTTACTCAGTGCCTTCTTCAAGAAACCAGAATATTTGCTGATAATCTCTTTCTTGTGGTTACCTATAGGACAATAGAAATACAGCCATATGTTTGCGTCAAAAAAATACTTGTCTCCATCCTGAGGCACATAGGTTTCGACATCCATCACGTTATTCATCGTCAAAAGCCTCCCTGATATCCTTTTCGAGATTATCCTTGTCCTTGAAATATTCCTTAGCGCGTTCAATAGTTCTTACCATACGCTCTTTGTCTTCCGGCTGGAGACCTCTGACACTTAAATGTTCGCGCAAAAATGGACTGTCATATTTGCTATAAAGCTGGCCAATTCCGGCATTTAGAAAAGTTGTAATTAGCGTTTCAATGCTTGCAAAATCGAGAACAACTTCAACGTCTTTTTCTAAAAAA
This sequence comes from Phycisphaerae bacterium, assembly GCA_030604525.1. GTDB lineage: Bacteria > Planctomycetota > Phycisphaerae > Sedimentisphaerales > Anaerobacaceae > JAUVVQ01. The sequence continues at coordinate 74,342 of JAUVVQ010000006.1, read as the reverse complement.
GCACTTATTGTCGTAAACAGTCTTTCTCCATCTTCCGTAGAGACCGCCGTCTTGCCCCCTACAACATCAAAAATGTTTATTATTTTACGTTTCATAAACTTTTTTCCTTTAGAAAGATATATCCGTATCTTCTATCTCAGATGTTAGACAATACGAACACTGATCGTTCACATTAAACTCCAGATTAACTGCGGTTCCTTTAAAAAAGTCGCTTAAATCCTCCGATTGTGAGATGCACTCTTTTTCGTACCAATATCCATCCGCTGAAGCAATCTGTATCTTTCCTTCATTCTTACATAAAAAGTCACGTATCAACGTAAAGCCGAGTCCGCCTGGTATATCACCTTTTCTTGTTGTGTTGCATTCGCTAACAGCCCACTCAATAGCTTTTTTACTTGAAACTTTACGTCCTGAATAATCTCGGACATTTTTACGAATCGTATTACCAATATCAACGATAGTAAAATCCAATCGTCCCTTTTGTGGATAATATTGTCCGCACGAAAAAACAAACTCACAATTACCATGCATTTTTGCGTTATTAAATATCTCCAGGATACTCTCTTTGATTTTTTTTCTTAAAAGAGCAGACATGCTCGGCATTTCTGGATGAGCCAGCAGCTTCTTCTCAAGATATTTCTCAAATGAACCTATTTCGCTTACTTTGGATTTACGATATTCCACAGTTGTTTGATAACTATTCGGCAAGGATTCACCACCAAAATAACTATAGCGAGTCTTCTTAAATATTTTTTCTTGAGCTGGTCCAAGGTTAACAATGTCAAAGTCATTTGTCCATGCAGACTCCATAATAGCTCCCAGCATAGCAAGCATATTGGCGCCAAACCAGGTAGTATTTTGAAAATCAAGCTGAATCGTTTCAAATTGGCACGGCTTTACCTGTTGATAAACATTTGCCAGTGATGCAAAACCCTGCTGATCACTACCTATGCTATTTGGCAACTGTATTATCACCATTGGTTTATTCCAATAATCTTTAAACTCTTAATGAAGCGGTCGTTAGTAATTTTGACAGCCACACGCTGGTTATCGCTCATAAAATAATCAAAATTGCTCTTGCCGTCAATGAAATTAAAGGAAAAGAGCGAACATAAGGGATTGGGCTAATTTTTTTTGAGATAGCCGCATCGGCCTATGGTCGATGAGAGTAGAACAGTAGAAAGTTGAACAGGTGATAATAATATCAATCCTCCAAAGGCGGACGCAAGCGAAGTAAAAATGCAAAATGTAAAAATGTGGATTCCTGCCCCTGCTTTCGCAGGGGTGACAATCTTTTGCAGGAATGACAAATCTGTGCAGGAATGATAAATAACAGAAACGTTCGAGGGCAGGCGGGGGGATAAGTAGAGGTAAATTATGTTCTGAGGCCAGAGCCTTCGGCTGTGCTCAGGATGACAGGAGGAGGGCAATGGCTGGACGGTGTTGAGTTCAGGTAAAAAAAATTAATTCCAATCGGAATAATTCGCAAGGGACATTTTTTAGGGTGTCAGGGCGGCATTGGTCTTACAGAGCAGTGTCTCTCTTTCGAGCGGAGAGAAGTATCAGGTTTCTTATGGCCTCGGTGTCTCTGGCGGCCAGCCATTGTTTCTCGAAATTTTTTTCCTGAGCAATTTGTGCGATTGCCATCAACGCTCGCAGGTGGTAATTTCTTTCATCTTTGCTGCCGGAGAGGATAAACATTATTCTGACAGGGTCTGGAGCGTGTGGAAAGTCAATACCATCGATGGCTCTGACGAGCAGGACATCGAATTTTTTTTCTCCCTGGACTACTATGTGCGGTATCGCCAGTCCTGGCTGAATCACCGTCGAGCCCTCTGCCTCACGGTCGAGGAATTTCTCAAGGAGCACAGATTCACTGGTTCCTAATCTTGCGGCAAGAATGTTTGCGGCCTGTTGGAATACGTTCCTGGCTGAGGCTTTGCCCTGGATGTCTATAATTTCGCATTTTTTTATAAGCTGGTCGAATCTATCCTCGAGAGTACCATCTCGCTCGAGCAAAATATCTCTAAGCTCATTCTCAAGTGTAACAGTTTTCATCTCCCGGTCGGTAACTCGTTCTACAATGTGCATCACCGCGGAGGCCCGGTTGATGCGTCTGGAGACATAGATGAAATACCATGCTGCGCTCAAAGCGATGAAACCTGCGGTAATAAGCAGTGGTGTCTTTCCCATATCGATGATGAGAAGGCCGTAAAAGAGAATGGCGAAGATATGGATATACGGATATAAGGGCGAGCTGAATTTTGGGCGGTAGCTTTGTATCCTGCTCTCGCGCATTACAATCACACTGACATTGACAAGGATGAAAAGGATTATCATTAAAGTTGAGGCGGTTTTTACGAGTACTTCAAGATCAAGAAAGATTATGGATGCAATCATAAATGTGCCCGTAAGAAGTATGCTTATGTGCGGTGTTTTGAATCTCCGGCTGACTTTAGCCAGGAAGGGCGGGAATAGCTGGTCCCTGCTCATAGCCATAGGATAGCGAGAAGCTGCAAGTATTCCTCCGTTTGCGGTTGTGATGAATGCGGCTATTGCAGCCAGGCCAAGGATTGCAAAACCAGCAGTGCCCATAAACTTACTGGCTGCCAAGGATATAGGCATATTACTGGCAGTCAAATCTTCCGCTGAGAGGATACCGACTGTAATTGTGATTACGGCAATATAAAAGACAGTGACAACAAACCAGGCCAGTATCATTCCTAATGGTAGATTTTTGCCGGGTTGTTTGACTTCTTCTGCAACGCTTGCAACTTTGGTCAGGCCGCCGAAACTAATAAACACCAGGCCTGAAGTTGCAAGTACTGCCGGCCAACCTTTCTGAAGAAACCCTTTGTATTTGACTGCTTCAACAGCCCGGAGACCTGAAGCCACAAATAAAGCAAGGATTATCAACAGAGCTGCTACCAGAAAGACCTGAAGCCTGCTTGTATGCTTGACGCTTATGATATTAAGAGCTGTAAAAAATAAGCAACACAGGATTGCTATCATTTTGAGATGCCATTCACTCAGTTGGACAGGCAGAGCCGTCTGCAATACAACCTCGAACAGGATTGCCATACCGAGGACGGCAAAGGCGCTCTTCAATGCCAATGAGAACCAATTTGCCAATCCGCCGAACAAGCCCAAAATCGGTCCTAAACTTCTCTCGACGTAAAAATAGGTTCCACCTGCTCTCGGCATCGCTGTGGCTAATTCAGCTTGACTCAGTAGACTGGGAATTACAAGAATTGAAGCAAAGAAATAGGACAAGATAACGGCAGGGCCTGCTTTTGAAAAAGCAATAGCTGGTAAAACAAACAAACCAGAGCTTATCATTGCCCCGGATGCAATAGCAAAGACATCTAAAAATGAAAGTTCTTTTTTCAAATCTCTTTCCATTTAGTTATCCCTTAATCCCGTTTGAACCATCAGGGATTTTTTCTTCGCTGAATTTTGTTGAAAGCTCCTTTTTTTCGAAAACGTCTGTATTCCAATATGTTAAAATGAAATTGGAGGGTTGTTTTTACTCCTTCGGCAAGCTGAGATTTCCCAGATATAAGTTTAATAACCATACATTTTCTCTTTTGACTTTGGTAATGCTAACAGGAACAGCTTTTATTGTCAATATTTTTGGCGGTTTTGCGAGTAGCTGGTTTATGATACACTTGCAAATTCGTCCGGGAGGGCATAAACTTATATTGTGATGACACGGGACGCACGAAAAAGGATAGAGCGGTTGCGGGCTGAGCTTCGCGGGCACGATTATCTTTATTATGTGCTTAATCAGCCGGAGATGAGCGACCGGGGCTATGACAAGCTTTTTGCGGAGCTGAAGCTGCTGGAGGAGAAGCATCCGGAGCTGGTTACCTCTGATTCTCCTACTCAGCGGGTATCTGAACGTCCGGTGGAGGGATTTGGAGCAATCCGTCATTCAGTGCCTATGCTTAGTATGGATAATACCTATAATGCAGATGAGCTGCGGGCGTTTGATGAGCGTGTTGCCAAGGGTCTTGGCGGGCGAGATTATGATTATGTAGTTGAGCTGAAGATTGACGGTCTTGCAATAAGCATTCGCTACGAAGGAGGTCGTTTTGTAAGAGCGGCGACTCGTGGTGACGGCGTGGTTGGTGATGATGTTACCAATAATGTCAAGACGATAAAATCGGTTCCGCTTGCACTTTTAGGAGAGGTCAAGCTGCCGGATGTTCTGGAGGTTCGCGGCGAAGTTTATATGCCGACGCAATCGTTTGTTGAGCTGAACAGAGCGCAGCAGCAGGAGGGCAAGCGGATATTTGCCAATCCCCGGAATGCGGCGGCGGGGACATTGAAACTTCTGGATGCAAGGATAACGTCGGGTCGGAATCTTGCATTTCTCGCATACGCTGCAGGTGAGATGTCCGAGCCGTTGGGTGAGGAACACCAGCAGGTGCTTGAGGCGTTCAAGAAGCTGGGGTTGCCGGTTAATCCTCATATCGAAAGGGCAAAAGATATCGATTCGGCGATAGCTATATGTCTTGGGTGGGAGGCGAAGCGGAGCGGCCTGGCTTATCAGATAGACGGTATGGTGATAAAGGTAAACCGGATTGGCCAGCGGGATATTCTCGGCGCTACAGGCAGGGCTCCTCGCTGGTGCATCAGTTATAAATTTCCTGCAGAGCGGGTGGAGACAATGGTTGAATCCATCGAAGTTCAGGTTGGCAAAAGCGGTATCCTGACTCCGGTGGCGAATCTTGTTCCGGTTCAGTTGTCGGGGACGACTGTTGGAAGGGCGAGTCTTCATAACTTCGATGAGTTAAGACGAAAGGATGTACGTGAGGGTGACACGGTTCTGATTGAAAAAGCAGGTGAGATAATACCTCAGGTTGTAGAAGTGAAAAAACAGTTTAGGCCTTCCGGAGCCAAAGCATATCCGATACCGAAGAAGTGTCCTGACTGCGTCTCAAAAGTCGTTAAAGACCAGGAAGGTGTTTATATCAGGTGTAGTAATATAGATTGCCCAGGACGGTTGAAGGAGCGTTTGAAGTATTTTGCCGGACGAGGGCAAATGGATATCGAGACGCTCGGTGAAGCATTGATTGAGCAACTGGTTGACACGCACTTGGTAAAGAATTTCGCAGACCTTTACAAATTAAAGAAATCTGATTTAATCGGTCTTGACCGTATGGGTGAAAAAAGCGCGGATAATGTTATAGAAGCTATTAGGAAAAGTGAAAGAAGGGCGTTAGCACGGATTATTGCTGGTTTGGGCATACGTCATATTGGAGGGCAATCGGCGGAGATTTTAGCAGAACACTTTGGTACTTTTCCTGCTTTTATGGCTGCGAGTGAAAAAGAATTGGTAGCCATAGAGCAGATAGGGCCGACCATGGCGGGGAGTATCTGTGAATATTTTCATAAGCAAATGGGGCTTTTACAAGAGTTATTAGAATATTTGAGTCCGCCACCACCAAAAACGCAACGCACAGATAAACTTGCTGGCAAGACAATAGTGGTAACGGGCAGCTTAGAAAATTTTACACGGCAGCAAATCAAAGAGGCGATAGTGCAGGCGGGCGGCAAGGCATCTTCGAGTGTCAGTAAAAAGACGGATTTTGTAGTGGCGGGGGAAAGCCCCGGCGGGAAAATCGACAAAGCCCGTAGGCTGGGAGTTAAAGTTATTAACGAAAAGGAATTTTCAGATATGCTTGGTGACAAAGGACGGTAAGATTTTAAACAGTGAAGAAAAAATTATGAATTTGGCTTTGCGACTGGCTGGTCGTGGTATTGGTTCTGTTGAGCCGAATCCGGCTGTCGGTGCTGTTATCGTAAAGGACGGGCAGATTACAGGTAAGGGCTGGCATAAAAAATTTGGTGGGCCGCACGCTGAGATAAATGCACTCGAAAATTGCAAATCCAAAGGGTCGAATCCCGAAGGGGCGACACTTTACGTGACATTGGAACCGTGCTGTCACCAGGGCAAGACCCCGCCCTGTACCGATGCGATTATTAAAGCGGGGCTCTCTGAGGTTGTGGTTGCGATGGTTGACCCTTCAGAGCACGCAGGTGGGCGAGGTATTGAAATACTGCGGGAGGCGGGGATTGGTGTTAAAACCGGGGTTTGCGGGCGAGAAGCAAAGGAGCTTAATGCGCCTTTTATCAAGTTTGCTGCCACCGGTGAGAGCTGGGTCATAGTCAAATGGGCGCAGAGCATCGACGGGAAGTTAGCTTACCGGGAAGATATTGATGAGCAGTGGATTTCGAATAAGCGTTCTCGCAGAGATGCACATAAGCTGCGTCGGCGGGTGCAGGGGATATTGGTCGGAATCGGGACAGTGCTTTCCGATGACCCTTTGTTGACGCCTCGGCCGAGCAGAGGCAGAAGACCCGTTAGGATTGTGCTCGATAGCAATTTAAGACTGCCTTTGGACTGTAAGCTTTTACGGACGACGGGGGAAGCTTCTGTGCTTGTAGTTACCACTGAAAGGACGGCTGAGAGAAGGGCGGAGATTGTTAAGGCAATCGAAGAAAAGGGAGGGGAAATCTTAACAGTTGAAACTGCCGGTGACGGGTGTGATTTGAGGTCATTGCTTGGGAGTTTAAGCAAAAGGGGTATTGCTCAATTGCTTGTAGAAGGCGGCGGTAAGATTATAGCTTCATTTTTAAAAGAGCGACTGGCTGATGAGGTTTGTGTTTACGTTTCATCTAAACTGCTCGGCAGGTCAGGGAGAGTGGATATTTCCGAGTCAACCTCAAAGATACTGGAAGGTGTTGAGTTAAAAGGAGTCAATATCAGACGTTTCGGAGATGATGTGAAGATTAGCGGTTTATTGCGATAAAAATTTCAGGGATTTAATGTCGGGGACAAAAGTATGAAGAAGATAGAGGTTCTGGGACTGGAGGGCATCCCGGAAATCGAAGAAGGTGACGATTTAGCCGGGATAATCATTGGCTGCGCAGAAGAAGAGATTGGCGGCCTGCAGGCGAGAGATATTATAGTTTTGACGAGTAAAATTGTTTCCAAGGCGGCGGGAAGAACACGGAGATTGAGTGATGTTAAACCCGGGGCAAAGGCGTTGGCTGTTTCGAGGCGGACAGGGAAGGATGCTCGCTGGCTTCAGATGATTTTTGACGAGGGACATAAGATTGCTGCAATTGTTCCAATGAAAGGAGTTTTAAAGAAATATATTCTCGGGACCTGTGAGGATACCGAAACCGGCGAGGAGCTTATTGAACATGAGCAGGCAATTTGTATTACACTCGGCCCGGATGGTAAGATTCATACCTGCGATGCGGGCATTGACGGTTCGAATATGCCGGGTGATTTTGTTGGTTTTTTGCCTGTTGAGCCGGATAAATCGGCATCTGATATCAGGAGCTCAATCAAGGAGAAAATAAACAAGGAAGTTGCGGTTGTTTTAGCGGATACCGAGATGATACCATTCGGGACGATGGATTTTGCGGTTGGTTCGGCAGGGATTGAACCTGTCTCAAGGAAGTTCGGCGAGAAGGATTTGTTCGGCAAACCGAAGTTCGGAGGTATAGATTTAACGGTGCACGAGATTACGGCAGCGTCAGCGCTTGTTTTTGGCCGGACAGGAGCAGGAATTGCAGTCGCTGTGGTCAGAGGATGTGAGTGTCGAATAAACGAGGAGCAAAACATCTCGAATACTCTTGTGCCTCAGATTGACGGTGGTGGAATTACCGAGGCGATAAAGGCGACGATGCGAGCGACTTCTTATGCGTGCGGGCTGAAGAAACGCCTTGTTTTGCGAATAGCTTCGTGGTTTATTTGATATATTTAGAATGGGTTTTTCCACAGATGTGAAAAGATATTTGGTTAAAATTTGATTGGGAGATAAAGTTATGATTTCACGCAGGGAATTTCTTACGGTGGCCGGGGGTGCGGCGGCGGGTAGTTTTTTAGCAGGTCGCCCGCAGATACTTCAAGCGGCTCCAAATGCGGAAACGGAGTTTGGAAGAGTAAAAATCCGAGATGTTAAAACTGCTTCTGTCAAGTTGACCTATTATGATGCTCATCTGGTTAAGGTTACTACCGATAGCGGCATAACCGGCATCGGGGAGGCGTATCGCGGGCCTGGCACGATTGACTGGATACATAATATTAAGGAGGAGGTGATAGGGCAGGACCCTCTTGGGATAGATTATTTATTTCATAAGATGATGCGAGCCGGCTCCGGTGCCGATGCTCGTTCCGGGACGCTTACAGGAGCAATAGCAGGGATTGAGACGGCATTGTGGGACTTGGCGGGAAAGATTTTGAATGTTCCCGTTTATGTGCTGCTGGGCGGGAAATTCCGAGATAAGCTGCTGATATATCACGATACCGGCTCGCCTGAGACGGTTGAGACCGGTCCATGGGTTGAGGAGGCCCGGCGTTCACGCGACAAATACGGTTTTAAGGCGATGAAGTTTGATTTGAATCCGTTCAAGGGTCAGCGATGGAACCGGACGCTTTCCTCGGTGGATATGAAGATATGGGTCAAGATACTGGAGGCAATCCGGGGCGAGCTTGGAGATGATTTCCCACTGTCGGTTGATTTGCACTGGATGTATAACAGCCGTGATGCTCTGAAGTTTATACAGATGACGGAGGGTATGAACCTGTGGTTTTTAGAGGACCCGATACCGTATGAGAATGCCGATGCTCTTGCCCGTATTACCAGGGCTACCAAGGTGCCGATTTGCACCGGTGAGAATCTTTATACCCGGCATACCTGGCGTCCTTTTATAGAGAAACAGGCGTGCGACATTATCCAGCCGGATGTACAGCGGTGCGGCGGATTGCTTGAGACCAAGAGGATTGCCGACTGGGCTGACCTTTACTATATGCCGATGGCCTGTCATAATCTTTGTTCTCCGGTGGGGACAATCGCCTCGGGGCACGTGTGTGCGGCTATCCGCACGTTTGTAACCTTGGAATCTGATAGTGTCGAGCTGCCTTACTGGCAGGATATTATCCAGCACGATGGTCCTATTTACCAGGATGGCTATCTCGTTCTTGATAATAAGCCGGGATTTGGTATTGAATTGAATGAGGATGTCTGCCGGAAACATTTGACAGATAATCGTGGATTTTTTGAATAAGAAAGCATTTGATTCAACGATAAGAAAAAGATTCGTTTGTTGGTTTGTAAAACTTGACCCGAAGCCCTTTTACTTTTCCTGGCCGAGCATATTTTTGTTTCTGAGGATGTGGAAGTAGTGCTGGGCGAAACGGTGTGCTTCATCCCGAACGTATTGGAGTAATTTCAGAGCGGGTGAGTTTCTGGATAGTTTGAGAGGTTTTTCTTTTCCCTGCAGGAAGATTTTTTCTTCTTTTTTTGCGATTGATGCGATTTTGACATCAGGTGCGTTCATTTTTTTTAGGGCGTTTTGTGCGGCGTTGAGGTGTCCTTTTCCGCCGTCAATAAGGATTAAATCGGGCCAGATTTCTTGGTCCCTGAGGGCGTATTTGTATCTTCTTTTGATGATTTCCGCAATCATAGCATAGTCGTCGATACCCTTTACGGTTTTAATTTTGAATCGTCGGTAGCCGTCTTTGAAAGGTCTTCCGTCGATGAATTTGACGAGCGCCCCTACCGTCTGCTTACCTGCGATATTTGCGACATCAATGCCTTCTATAATTCTTACCGGCTCGGCGGAATTTATTTTTTTAGTCAGTTTTTCGAGTGCTTCTGCGGGGTCGGCGGCAAAGACCTCCGGCTGGAGGTTTTCTGTCGGGCTTCCCTGGCGGTCGAGGCGTTCTATCAGGCGGATACGGTCACGGATTTGGGCGGCTTTTTTATATTCCTGTTTATCTGATGTCTCGGTCATTTGTTTTTTCAGGTCCCTCAGTATGACCGAGCGTTTGGAACGCAGGAATTTCGTTAGTTCACGGATGGTTTTTTTGTATTCTGTTTTGCTTATTTTATCGGCACAGGGAGCGGTACATTGCTTTATACTGAAAAGAAGGCAGGGTCGGAAGAATCTTCTTTTTTTGTCATCGCTGCTTATCGAAAGCTTGCAGGTTCTGAATTGGAAAATTTTCTGCAGCAAGACGACGGTTTGCCTTAAATCCTTTGCGTTTGTAAAAGGGCCGAAAAGCCGGGTTCCTTTAGGACGAGGTTTGCGGGTAACATAAACAGCCGGAAAGTCATCCGAAGTTGTAATTTCAAGATAGGGGAAGGATTTGCCGTCAGCGAGGACGGTGTTGTATGGTGGTTTTATATCTTTAATCAGGCGTGCTTCGGCAAGAACTGCGTCAACTTCATTTTTAGTCTCAAGAAAATCCACTGTTTTTACTTTGTTAAGCATCTCCAGGATTTTTGGTCCGCGTGAAGAAGCGATATTACCAGCCGGTTGGAAATAACTTGCGGCTCGGCTCCTGAGGTTTTTTGCCTTGCCGATGTAGAGTACCTTATCGGAGGCGGCTTTCATAAAATACAAACCGGGGGTGGCGGGGAATGTTTTTATCTTCTTGCGAAGCGACAGGAGCTCGTCATTTGTTTTTTGCTTCATACAAGTATTTTACAAATTATAACGTCAACGTTAAAAGAATAAGTTGAAAGCTTTGCCTAACAGCAAAAATTTTCTTTCGTATGTTCGGTTACAGCAAAGGATTAGAGGGGGATTAAAAAAAAAATATGAAAAATTTCAAGTTTTCTCTTTGCAGTTTAGGACAAATTGAATATATTCATAAGGCGTTGCGTTTGCAACAATATCTTGTGTTTTTTCAGCCGGTTTTTCAACATATAGTAGCTGTTGTATTTTTGTATTTTGCATGGAGGCATAGAAATGACGCAGAAATTCAATCCTGAGAATCCTTTTAAAACACCGGAGAATGCTCCAGGGGCAGAAATGAGCTTTGATAAAGAAAAGGGTTTGCGAGTCGAGCGATTTTTTTCAAACCCGGCAGTCCATCCATTTGATGAGCTCAAATGGGAGAAGCGTTCAGCACAAATAACAAGCGATTCCGGTGAGGTAGTTTTCAAACAGGATAACATAGAAGTTCCGGTTTCCTGGAGTCAGTTGGCGACAAAGGTTGTAGCCAGTAAGTATTTTTATGGGGACATCGAGACGGGCCAGCGTGAGAATTCGGTAAAGCAGCTCGTTCATCGAGTTTGCCGAACCATAGCTGACCGTGGTAAAAGAGACGGCTACTTTGCCAGCGAGAATGATGCTGAGAATTTCTATAATGAGCTGACCTGGCTTTGTGTTAATCAATACGGGGCGTTTAATTCGCCGGTATGGTTCAATGTGGGCCTTTATGATGTTTACGGTATAAAGGGTAGCAAGCATAATTGTCATTGGGATTCCAAAAGCAAAACTGCAATTGCCTGTGAGAGCAGTTATGAATATCCGCAGTCATCGGCTTGTTTTATTCAATCCGTAGATGATAATATGGAAGATATAATGCGTCTTGCTACGAGTGAGGCGATGCTTTTCAAACACGGTTCTGGAACTGGTACCGACCTTTCGACACTTCGCAGCAGCAAGGAGAAGCTTTCCGGCGGTGGTAACCCTTCAGGTCCGCTTAGTTTTATGCGTGTTTATGACCAGATAGCGGCGGTAATAAAATCGGGAGGTAAAACCCGTCGCGCCGCCAAGATGCAGTCGTTGATGATAGAGCATCCTGATATCAAGGAGTTTATCACGTGTAAGACAGAAGAGGAGAAGAAGGCCTGGGCTCTTATTGAGGCCGGCTATACCGGAGAATATAACAGCGAAGCTTACGACAGTGTTATGTTCCAGAACTCCAACCTCTCCGTGCGGGTGAGCGATGAGTTTATGAAAGCAGTTGAAAAAGATGGCAAATGGACGACGAAATCCATTACAACCAGTGAAGTGGTAGATGAGTACTCCGCTGCTGAGCTGATGAATTTGATTGCCGAAGGCACAAGGGTATGCGGTGACCCCGGTGTACAATATCATACGACTATTAACCACTGGCATACCTGTCCGAATTCCGGACCGATTAATGCTTCCAACCCCTGCAGTGAGTATATGTTTGTCAATGACTCGGCGTGCAATCTTGCTTCATTAAATCTTATGAAGTTTCGTAAGGAAAACGGCGGTTTTGACGTCGAAAGCTTCAAAAGAGCAATTCGCCTTTACATTATCGCCCAGGAGATTCTTGTGGATAACAGCAGTTATCCGATGGAGAGAATCACTTTAAATAGTCATTTATTCCGTCCTCTTGGCCTTGGTTATGCAAATCTTGGTTCTCTTATAATGAGTTTTGCCATTCCCTATGATTCTGACCAGGCGGGGGTTTGGGGAGCGGCTATAAGTGCGATATTAACCGGGACGGCTTATTCGGTAAGTTCGGAGCTTGCTTCCGTTAAGGGTACTTTTGATGAATTCGGCAGAAATTCTGAACAGATGCTGAAGGTAATAAATATGCATCGTGAGCGTGCTTATGAGATATCGGAGTCGTATTGTCCGGACTATCTTCTTAATGAGGCCAAGGATGCGTGGAACCATGCCTTTGATGTCGGCTCCAAAGTTGGATTCCGCAATGCGCAGGTGAGTGTTCTTGCACCGACCGGTACGATTGGTTTTATGATGGACTGTGATACAACCGGAGTTGAGCCGGATATTGCATTGGTAAAGTATAAACTCCTGGCCGGCGGCGGGATGCTCAAGCTGGTAAACAAAACGCTTCCGATGGCGCTGGAATATCTCGGTTACAGTGTGGAAGATATAAAGTCTATCTGCGATTATGTAGATAAGAATGACACAATCGAAGGAGCTGAGAAGTTAAATCCGGAGCATGAGCCGATTTTTGATTGCGCTTTTAAACCCCGTAACGGTAAGAGGTGTATACATTATACTGCGCATTTGAAGATGATGGCGGCGGTCCAGCCGTTTATTTCCGGCGCTATCAGCAAAACTATTAATATGCCGAAGGAAAGCACAACAGAGGAGATAACAAAGGCATATATGGAGGGCTGGAAGCTTGGTTTAAAGGCGGTGGCGATATATCGTGATGGTTCTAAGAGACTTCAGCCGGTTTCCACGGAGAAGCACAAAGGAGTAAAAGCTAAGGCAGCATCGGAGACCGGCACCAAACAGTATCCTTTCAGGCGCCGGCTTGCAGATACCCGGCAGAGCATTACGCATAAATTTTCTGTTGCAGCCCACGAAGGTTACCTTACAGTTGGATTGTACGAGGACGGCCAGCCGGGGGAATTATTTATCACAATGGCCAAGGAGGGCAGCACTATCGGAGGTCTTATGGATGCGATAGGCACCTGCACTTCAATGGCACTGCAATATGGAGTTCCCTTGGTAACACTTGTTGATAAGTTCCGTCATGCCAGGTTTGAGCCGTCCGGTATGACGTCTAACAGAAATATACCTTTTGCCAAGAGTCTTATTGACTATATTTTCTGCTGGATGGGCTGTCAGTTTATTCCTGGTTATGCTGAAAGAAATACGCCGAATAGAGGAGCAGCCGGCGCCTCAGAGAATAAAAATACTACGACGGCCAGGCAGTTAGTCGAGAAGACCAAAGACCTTGCCCGGAAAATTACTGAAGCTAAAACTGTAACGAAAAAGAGACCAAATCGCCAAGAGGGCAAATCCGTAGAAATCGGGTCGGGGGAATATGCAGTTTCCGGGAATAGGTTCAGTGAATCAGATAAGGAGCTGGTAAGCGCTCCTGTAAGCTCGGACATTGCAGGGGAGTTAAATCCCGAGAAAAAGGCAATCGGTGAGTTTAACTCGCAGTTTGAACATTTCCAGGACGATGCCCCGGCGTGCGATGTTTGCGGGTCGATTACAGTTCGTAACGGCACATGCTATAGGTGCTTTAACTGCGGCAATTCAATGGGCTGCTCTTGATTTGATTATTAGATTCCTGCTGTTGACACCTGGTTTTGTCAGATGAAGGGTGGGATTTCTGTGTTTATATCAGGAAAAACATTTGACAGGAGAGCTAAATTTGCTAAAATTCTGGTTTTTCTATGATGCATGGAGATTCTATGAAAAGTTTTATGGCTAAGAAAGAAGAAGCTGAGCACAAGTGGTATCTTGTGGATGCTGAAGGTGCGGTATTAGGTCGTTTGGCTGCGAAAGTAGCCCCGATACTGATGGGAAAGAATAAGCCCACCTATACTCCTCACATCGACGTAGGCGATTTTGTGATTGTTATCAATGCGGATAAGGTGAGGGTTACCGGCAAAAAAGAGCAGACGAAAAAGTATGGCCGTTATAGTCATTATCCCGGCGGTCACAAATACGTCAGTTTTTCCGATATGATGGCTGAAAGACCTGAAAGAGTGATAGAGCTTGCGGTTAAGCGTATGCTTCCGAAGAGCAAATTGGGCAAGAGCATGTTCAAAAAAATGAAGGTTTATAGCGGGCCCAAACACGAACACCAGGCACAGAGGCCTGAGAAGATGGAATTGTTTTAAGGGAAAGTTTTAAGAAGCAGAAACAGGAAAGAAGAAATTATGGCAAAAGCAAAAATTACGAATCCTGATATAGTTGGTGGTAAAGCAGAGGGCGAAAAGACCAAATTTTCTGCGGCAGACAGAAAAAAAATTCCCGATAAAGGCGGCTACTGGTGGGGCACCGGCAGAAGAAAAAGCTCTGTTGCACGAGTGCGTATGAAACCCGGTAGTGGTAAACTGTTGGTAAACAAACGAGAGCTTTACGACTACTTTACCGGCAGCAGGGACCGAAAAGCGGTGGTTTCACCTTTGAAAGCGGTAGATGCCGAGAAAGGTTTTGATGTTTTTATCAACATCAGAGGCGGCGGGACGACCGGCCAGGCGGAAGCCGCTCTTCTTGGAATTGCCAGGGCGTTAAAGAACTATGATGAAAATTATCTTCAGTCCTTGCGTGACGGCGGGTATTTGACGCGTGACAGCAGAATGGTTGAGAGGAAGAAGCCGGGTCAGCGAGGTGCCAGAAGAAGCTTCCAGTTCTCGAAGCGTTAATGTCGAAGAGAAAAGTTTGCTTATTCTAATAGCCGCCGAGAGAATGGGCGGCTATTTTTTTAAAAGGAGAGATTATGGTAAAAGTTGCAATTATAGGCGCCACCGGATATACCGGTGCAGAGGTGATTAAGCTTATCCTGAGACATCCCGAAGCAGAGCTGGTTCATCTAAGCGCTCTTGCTGAAGAATGTGGTAAGGTCGAAGCGATTTTCGGTCAGTTTAAAGGTCGCTGTGATTTGGCGATTGAGCCGCTGGATATGGAAAAACTTTCCGGGTTGGCTGATGTTGCACTTTGTTGTCTTCCGCATAAGGTATCGATGGGGTTTGTGCCCAAGCTGCTGGATGCGGGACTGAAGGTAGTCGATTTCAGTGCGGACTACCGGCTCAAAGATGTTGACGTGTATGAGAAATACTACAGCGTTAAACATACCGACACGGATAATATAGCCAAAGCGGTTTATGGATTGCCTGAATTGTTCCGTGAAGAGATAAAAGATAAGGATTTAGTAGCTAATCCGGGCTGTTTCCCTACCGGGGCCTTGCTTGCATTAGCGCCTGTGCTTAAGGAGAATTTGATTGAGACAAGCAAGATAATCGTAAATTCGGTAACGGGGATTTCAGGAGCGGGCAAGAATCCTGCGGGGAAGTTTCATTTTCCGAATATGAATGAGAATTTTTTTGCTTACAGCATCGGGACTCATCGTCATATGCCTGAGATGGAGCAGATAGCCGGCGAAGTTTGCGGCGGTGCTGTTCAGATACTTTTCCAGCCGCACGCCGGGCCTTTTGACAGGGGAATCCTTTCGACTGTATATTGTGTTCCGAAGAAGAAAATAGAAGCTGAGGAGTTGTCCCGGCTTTACCGGGATTTTTACAACGCAGAGCAGTTTGTCCAGGTATGCGACGATGTCCCGCCGGTTAAGAACGTTGCAGGGACAAACTATTGCCACGTATATCCGACGGTTGTAAAGGATATGGTCGTAATCTTTTCTGCGATTGACAATCTCGTCAAAGGCGCATCGGGACAGGCGGTTCAGAATATGAATATCATTTTCGGTCTGGAAGAAAGTTTGTCTCTTTTGTAAAGGGATTTGATGACTGTCGGAACACTCAAAGCAGCGACGTGTCAGTTTGCGGTTGGTTCTTCAATCAGGCGCAATTCCCTGCGTATTTGCCAATTTCTACACAAGGCCAAAAAGGGCAGGGCGGATATTGTTCACTTTAGCGAGTGTGCGCTAAGCGGTTACGTGGGGACGGATTTTCCCAATTTTGAAGGTTATAACTGGGAGCTTTTACGAAAAGAGACTGAGAAGATTAAGTTACTTGCCGGGCGGCTTGGTATCTGGGTCATACTCGGTTCGACGCATAGATTGACCGAGCCGAATAAGCCGCACAATAGTTTGTATTTGATAAACCGTGAGGGCAGGATAATAGACAGGTATGATAAGAGGTTCTGTACTACCGGTGATTTAAAACGGCTGACGCCGGGAGATAAGTTTGTTTATTTTGATATTAACGGCGTGAAATGCTCGCTGCTTATTTGTTTCGATTTACGTTTTCCTGAGATTTACCGCCGGCTTTATAAGCAGGGCGTTAAATGCGTTTTTCAGTCGTTCTATAACGCCAGGCAGAAAGGTCCGAGTGTGCATACCGATATTATGCGGCAGAGTATGCAGTGCCGGGCTGCGACGAATAATTTCTGGGCGAGTATAGCCAATTCGAGCGCTTATTACAGCCCTTATCCATCCTGTTTTATCAGGCCTGACGGAAAGATTACAGGCCAGCTATCCTTTAATAAAGCTGGGATGATGGTAAATACCGTGGATTTGAACAGGGAATTTTACGACCCGATGAAAGATTTCAGAGATATGGTTATAAGAGGTAAATTTGATAACTTAGAACGAAAAATTAACGATGAACGGTCAATAAACCGGAGATGCATTTAATAAAAGTAACGTTTATATAGGTTTCTGGATATAACTGTTATGGAAAGTGTGACAATTTGGCTGAGGGAGGCGGAAACAACAGAGTTAATCAAATTTTTTATTATTATTGCGGGATTATCTATATTCATAAGTATAATCATAGCTTTTAAATTGAAGCGGTATCCATTGTTGGCTGTTCAATTATCAGTATTTGCTATTCTTCTTGTTTCGCCATGGATTTGCACGTATTCTTTTTTGCTTGAGCAATTGGGAAGACCGAAGTTTAGCGAACATACATTGCTAAGTAACTATGATTCGATGGTTTTTTTGACATATTTAATTGCTGGACCGGTTAGTATTGTGATTTCGTTTTGGTTTTTACCGTTGCTTCGAAAGGAGGAAAAAAGCGGCAGGGAAGTCGGGACTACGGGTAAGTTAAAGAGGATGTTTTGGTTTTCTTGTTGGGTTTTTGCGGTTATACTTGGAGCAGTTTGGTTTTTCTTCGGGTCGATAAAGCTTTGGGATGGAACAAAAACAGGTACGGTATTTTTTCAGCTACTACGCAGCAATGCCTTTGGGTTGCTTACAACTTTTGTTGCAGCCGGGTTGTTGTATGTATGCCGGAAAATGGGAGTGGTTCAAAAAAATGAATAAATTTATATTCTTTTAAAGGGCAAAACTTTATGGTGAATAATACGATAACTGCTGCGAAGGGATTTTTGTCGGCGGGGGTGAGCTGCGGGATAAAGAAGTCGGGGAAGCTGGATTTGGGCTTGCTTGTCTGTCCGACGGGAGCGAAGGCGTCGGCGGTTTTTACGACAAATAAAATAGCCGGCGCACCGGTTCAGGTATCTAAAAAACATATAAAGAGTAAAAAGATACTGGCGGTGGTTGTTAATTCCGGCAACGCTAATGCCTGCACAGGCCAAGAAGGTATACAAAACGCAATAGATATGTGTTCCCAGACAGCCCGGAAGATTGATACTAACCCGCATAATATTCTTGTAGCTTCGACCGGTATTATCGGCGAGCAGTTGCCGATGAAGGAAACAAGCTCCGGTATTTCAAAGGCGGCGAAGGTGCTTTCGGCTTCAGCAAAAGCGGGGAGGAATTTCGCAACCGCTATAATGACAACCGATACGAAACGCAAAGAAGCTGTAAGGCAAATCAAAATATCAGGAAAGAAAGTAACGATAGCAGGGGTGGTAAAAGGAGCGGGGATGATAGCTCCGAATATGGCGACGGCGCTATTGTTTATTAGCACAGATGTTTCGATAAGCAAGCCCTTACTTGCCGGAGCTTTAAAGGGAGCGGTGGGGGATTCCCTGAATAAACTGACCGTTGACGGACATCAGAGCACAAACGATACAGCAATAATTCTTGCTTCCGGCCTGGCGGAAAATCGAGCTATAAAGAAAAAAAGCGGAAATTATAAGCTGTTTGTAAAAGCTTTGCAGGATTTATGCGAAGAGTTAGCGGAGAAGATGGCTCTCGATGCCGAGGGTGCGACGCGGATGTTCAAAGTTGTAGTTGATGGTGCATCAAGTAAGACCCAGGCCGGGCAGGCAGGCAGAGCGGTTGCTGAATATCCTTTAGTTAAATGTGCAGTAAACGGCGGGGACCCCAACTGGGGCAGAATTATATGTGCCCTGGGTTCCTGCGGGGTTAAACTGAATGTAAAGAAGTTATCCTGCCGGATAGGGGATGTTACAGTTTTCAGCAAAGGTGTGCCCCGGAAATTCGACAAAAAGAAAGCTGCGAAGATTGTATCCGGCAGGAAACATACCATAACAATTAATTTAGGCGTAGGAAAATGGAACGATTTTTGTTATGGTTGCGATTTAAGCAGGGAATATGTAAAGATTAATGCTGATTACCATACCTGAGCGATATAAAAAAAGGTGTGAGTGTAAAAGAATATGCGTAAAATTCTTGAAAAATGCTGTTCTTTTACTAAACTTATCATTTCGGTTTGTCAAGTTTCCATAAGCGGATTATTATTGAGTTTTAAGGAGTGTAACAGTGAAGTTTTTAACAGGAAGTGCAGCATTGTTGTCGAGTCTTTTTGTAGGCAGCTCAACTGCTTTTGCGTCGCAATCATCTCAAGCCGGCGGTGCCGGTGACATTCCTGGTATTTGGTACATTGCACCTCTGGCTTCGGTTGCGGCCTTAGTGATTGCCTGGGTATTTTACAAGAAGGTAATGGGCGAAAAGGAAGGAACCGAGAAGATGATAACCATAGCCGCTCACGTTCGAGAGGGTGCTTATGCTTATCTGTTCAGCCAGTATAAAGTTGTATCTTTTGTGTTTTTGCTTTTGTTTATCATTTTCACCTTACTGGCGTATTTTGGTGTTCAGAATCCGTTTATGCCGGTGGCATTTCTCACTGCGGGTTTTTTCAGTGCACTGACGGGATTTCTGGGTATGAAGACAGCGACCAATGCTTCGGCGAGGACAGCTTACGGCTGTACGAAGAGTTTAAACAGAGGTCTGCAGGTTTCTTTCCGCAGCGGAGCGGTTATGGGATTGGTGGTAGTTGGCTTCGGCTTATTGAATATAACGGCCTGGTACTGGATTCTGGACCAATTTATTTATACCACGGAACATATGAAAAATGGTCTTTACTTTTTGGGATTGACTCTTGTCCCGAAAGGTATGGACCCTGCTATGAAGCTTGTGCAGATAAGCACCACGATGGTAACTTTTGGTATGGGAGCTTCGGTACAGGCGCTTTTTGCCCGTGTAGGCGGCGGTATCTATACGAAAGCCGCTGATGTGGGAGCGGATCTGGTCGGGAAAGTAGAGGCCGGCATTCCTGAAGACGACCCACGGAATCCTGCAACAATTGCTGATAACGTCGGAGATAATGTCGGAGACGTTGCTGGTATGGGAGCCGACCTTTTCGAAAGCTATTGCAACTCGATTTTTGCAACTGCTGCTCTTGGTTCCGCTGTTTCACTTGTGCTCGTCGATAAATTGGGTCTGGAACCGGTCAAGTTGATTCTTGCACCTATGGTGGTAGCCGGGATAGGTATTATCCTTTCCATTGTTGGTATGTTTCTTGTCCGTTGTAAAGAAGATGCCACACAGAAGAATCTGCTTCGCGCATTGCTTACCGGAACACTGGGCAGTTCAGTTTTGATTGTGGTCGCTTTGATTGGTATGGTGTTCCTTGGCTGGATTACCTGGGGGATATTCGGTTCAGTGCTTTCAGGGCTTGTAGCCGGGGTGCTGATTGGTCAGTTCACAGAGTTTTATACCTCTGATGAATATTCACCTACAAAAGAACTTGCATCTGAAGCTGAGATGGGTTCTGCAACGATGATTATAGATGGTTTTGCAACGGGAATGTATTCATCCGCTTTGCCGGTAATTACGGTGGTAGGTTGTATTCTTTCGGCCTTTGGCCTGGCGGGCGGTTTTGACGATGTAGCGATAGGCCTTTACGGAATTGGCTTTGCCGCAGTAGGTATGCTTTCGACGCTGGGTATCACCCTGGCTACCGATGCTTATGGGCCGATAGCAGATAATGCCGGTGGAAACGCTGAGATGGCTGGACTCGGAGAAGAAGTTCGTAAGAAGACAGATGCACTTGATGCTCTCGGTAATACAACCGCTGCGACGGGCAAGGGCTTTGCGATAGGTTCAGCGGCGTTGACCGCATTGGCAATGCTTGCCGCTTTTCTCGGGGCGGTTAAAATCTGGGTCGGAAAGCTTGCGGTCGAGAACGGCGGAACTTTCACGATTGGTAACGTTACATTCTTCTCCGGTGAATATGTCGAAGGTGCAATCAATGCGGCAAGTGCCTCTATGGCTGATTTTGTGAGGGCTTATGATTTGAGTATTATGAATCCGCAACTGCTCGGCGGAATCTTCCTTGGTTGTATGGTGACGTTTTTGTTCTGTGCGATGACAATGAAGGCCGTCGGCAGGACTGCCGGTGATATGGTTAATGAAGTCCGCAGGCAGTTTAAAGAAATCCCCGGAATTCTGGACGGCTCCGGCAAACCCGATTATGCCCGCTGTGTGGCTATCTCAACCAGAGGAGCCCAGCGTGAGATGATATTGCCTTCGCTGTTGGCGATTATCATTCCGCTTGCTACCGGTTTGATTCTTGGTGTTGCCGGGCTGATGGGACTGCTTGCCGGCGGGATTTGCTGCGGCTTTGTCCTGGCGGTAACCTTGAACAATGCCGGATGTGCCTGGGACAACGCCAAGAAATATATCGAGAAAGGTTTCTATGGCGGCAAAGGTTCTGACGCTCATAAAGCTGCAGTGGTTGGAGACACCGTGGGCGACCCGTTTAAAGATACTTCCGGACCGAGCTTGAATATTCTTATTAAGTTGATGAGTGTGGTAAGCGTTGTTTTTGCGGGTTTAATAGTGAAATTTTCGCATGTTATCACAGATTTTCTTGGTTTCGGTAATTGAAAGGGATTAGAAGGATTTTGAAACTAAACCCGGCTTTAAGCACAGAGTTGACTGAAAGAGTTGTTTAATGTATTCTATCAGGGTGGCTGAACGCCACCCTGTCTTTTTAATGTGTAAAAACATTGAGGTTTAATTTTGGTCGATAATAGTAAAGAAGCGAAATCATTTGCACTTGAAGCTGCCGGGTTGGCTTCAGAGAGGCATTGTCGGGATGTTTTGGTGTTGGATTTGAAGGGCATATCACCTGCGACTGATTATTTTGTGATTGCGACAGGGACCAGCGATAGGCAGATAAGAAGCGTTGCCGATGAAATCAGCGGGGCGGCAAGAGAAAATGGTTTTCAGAGGTTCGGCAAGGCCGGATATGAAAATGCAAAATGGGTGCTGCTGGATTTTGTTGATGTTGTTGTCCATATCTTTAGCCAGTCTTATCGTGAATATTACGATTTGGAATTGCTCTGGGGTGATGCGAAACGGTTAAAGGTTAAAAATATAGCCACAGAGGACACAGAGAATGCAGAGAACACAGAGATATAACTAAAAATAATGTTGGTAGGAAAATGTCGGATGAGTTGACTGAGAAAATTATTGGTGGCAAAAAAGGGATGTTTGAGTGAAAACTGTAATTGCGATACTAAGTGAGCGAATTGGGTCCGTGATGGAAGAAGTTACGGGGCGGAGCGATTGTCAGCCGATTGTGAAACCGGCAACCGATGATAAATTCGGTGACTATCAGGCCAACGGGGTAATGGCACTGGCTAAAAAGCTGGGACAGAATCCTCGAGAACTCGCTGAGAAAATAACGGCAAAACTGCAACTGGCGGATATTTGTGAACCGCCTGGGGTTACAGGTCCCGGTTTTATCAATATCAGGTTGAAGCCGGATTTTGTCGCAGAAAGATTGCTCGAAGTCCAGGCGGACAGTGGCAACCGGCTCGGAATTGATAAAGCAGCTCAAGCTGAAAATATTGTTGTTGATTTTTCAGGCCCGAATATTGCCAAGCAGATGCACGTTGGGCATTTGCGAAGCACGATTATCGGTGACAGCATTTGCCGGATGCTCGAATTCCTCGGGCATAAAGTTATCCGGCAAAACCACATCGGCGACTGGGGAACTAATTTTGGGATGGTCATACTTGGTTTGTGGCACATATGTATGTCCGAGAAACGCATTGACAAAAAGCCCTATTATCAAACCGAACTTGAAGAATTAAAGAACTTCACAAAAGATGGAAGAAGGCTAAAGGACATACGAGACCGCCACGAAGAAGATTGGCGTGAAGACTCTGATGAAGAATTAGGAGACGGCAAAAAGTTTTTCAACTTTCTTGAGAAACTCAAAAACAGCAATGAAGATGATATCTGGCCGAAGATATTACTTGCTTATCAATATGTGAACTTACTGGAAGAAACTGTTACAGATATGGGGCTGATGATTCCAACGCGGATGAAGCAAAAATTACATAGAGAAGATACTAAACATTTTGACTATGTATCAATACCGTATAAATTTCTCTCTCGTCATATAACAGCTTATTATTTGCAGAATATTGATGACCCTGATAATGAGCAGGAAAAAGAGGCATGGGAACTGATTACTAAAATCTCGTTAGAACACTGCGACACTATTTACGATATACTCAATGTTAAAATTACTGATAAACACTTTGATTATCAAGTTGTTAGAGGCGAGAGCTTTTATAAGGATATGCTTTCAGATGTTGTGGCTGATTTACAAAAGCAGGGTCTGGCGGTTGAATCTGAGGGTGCGATTTGCGTATTTCCGAAAGGGTTTAAGAATAAGGAGGGTAAGCGGCTGCCGTTTATTATTCAGAAAAGCGACGGGGCGTATTTGTATGCTACGACTGATTTGGCGGCGATACGTTATCGGGTTAACGAATTAAAGGCCGACAGGATAGTTTATGTTACCGATGCAAGGCAGAATCTGCATTTTGCTATGCTCTTTGCCGTGGCGAAGATGGCAAATTGGGTAAGCGATGATAAACTTGCACACGTGACGTTCGGCAGTGTATTGGGTGAAGACGGCAGACCTTTTAAGACCCGCTCCGGAGAAAATGTCAAGTTAAAGGAATTGCTCGATGAAGCCGTTGTCAGAGCGAAGGCGGTTGTCGAGGAGAAGAACCCGGACCTTTCTGCAGAGCGAAAGGATGAAATTGCCGCTGCAGTCGGTATCGGTGCCCTTAAATATGCCGATTTTTCCAATAATCGAGAAAGCGATTACATATTCAGCTTTGACAAGATGCTGTCACTTGAGGGCAATACGGCACCTTATATGCAGTATGCGTATGCGAGGATAAAATCCATAGAGCGAAAGGCACAAAGCAGGGATGTTGATATTGAGACCGAGCTTGCCGGCATAAAGAAGTTAGTTTTGACTGCCCCTGCTGAGCTTGATTTGGCTAAATGTCTTATTCGCTATGGCCAAGCTGTTCAGGCCGCTGTTTCTGATTACAGGCCGAATTATTTGACCGCATACCTTCGCTATGGCCAAGCTGTTCAGGCCGCTGTTTCTGATTACAGGCCGAATTATTTGACCGCATACCTTTATGAATTAGCGCAAAAATTCAGCGCCTTTTATACTAATTGTCCCGTTCTGGATTCAGAGGCGGAGACAAGAGCTTCGAGATTGGTCCTTTGCGACCTGACAGCTAAGACGATAAAACATGGTTTAAGTCAGCTTTTGGGTATAAAGGTTGTTGAGCAAATGTAAAGGGGAGCAGATATGAAGATAGTCGAGAAAAAGATAAATGTCAGCAGCGAAAGCAGAAACCAGATGATAGATATAACGGCGAAGGTGCAATCAGCAATAAACGAATCGGACATCAATGATGGGGATGTAATAGTTTATTGTCCGCATACTACCGCCGGGATTACAATCAACGAAAATGCAGACCCCGATGTTTGCCATGATATACTTTTAACTTTGAGTGAATTGATACCATTCGGACGAGCCGGCTATCGACATTCCGAGGGCAATTCTGATTCTCATAGTAAAAGTAGTCTTCTGGGCTGCAGTGAGCAAGTCTTGGTAAAAAACAGCTCATTGAACCTTGGTACCTGGCAGGGTATTTTTTTCTGTGAATTTGACGGCCCGCGCAATAGAAAAGTCATTGTGCAAATCAGGGGAGAGTAAGTCAACCTTGCTGCGATTGACTTTAGGCAGTTTTTTGTTGTTTGTAAATCCGTAATGAAAAAACAACATTTAACATCAACCAGCTCAAACGTGCTGCTTTTGGGCATTGTCAGTTTCTTTAATGACCTGAGCAGCGAAATGATAATGCCTATTCTACCGATGTTTATCACAGCGTTAGGCGGTGTTGGTTTGATTGTCGGATTAGTCGGGGGCGTTAGAGACAGCATTTCAAGCATTCTAAAGGTTTTTTGCGGCTATTTTTCTGACAAGACAGGCAAAAGAAAGATATTTATTTTTTCCGGATACTTGACTTCGGCGTTTTTTAAATTACTGCTGGCATTGTCCGAGACGTGCGGGAACATTGCGGTTTTCGCCGGCCTTGAAAGAATAGGCAAGGGCTTAAGAACCGCTGCAAGAGATGCAATTATTGCAGAGTCTATGGGCGACCCAAAAGGGCAAAGGGTTCGGCATTCACAGGGCAATGGATAGCGCAGGGGCAATTCTGGGTTCGATTGTTGTTTTTCTTTTATTCTGGTTTTTCGGATTTAGTTTCAGGTTGATTATACTTATTGCCGGTATTATCGCATTTGCTTCTTTGATTCCACTGCATTTCGTAAAAGAAAGTGAAAGAAAGCCGCAGAACATAACGCTGAAAATAGGCCTGAGGAATCTTCCTGAATCGCTTAAGCTTTTTATCCTGATAGCGGGTATATTTGATTTGGCAAGATTCAATTATATGTTCTTTGTTCTCAGGGCACAGCAGGCGTTTACCGGCAAATTATCAATTGGGGTGCCAATACTTTTATATGTTCTATTCAACATTTTTTATGCTGCATTTGCCGTTCCCTTTGGCGTTCTTTCCGACAGGATAGGAAGGGGCAGGGTTATTGTTTTGGGTTATATCCTGTTTTCATTAACCTGTCTTGGTTTTGCCTTTTTCAATTCTTTGCCGGCCTTTGTAATTCTGTTTGCTCTTTATGGCGTAATGCATGCGATAATCGATGGAAATCAGCGTGCTTTTGTCTCTGATTTATCTCCTGACCGGTTAAAAGCCACAGCGTTAGGAACATTTCATACTGTAATAGGATTAGTAGAGCTGCCTGCAAGTTTAATAGCAGGGTTTTTGTGGCAGTATATCTCCCCGGGTGCAGCTTTCATTTACGGTAGCGTAGTTGGCATTATCCCTGTAGTTTTACTGATTGCTTTTAGAAGCCATTTTGAAGTGCCGGGAGAGCTGAATAAGAAGTTTTAATTGATAGAAGCCGACTAATGAAAGCCGGGTTAAGAATATTTACATAAAAGTGGCGAGGTGGTGGGGCCGGCTGGGGGGGAAACCGGTGGTCCACACAGCCTCGCCGAGGTTCAAAAACTGCCTTAAGCAGTTTATTTCATATCACTCCCAAAAGTATAGTTCAGAAAATAATCGTTTTTAGAACTATTGTCAAATAAAAAACGCCTTTTTTGCGGAGTTTCTCACACCCATATAATTAAACTTATTATACAAATTTCGTTAAAAAAATGCAAGCTAAAAACTATTATATTAAACTTTTTTTTGGGTATTATCTGGCTGAATCAGCCCTAACTTTTCCTGAAATAGCTTGAATATTTTCCATTATTGTTTTAATCTAATAAATCATTAAGGCCTATAAGCTGTTGGAAATAGATTTGTAAGGAGACCTTCTGTGGCTAAGAGAAAATCAATGCCGGTGGGGCAAAAGATAACAAATGTAGCAAAAGATATACATAAAAAGATATTGAGTGACATGAACCCAACGATGAGTACTCCTATCAGGTCGCTTAGCAATGTAGAGTATCAGGCCAGTGACGGATACTTTAAGATGCTGGGTAAAAGCAAAAAGCGAACCCTGAGTGTTAGAACCGTAAAGACTTTTGCCCAGACCCTTAAGATGATGTCCCTTTCCAAGGGCTTGATAGATACACACGATATGGCTACGAAAAGAGAGGCGTATTATATTTCAAAAAACTGGGGCAAGGCCGGCTTCTCTGAGCAGACGGAATCAGATGCCATAATGGATGACGTAGAGGCCGTATTCGGTGTTAATCGTGAGCAGTTAAGATTCACGCCGGAAGAAAAAGGCGGCGATATCGCAGGTAAGCTGGTCGTTATTGATACCGACAGCAGGGGGGAAAAAATCGAAATCGACTGTACAAGGTTTGGAACCGGCGCTTATTCCGTACCTACTGAGGTTGAGGACCTGAGCTTTAAAAGTAAAGCAAAATTTGTGCTGGTAATTGAGACCGCCGGTATGTTTCAAAGACTTGTTAAATATGATTACTGGGAAAAGACAAACTGCATTCTTATAAGTATCGGAGGTGTGCCGACGCGTGCCTGTCGCAGGTTTATCAGAAGACTGACCGAGCAATTGAAGATACCGGTTTACGCATTTGTTGACGGCGACCCTTATGGCTATTTTAACATTTACAGGACACTTAAAGCCGGCTCAGGTAATGCGGCGCATCTGAACGAGTTTTTTTGCGTTCCCTGGGTTAGCTTCCTCGGCGTGACGCCACAGGATATTATCACCTATAATCTGCCTACCCATCCACTTAAAGAGGTTGATATTAAAAGGGCAAAAGATGCCTTGAGAAATGACCCATTTGTCAAGTATCATAAGCCGTGGCAGAAAGCGATTAATCAAATGTTGAAGATGGGTGTGCGTGTGGAACAACAGGCTTTTGCGAAACACGGCCTGGATTTTGTTGTTAATAAATATTTGCCTGATAAGCTGAAACAGGTTGATAAATTTTTACCATAATTTTTTGTTTTAAAAGAAAATCTATTTTTCATTTTTTTACTTTACGAGGTACTTTTAGGTTGAGCTATGAAAAACGCAATTTCTCAAAGATTAAAAGAAGTTCGGGATAAAATCGCCTCTGTTTGTGCAAGAGTTAACCGGTTGCCGTCTGAGGTTAAGCTTGTGGTAGTGACTAAAGCTGCTGCTGAAGAGGCCGCCAAAGAAGTTATTCGTCAAGGAGAAATTGAACTTGGAGAAAACAGAGTTCAAAGACTTAGCAGAATCTCTTCTCAAATATCAGATTTTTTGCAAAGTAGCGATGAAAATGAAAAGTTACCGGAGAAAGTTAACTGGCATATGATTGGTCATTTGCAGCGGAATAAGGTTCAAGGCGTTTTACCCATAGCTTCGCTGATTCATTCGGTTGATACACTTCGGCTTGCCGAGCAGATAAATTCTTCTGCTGGTAAATTAAATTTAAGACCTAAAGTTCTTATGCAGGTGAACACTTCCGAAGAAGCTCAAAAGTATGGTGTTCCTGTGGGTGCTGCAGTATATTTAGCTGAACAACTGTTTAGTATGCCGAATTTGGAGCTGGTCGGACTGATGACGATGGCCCCTTTAACTCGGGATAAGAATGCGGTTCGCGCTTGTTTTGTCCGTGCCAGGGAGTTATTCGTTGAATTGAAGGGTGAACAGATGGCAAGGGCTTCATTTAAAGAGCTTAGTATGGGGATGAGTGCGGATTATGAAATAGCTGTAGAAGAAGGGGCTACTATAATTCGCGTCGGCTCAGCCATTTTCGCCGGCTGAACTAACTTGACCGATAAAGGCAATTAACGCCTGATTTGGCAATATCTCAAGTCTTGTTTTGGGGGCAAAAAAAAGTAAAAACAAGCAAAGTCCCGCTTCGATTAATCCGAAAATATTTGTACCGTTTTCAATACTCACAGGACTGGATTTTCGTCCTATAAAAAGAAAAGAGAATCGAGATAATTTGGTCCGTTGATTGGGAATTTTTGCGAAACAGTTGTTTATTATGCGCCCAAAGCGATAAGGAGTTAAAATTGCATCTATGAGGCACAAAGCCAAAAAAAGTATTCAGACCGCATTATTTATCATAGCCGTTGGTGTTTGGCTTTTCCCTTCGGGTCATTTTACTGACTTGGTTGAAACGCCCGGTTTTTCAGTGAATCAGAGTTGTGGTGTTGTTGGTAATGGGTGGTCGGGGAATATTGTGGCGTCAAGCTGGTTTGGAAGTAAAATCTTTTCTTTATTTGAGGGCTATTCTACGGGTCAGAAAACAATTATCGGTCTTTCGATAGTGATGATGCTTGGTTTTTTTGCTTACAGACTTGTTTTTAGACCGGTTCGCAGGAGGAAAAAGAATGATAAAGAACAGGATAGCGTCAGATTTGATAGCACTGAATTTGAAACGTATATCAAAGAAAAGGTTCGACAGCGGACCAAAGAACTAAAATTAGCGAATGAGCAGCTCAAGGAAGAACTCTCCGGACGTCCTATAATCAAAGGAGGCCTGCATCATCGTCTTAAACATCTTAATTGTCTTTATGGAGTGAGTCGGCTGGTTGAACAGCCGGATATTTCTTTGGGTGATGTTTTCCAAAAAACAGCTCATTTGCTTCAGGAGGCATATCAACAGCCTGATGAGACAAGCGTTAGAATTACGTTTGATGGTATAAAATACGAAACTGATAATTTTGAAAAGAGTGAGTCGAGTCAGTATGTCCAAATCAAAATTGATAACAGCTACTTAGGTTCCATTGAGGTTTATTGCCTTAGCGGAGAGTCACAAAACAAAGAGCGGGACTTTAGTAAAGAAGAGGATGATTTATTAAATGCTATTGCAGGTCGATTGGGCAGCTTTGCGGAGCAAAAACGTTATGCCCAAAGACTGCGGTTATTTCAGAACCTTATGGACCAGTCAAGCGACTCGATATTTATCATAGAACCCCAATGGGGCAGGTTAGTGGATGTCAACCAGACTTCCTGTAAAATGCTGGGATATAGTAGAGAAGAATTGCTAAGTATGACTATAAAAGATATTGAAGAGGATATTTCTGATGATTCTTCCTGGCGGCAGCTTGTAAATGACCTTCATAAGAGCAGTTTTCTCACTAAAGAAGGCAGGCATAAACGCAAAGATAACACATCGTTCTTTGTTGAGACCTGTTTAAATTGTGTTACCCAGAAAAACGAAGAGCTCATAATAGCTCTTGCTCGGGATATCACTGAGCGCAAAGAAGCTGAGCAGAAGCAGATGCGTCTTATCGAAAAATTAAAAGAATCTACGTATAAAGTGGAAAGCATAAACAAGGAATTAAAAGATTTTGCCTATATTATCTCACACGACTTGAAAGCTCCTTTGCGCGGGATTAAAACTGTGACGGGATGGCTCCGTGATGATTATTCTGATAAACTTGACAAGGACGGAAAAGAGCA
Source organism: Phycisphaerae bacterium (assembly GCA_030604525.1). GTDB lineage: Bacteria > Planctomycetota > Phycisphaerae > Sedimentisphaerales > Anaerobacaceae > JAUVVQ01. The sequence continues at coordinate 44,686 of JAUVVQ010000006.1, read as the reverse complement.
GTTAGATTTGCTTTTGTCCCGTGTTGAGCGTATGCATAACCTGATTGATGGAGTCCTCCAATATTCCAGGGCGGGTCGTGAAGAAAGCCGGGAAGAATTGGTGAACCTGAACGACCTTGTCCCGGAAGCTATCGATATGGTATTACCGCCAGGCAATATTGAAATTTCGATAGAGAATGAATTACCCACAATAAAGTGTGACCGGATCCGTGTTTTCCAGGTATTTCAGAATTTGCTTAGTAATGCTGTAAAATATATGGACAAAGAGCATGGCACAATAAAGGTCAATTGTGAACAGGAAGGTGGCTGTTGGAAGTTCGGTGTTAGTGATAATGGTCCCGGAATTGAGGAAAAGCACTACGAGAGAATATTTAGGATGTTCCAGACCTTGACACCTAAAGACAAATTTGAAAGCACAGGGGTTGGCCTTACCGTGGTAAAGAAAATAATTCAGCTATATGGCGGCAAGGTATGGGTAGAGTCAAAGTTGGGTCAGGGAAGCACGTTTTTCTTTACTTTACCTATGGATAAAAAAGCAACTGAAGAAACAGAAATCACAACTGATATGAAAGCTTAAGAAGTATATGAAAGAGTTAAAATATAAGGTTTTGTTACTCGAAGATGACAGTGTTGACAGGAAATCTTTGATTCGGCTGTTCGAAAAGGAACAGCTTCCATACGAGTGCGAAGAGGCCGAATCTGTGAGTGAAGCAAAGGAATTATTGGCTTCCCGGAAATTCGATGTTGTTATAGCGGACTATTATCTTGGAGATGGCACCGCTTTTGATATTCTCAAAATAATAGATGATATCCCTGTTATTATTGTAACAGGCAGCGGCGATGAACAGGTTGCGATTAAGGCCTGGAAGGCCGGGGCTTATGATTACCTGATAAAAGACCTGCAGCAAAATTATCTGCGAACTGTACCCATAACAATTGAAAACGCTATCAAATACAAGAAAAATGCAGAACAGTTACAGTTGCTCTCTGCTGCGGTCAGAAGCACCTCGGATAGCGTTTTTATTACGGATATGCAGGGGAAAATTGTTTTTGTAAACGAAGCTTTTTGCGAAACTTATGGATATGCAAAGGATGAGGTTATAAACCAGAGCAGAGACATCCTGTTTGAAGATAGCCGGGGCGGTGAAGCTTCTGCGGTATCTTATCACAAAAGAAAAGATGGAACAGGTTTCCCTGTTTCTGTTGCAGAGTCGGTAATTAAAAATGAAAAAGGTAATGACATTGCAGTTGTTGGAGCAGCCCGTGATATTTCTGAGCGTCTGAATATCGAAGATAGAATCAGAGCTATAAACTTGCGTCTGAAAACGGGAATCCGCTCAGGTAACCAGGTGAATTAGAAAGTATAAATTATTTTATGATTAGAAAATTTATGCTCAAAAACATAAAAGAAATTGTCCATTAAACAGCACGAATAGATTACAGACTTATAGGGTCAGAAGTTATGGAAACCGCCACGAAGACAAATATATTTACTGATGTCATATTTTTGACAGATCAAGGTCGGATGCCGTATGAAATAAAACGGCTGCTAAAACACGGAAAGCTTTCTTTTTTGTTGTTGCCGCTGGATGAATTCAGTAAAGTGCAGGACCGTCTGAATCTCGTGGGAACCGTTATTATTGATACCCAGGACCTGGGAAGTTTACAGCAGCATAAGCTGCCACGAATAATAGAAACACTGGAGCGGGAAGGTGTCGGAACGATTGTTCTTGGTGACCACCACGAGTTACCTGTTAAAAGTTTCGTTTTGGCGCGTGCGCCGGTGAGAAGTTTTGCATTGACAAACAAAACGGAGAGCATATCGATAGATGACCTTTGGGTTAGAATCAGTCTGAATCTTGCGTATCGTAAGAAGGGTTCCGAAATTACCGTCAAGCCGGCAACTCCACCCAAAGAAACCCCGGAAACCGGAACCGCTCCGCTTTCTGAGCAACTTTGTGTGACAGAGACACTTGTTGATAACCTGGCGGAGCAACTTCGTCTGGCGGGTTTGGTTCAACGAGATTTTCTCCCCGACCAGTTGCCGAATTCGGAAAAGGTGAGATGCTCTAAGGTTTTCCTGCCTGCCGAATGGGTTTCGGGTGACATCTATGACGTGGTAAGGGTCGATGAAAATCATATCGGTTTTTGTCTCGCTGATGTGGTTGGTCACGGTATTCCTGCCGCACTGCTGACAATATTTCTGAAGCAAACCCTGGTTCTGAAGCAGACTCTTGAGAATAATTATAAAATATTCTCTCCTGCAGAAGTGATTAAAAATCTCAATGTCCGGATGACAGCTCAAAGATTGTCCGGATACCAGTTTGCCACTTGCTGCTACGCTTTGCTGAATACAGAGACTTTTGAACTTACATTTTCCCGAGCAGGTCATCCTCATCCGATACTTATAAGGTCCGGCTCAGAACCCCGACAGTTGAAGATTGACGGACCTCTTGTGGGCATTTTTCAGGAAGCTGAGTATGTTCAAAAAACCGTTCAATTAGCGTCTGGTGACAAGCTGCTGCTTTACTCTGATGGTGCCGAGCCGATTATAGGTAATTTTGATGAAAAGAAGGGCTTTGTTTTCTCGAAGGAATTTTGTGAATTGAAAGATTTATCGATTACGGAATTGGCCGACAGGTTCAATAATATTGCGCAAAACAGAACGGTGGACCCTTCCGAGTTTGACGATGTTACATTAATCGGTTTTGAGATATTGTAATGCTCGCAGAGGACTTGATATTCTGGTAAAAGTTAAGCGGTATTTGACGACAATTTTGTTAAATGCCGAAGTTCGCAGGATTTAGTCAGATTTCTTCGATATCAATTTTACCAAGCGTTGCCAAAGCTATTTTAACGTTTCCAAATGGTGCACTTACCGCAAATCCTTCAACACTGTCCTTGATTTGTTCTATCATCTCTCTTGCAATTGTTACACCTGAGGCCTTGCTTTCTTTTTTTGTTTTTGCTTTACTCATTCGCTTCAGGAGGTTTTCCGGGACAACTACCCCTGGAACTTCATTGGCCATAAACTCTGCATTTTTGTAGCTTGTAAAGGGCCAGATTCCTGCTATTGTTGGTATCCGATAATCTTTTATTGCTTCAAGGAAATCAAAAAGCATCTGGATATCGAAAACCGGCTGAGTTATTGCGAATTCTGCGCCTGCCTTGACTTTTTGTTTGAATCTGTCGATTTCACGTTCCAAATCTGCCGCCACAGGATTAGCGCCAACTCCTATGGTAAGGCGGGTCGGCGGGGCAAAATTGCTGCCTCCAATATCAATGCCCTTGTTTAGATTATTAACTGCTGCTGCGAATGCTATCGAATCTAAATCGAATACGCCTGTCGCCTCTGGATAGTCGCCTGATTTTGGAGGGTCTCCGGTAACAATAAGGGTATTATGTACTCCTATTGCCGAGGCACCGAGCATATCTGACTGCATACCGATAAGATTCCTGTCACGGCAGCAAACGTGAAGAATGGTTTCTATTTCCGCCTGCTGCTGAATTTGCATTGCTGTCACCAGCGGAGAAAGCAGCAAACTTGCTCGAGGCCCGTCAGGAATGTTGATTGCATCTATCCCGTGCCCAGAACATAGTCTGGCTTTTTCAACTATTGTTTTGGTGTTTACACCTCTGGGCGGAGTGATTTCTATTGTGGTTACCTTTTTACCGGTTACTAATTTTCTGCCCCATTCGGAGCGTTGTTCCAAAGGTTGAGGTTCAGGGACTTCAGCTTTCTTTGGAACAGCTTTAATGGTTTTTTTCTTTATTTTTCTCAGGCGGGTTGTTGCTTTATCAAGAGCTCTGATTGTTCTTACTATTTCAGCTATTTGCTCTGGAGTTGTTCCGCAGCAGCCGCCGATTATTTTAGCTCCCTTCTCGAAGAAGCGTTTTGCATATTCAGCTAAGTATTCGGGAGTGCACATATATAAAGTTCTTCCTTCTACTTCACGTGGCAGCCCGGCATTCGGCTGTATAGATATGGGTTTATCCGTAACTTTGGTAATCAACTCAAGCCCATCCAGCATTTGGGAAGGTCCGACTGAACAGTTCATACCTACTGCTGTTACCTGCTCTTCTGATATTTTGCTTATCGCCTCATCTATATGTTTGCCGTAGATAGTTTCATTTTTTTCATTAACTGTCATTTGTGCAATAAGGTCGACATCCGTAATTTCCCGAACGGCGCGGATTGCAAGCAGTAACTCTATTGTGCTTGAGAAAGTTTCCAGGATTAGAAAATCCGCACCAGCGTCAACCAGGGCTGCTGCCTGTCTCTTGAATGCCTGTTTTGCCTTTTCTCGTGGAAGTCTTCCATAAGGTGCAATCTCTCTGCCTAACGGACCGATTGAACCTGCAACCATAATTTCCGAACCGGCAGATGTGCGAGCGAGCTCTACAGCTGCGTGATTGATTTGTTCTTCTTTATCTGCAAGGCCGAATTTGCCGAGTTTGAACTCATTGGCTCCGAATGTATTTGTTTCTATAAAATCGACACCGGCCTTAACGTAATCATCGTGAACCCTTCGAACCAGATTAGGTTTTGTGAGATTAAGCTCATCGAAACAGGTATTTAAAAATACTCCGTGTTGATAAAGCATCGTTCCCATAGCGCCGTCGCCGAGCACTACCTGTTTTGAAAGCAAATCTCTGAGTTTATGTCTTGTTGTCATAAAACCTCCTGCTTATTTAAGTCTTAACTTCTGATTAAGGATAATAACTTATGAAACAAAATCTACCCGTCCGAAGACAGCTATCATAACATAAATATCAGAAATGTTAAGCCGTTGTGTCAAAAACTAAAAAACCATTATTAGCTCCTATTGACAGTCTGTGACGGGTGCGGGGTTTCCGAAAATTGTTTACAAAAGCTTGCATTGCGATTATACTACTTGGCTTTAGAGTGGTTTTGGTCTCTTTGGCGAGGGACATCTATGGCTTAATTAGGCCTCCAGGGGGGCTTATGAAGGTCATAGAAGAAGCTCAGATGCCTGTTAAAGAGCCGGAAAGGAAGAAACAATGGCCCAAAAAGATTCCGATTTGAAAAAAATCAAAGAGCTTATAAAGATAATGAATGAAAACGACCTCCTCGAAGTTGAGATACAGCATGGTGATGATAAAGTGTCTTTGAAGCGATTTGAACCCCAGCGGGCCGAAGGTCCTTCTGTAACTCCGTTACAGGTGATAAATCCGAATGTGCCGGTTCAGCCGGCTGCTTCTGATAATTCTAAAAGCTCCTCTGCTTCAGATGAGGTAAAGAAAACTGCTGCGGAGCAGGAAGACTTAGTAGAAATAAAATCACCCCTTGTTGGGACTTTCTATACTCAACCCAGTCCGGATTCCGACAGTTACGTCGAAGTTGGCACACACGTTGACATCCAGAGAGTTGTTTGTATAGTCGAAGCGATGAAAGTTATGAATGAGATACAAGCTGAAATAAGCGGAACCATTGTCGCGGTTCTTGCCGAAAATGGGCAAGCTGTTGAATATGGTCAGCCGCTTTTTAGAGTTAAACCTGATTAAAGTTACGCTGGAAATGTTTTGATGTCTTTAGCTTATCAGGTTTTATAGTTTTAATTTTTTCGAGGAAGCTTTTTCAGTTTAGATATAATGTTTTCAAGAATACTAATAGCAAACCGTGGAGAAATTGCTCTTCGTATCATCCGTGCTTGTCGCGAGCTTGATATTGAAACTGTTGTGATTTATTCGGAAGCTGACAAAGATGCATCTTACCTGCGGCTTGCCGATGAGACGGTTTGTATTGGACCGGCGAGTCCGTCTGCAAGTTATCTGGATATCTCGCGTATTTTAAGCGCTGCGGAAATCGGCGATGTCGAAGCTATTCATCCCGGCTATGGTTTTTTAGCGGAGAATATAAACTTTGCGAAGATATGTCGTGATTGTGGAATAAAGTTTATAGGTCCGAGCCCGGAGGCGATGCAATTGCTCGGTGATAAAGTCCAAGCTCGCAAGCTCGCGAAAAAGGCGGACGTCCCCATTGTTCCCGGTTCGGAAGGTATCATCGAAGATATAGATGATGCTGTAAAAGTTGCCGAGGGAATTGGTTATCCATTGATGATGAAGGCTGTTTCAGGCGGGGGCGGCAGGGGGATGAGAATTGTTCATAATGAAGAAAATTTACGCTCCGCTTTTAAGTCTGCCGGTGCGGAAGCAAAAGCCGCCTTCGGTGACGGGACTATGTACCTGGAAAAATTCATTATTAAACCGCGGCATGTTGAGGTGCAGATTATGGCTGATGAAAAAGGCAATGCCCTGCATTTCTATGAGAGAGATTGTACGATTCAGCGAAGACATCAGAAAATGGTCGAAGAGTCTCCCTGCCCCGTCCTTGATGAAAGAACCAGAGAAAAACTTTGCGAAGCGGCCTTGAGAATCATAAAAAAAGCGAAATACAGCAATGCAGCGACGGTCGAGTTCCTTCTGGATAAGGACAATAAATTTTACTTCATCGAAGTCAATACCAGAATTCAGGTTGAACACCCGGTAACTGAGATGGTTACAGGCAGAGATTTGATTAAGTTACAGTTGGAAGTTGCAAGCGGCAAAGAACTCGAAATTGAACAAAGGGATATCAAACACACCGGCGTGGCGATAGAGTGCAGAATTAACGCAGAGGACCCCGAAAACAATTTTGCTCCCTGCCCCGGTAGAATTGAAAGATATATCCCGCCGGGCGGCCCCGGTGTCCGAGTCGATTCCTGCGCCTATCAGGGCTGGAACGTATCACCGAATTACGATTCGATGATTGCAAAAGTTATTGTTCATCAGAGGACGCGCACCGAAGCCATCGCTACGATGAAAAGGGCGTTAAGTGAATTTGTCATCGAACCCATCAAGACTTCTATCCCCGCCTGTCAGGAGATTATCTCACATAACCTCTTCGCAAAAGGCAAAATTGACACCGACTTTGTCGAAAGACACCTGTGATTTTGTGGCTCGTGGCTCGTGACTCGCTTTACGAAATATGACTTTTTCCTAACATCACCGCACCCAAGCCAAGCAGAGTGAACTGTCAAAAGTTAAGCACTTATACAGTATTATTTCACTATACTTTTTATGGCTGCCAATCAAGGGGAAACAGGCATAATTATTTGCCATTTGAGCCGTTTCCGGTTAAAATACTGGGTATGGAAATGACACAAATTGATGAAGAATATAATCGAACCAAGTTTAGGCTTAACGTGGATGACCCGGAACTGGAATGCGTGACCAACCTTATTTGTTACGGTTTTCTTCTAATAAGCCACGTTGACAAGTCAAACCGGCATCAATTATCCAAGGAGTTCGAGAAACGCTGTTTTATAGCAACAGAGTTCTTTAAGAGTTCTGCAGTATCAGGCAATGACCCACAAGACCGAGTAGCACTTGTCAGGGATGGTTCGGCTTGGGTGAGCGATGTAAAACGCTGGGTAGATGCAGGGTTGTTTGGTCGATTCGCTCCCAACAGAATTGATTATCTGTATGACAAGCAGAGGGAACTGATGGCTCACTGCAAGATTATGACTATTATATCAATTGATGAGATGAAAGCTGACCTTGTCAAAATAATCGGAGATAAATTATCACCCGAAGAGTCAGCAGAAAAAGGGGAAAATGCTCCTCCTGCTAAACGAGGGAGGATAGCAGGTTGCATGAAAAAAATACCGAATTGGATTTATTTTCTTGCGGCGTTGCTTACGTGTATATATCTCTTTTGGTGGTTGTGGACAAAAATATTTACCTACCTGAAAGCTGTTTTTGTTAGTGGTTAATAAATTGAGATTCGAGTCACGAGTCACGAATTATTGTTCAAGAGCGGTTAGGTCTTCGTAGGTTTCGCGTTTTCTGATTACTTCAAATTGAGTGCCGTCAACGAGGACTTCAGCGGCCCTTCGACGGCCATTATAATTACTGCTCATTGTAAAGCCATAGGCGCCGGCGGCGAAGATAGACAGCAAGTCGCCTCGTTTTACCGGCGGCAGGGCACGGGCCTTTGCAAAAAAGTCAGCTCCCTCACAGACAGGGCCGACTACATCGATGACTTCCATACCTTTGAGTTTTAAATCCTTATCCCGGTATTTTGGTTCATATTTTTGTTCGACCCGGGCTGGCCAGATGAAATGAAACGCACCGTATAAAGGCGGTCGTATTAAATCATTCATAGCTGCATCAACGATGACGAATTTTTTGCTTCCACCTGTTTTAACGTATAAGGTGCGGGTGACCAGAATGGCTGCGTTAGCGGCTATGCTCGCCCCGGGTTCAAGGATGAGCTTAATATCCCTGCCTTTTAAGAGGGGCACAATAACGGATGCATAATCAGCCGCTGAAGGGGCGGTGCCGGTAATATAGTCGGCTCCGTATCCTCCGCCGATATCAAGCGCTTCTATCTTGTAGCCGTCGTTACGAAGTCGCTCAACCAGTTTCAATACCTTCTCTATCGCTTCTCTATACGGCTCAACTGTATGACCGGCTGAACCAAGATGGATATGGATTGCACAAAGCGACACCGCATCGTTATCGCCGTAATCAGAAAATACTTTTGCAGCACGTTCGATATCGACTCCAAATTTAGTCTCTTTCTTTCCGGTAGTGGTATAAGTATGTGTTTGAGGGTCAACATCGGGATTGACCCGCAACGCTGCTTTTGGTTTTCTGCCCTGTTGTTTGGCAAGCCGAATCAGGTTTTCAAGCTCTGCTTCCGACTCGATATTAAAATAGCCGATATCAGCCTTGAGTGATTCGACGATTTCTTTATCAGTTTTTCCGACACCTGCATAAACAACTTTTGAGCTATCACCTCCTGCCTGGAGAACCCTGTAAAGCTCTCCTCCGCTGACTATATCAAAGCCGCTGCCGAGCTGGACTAATTTTTTAAGTATATTGATATTGCTGCAAGCCTTAACTGAAAAGCAGATTGCAGGTGAAAGTTCGCTGTAAGCTTTTTGTATCTTTTGCAAATGTTCTTTGAATGTTGCCAAGCTATAAATATAGGTGGGGGTATCTACCTTTGCTGCGATTTTCTCAACATTTACATCTTCAGCAAAAAGATTGCCTTCTTTGTACCTGAAATAATCCATACCCGTAACCTTTGCATCAAGATTGAGAATATACTCAAACAACTACTGATACTTTCCCAACGCAGAGTATATGCATTCTTGCACGCCTTTGCAAATGAATCTTCCGGTTGCCGGGTGGGCTTGGAGCCATAAAAAAATGGAAGACTAATTGCGAAATGAAAAAATGGAAGGCCCCGCCATTTCTGCGGTGCCTTCCATTTTTGGCAAGAATCTCCTGCCGAGATTCCCCTTTTTTGTTAACTAAACCCAGTTGCTTCAAGCACTAATGCGGGAAATCCCGGTTAAGCAGTCGTTTTATCTCTTTTTCTTCTTTGCCTTTTTCTTCTTTACTGTTTTACGCTTCGTTGTTTTCTTCTTTACTGTTTTACGCTTCTTTGTTTTCTTTTTTTTCTTGGCCTTTTTGGTTGTTTTCTTCTTTGTTCTTTTTGCTACTTTTTTCTTCTTCACTTTTTTTCGTTTTGCCATTTTTTCTCACCGCCTTTCTATTCGGTAATTGTTTTGTAATCAATTTTCATTTTCATTCTAACATCTTTCTCTATTAAGTTGGAAAAGATTAAATAAGTATTATTACATTTTTTATCGTCCAAAACCTTAAAAATACTTCATAAAATTTTTTTTCTTTATTGTTTTATTAACGTGTTTGTATTACTTGTCCGAACTTTTCTATAATAACAAAGAGATATTATAATTGTTAAAAAGGTTAATGCGAAGTTAAGAATCTCAAACCGACTTTTTGCTTTTCACAAATAAAACCTTCTTTTATTAGGTTATTTGACAAGTTATAGTTGTAAATAAAGAATAAACTGTTAGTTTATATGTGAAAGCTTAAGATATCTGAAAGGTTTAAAGTTAATGTTTGCAGGATTGTTTTTGTGTATTTTTAGATGAGCGTAAAAGTTTTTTGATAGCCAAAAAAGTTTTGTTTTTTTGTATAATATTATTTTATGTAACTCACAATTTGCCTGTTAGTTTTTATTATGTCAACCAGCAAAATAGCATTATTTGGCGGAACATTTGACCCGATTCATTTTGGTCATACAAAGGTAGCTGTAGTTGCTGCTGAGCACATCGGCGCTGAGACGGTTTTCTTTATTCCAGCCAGGTGTTCGGCGCTCAAGTATTCTCCGCCGCAGGCGGGTGATGACGACCGTTTTAAAATGATTGAGCTTGCAATCTCTGATGACCATAGCTTTCGTGTCAGTGATTGTGAGCTAAAAAGAGCAGCACCAAGTTTTACTCTGGATACGATAAGATATTTTAGAAGTCGTTATGGAGAGCAGACCGAACTGTTTTGGCTCCTCGGTGCGGATGCCGTAGAGGAGCTGCATCGGTGGCATAAGATTAAAGAAATAATTGATGAGTGTAATTTGTCGGTTATGTACAGGGCCGGTTTCGACCCACCTGATTTTACAAGTCTCGAAAATAGCTGGGGAAAACAACGTGTTCAAAAGCTCAGAGAAAACGTCATCAAAACGCCTTTGGTCAATATAAGCAGCACCCAGGTCAGAGAACGTATTGCCCGTGGGCTGGATGTATCTGATATGCTTCATCCATCTGTGGTTGATTACATAAATGAAAGAAGTTTATACAGAGCAAAAAGTCAAGCTTGATTTGTGGTTTAGCAGTGTGCCCGCTGATGAGATATGCCCTTGTTAGCAATCGTTAACGATGGAATTTGCTTTTTTATGTGTACTTCTCTTTTAGGTTAAATTAGTTACGAAGACAGACCGATTAGGAATCTTAGTTAGCTGTTCCTGGTTTTTTCAATTCCTTTGATTAACCAATCGTACCATTTATCCATTCCTTCTCCGCTTTTAGCCGATAGCGAAAATATTTGAATATCTTTATTTAGTTTCCGAGCATCATTTTTTACTTTCTCAATGTCAAAATCTATGTCCCGAGAAGGGTTTAGCAGGTCAATTTTATTTATCAAAAGGGCTTTTGATTTGGCAAAAATCGCAGGATATTTAACGGGTTTGTCGTCACCTTCTGGAACGGAGAGCACAACCACCTTGCCGTTCTCACCCAATTCGAAAGCCGAGGGACAGACCAGGTTCCCAACATTTTCAATGAAAATCAAATCCAGCTTCTCAATCGGCAGGTTCGCTAAAGCTTTGTGAATCTGTGCCGCTGATAAATGACAAGCGCCTTTTGTATTTATCTGAATAGCCGGGGCTTTTGTGGCCTTGATACGTTGTGCATCTAAATCGGTTTGTATGTCGCCTTCAATCACGCCGATTTGAATTTTATCTTTAAGCTCTTTTATGGTTCTTGTAAGGATTGTAGTTTTCCCCGAACCGGGGGAGGATATCATATTAAGGCATAGCTTCTTGTTCTCAATTAAAAAGCGTTTGTTTTCGTTGGCGTATTCTTCATTTGCACTGAGTATTTTCCTGCCTATGTTTACTTTATACATTTTACTCCCTTTCAAATTCTATCTCCTCCAGCACCAGCGGCTCATCGGGAAGCAGATTGAAATCGTTACTGCCGCATTCAGGACACACCGGTGATGCGACTTCGAATGCGAATTCTTTTTTGCACTTGTTGCATTTTCCCCGTATCGGTTTGTGCTCCACCTCTATCTTTACTCCCTCGCATCGAGTGCCTTTGGTGATTGCTTCCATGGCAAAGCTTAATATCTCTTCATTAACATCGTTTAACATACCGCAACTGATTTTCGCAAGTATCGGCCTGGCTTTTTGCTTTTTCGCCTCTGTTGTTATTGTTGCTAAAAGACTTTGAGCAACCATTGTTTCGTGCATCAGCAAATCCTCGGTAATTCCCGTCCGTAAGGCATTTGTATAATTCTTTTACCACCGATTTTCGTTATAAGCCGGACGGTTGGTTCCCCGCTGCTTTCAGTAACTTTGCCTATTATGCTCGTCTCTTTGCCAAGAGGGTGTGCTTTGCAGATTTTAACAAAATCATCAGCTGACTCCGGCTTGACAATTGCTACGAACTTACCTTCGTTAGCTATGGTAAGGATATCAAAACCCAACATATCCGCCGCTGCCTGAACACTGGGTTTAATCGGTATGTTTTTTTCGTGGATTTCTATATTCAGCTTACTGCCGCTGGATATCTCACTAAGCGTTGCTGCCAGTCCGCCTCGTGTAGCGTCACGCATAAACTTCACGCCGTCTGTGTTTTCCAGTAATTGACCAATCAAACCTCCCAGCCCGGCACAATCACTTAAAAGCTCCGTTTGAAACTCTAAGCCCTCGCGCTGAGACATCACCGAAAGACCGTGGTCGCCTATCGAGCCGTTGATTATCACTTTATCTGTCGCTTCCAGCTTATCCAGCCCTAATTCCACCCCCTCAATCGATTCACCGACTCCTGCTGTGTTAATGAAGATTTCATCGACTCCGCCCGCCTCAACTGTTTTAGTATCTCCGGTGACAATATCTACGTTGTTTTCTTTAGCGGTTTGACCGATTGAATCAAGAATCTTATCGAGTTTTGCAAACTCAAATCCTTCTTCTATTATCAAAGACAAAGATAATGCTAAAGGCCTGGCTCCCGCCACCGCCAAATCATTTATTGTTCCGCAGACAGCGAGTTTCCCGATATCCCCTCCGTTGAAAAACAGTGGTTTTACCACGTAACTGTCGGTTGTAAAGAACAAGGATTCCGAGTGGAAATCCAGCTTAGCTGAGTCGCCCAGTTTCGCAAGAACATCATTCCGGAGTTTTGGCAAAATGTTATGTCGAATTAACTGTTCTGTTAACCTTCCGCCGCCGCCGTGAGCCAGAAGAATTTTTTTGTTTTTAGCTGCTTTCATCACTCTCTTTCCTGTTGTATTTGTACCAGGCGGCACATGCTCCTTCGGAGCTAACCATACAAGGCCCGATGGGTTCATCCGGTGTGCAGCTTGTTCCGAAAAGTTTGCATTCCGGCGGCTCTATCAGACCGCAAAGAACTTCTCCGCATCGACAGCCGCTCCTCTCTTTACCGGGGACATCAGTTATTCCGAAGTGTTTGAACGCATCAAACTGGCTGTATTTTTCTTTTAATTGATATGTGCTTTTATCTATCTTCCCAAGGCCGCGCCAGTAACCGGCCGACGGTTCAAAACATTCGCATATCATTCTCTGGGCGGCTGCGTTGCCCTTCTCTGTTACCACCGCATTGTATATGGATTTAAGCTCAGCTTTTTCTTCAGCGAGCTGTTTACAAATCTCTGCAATGCCTTCGATTATCTGTATCGGCTCAAAGCCCGCTACGACACAGGGACGAGAAAAGTCTTCAACGATTTCAGAGAAAATATCGCTGCCGGTAATGACGCTTACGTGTCCGGGACATAAAAAAGCGTCTATTTTATTGTTTTTCTCACTTAAAAGCGCCCGCATCGCCGGCACTACGAGCTTATGATTGCTCAGTATAAAAAAGTTCGCAATGTTCTGTTGTGATGCTTCATCTATTACTACCGCCGTAGCCGGTGTCGTCGTCTCGAAGCCCACTGCTATAAATACCACTTTTTTATCCGGATTGTCCTTCGCCAATTCAAGGGCGTCTTCGCTGCTCAATACCACTTTTATTTGAGCGTTTGTCTGCATGCTCTCAAGCGAACCGTTTTCCCCGGGCACACGAATCATATCACCGTAAGTCGCTATCAAAAAATCCTCCCGCTTTGCCAGCTCAAGCATCGTGTCAATATACCCCTGATGCGTAACACATACCGGACATCCGGGGCCGGAGAGGAGTTTCAAATTTGCAGGCAGGATAGACCTTATCCCATTGCGGAATATCGAGACTGTATGGGTTCCGCAAACCTCCATTATGTTAATCTTTCGGCCAAGCTGCTTACACGCCTTATCTATAATCTGTTGTGCTTTATATATTCGCTCAAGCATTGAAACACCTAACCTGAAACCTTGTCATCCGTCTGTTCGAAATCATATATCTCAGCAAGCAGCTCCCAGGTCTTTTTTGCCTCTTGTTCATCGACCCTGGATATAGCGAACCCTGCATGTATCAAAACCAAATCGCCGATTTTGGCATCAGGCAAGACCGTGGTCTTCGCCTTCCAGCGATTGCCCATTGCGTCCACTACCGCATTATCCCCGTTAAGCTCTATTATTCTTGCCGGTACTGCTAAACACATAATCTTAAAACCATTTATTTTTTTCGGTTCAGTAAATTAACGGCTATTACCGCCTGGCCGACGGATATGCCGCCATCATTGCTCGGTACATCCCGATTATATAATATCTCAAATCCTTTATCTTGCAACTTCCTTTTGATTCTGTCCGTCAGGTATCTGTTACAAAAAACTCCTCCGCTTAGTGCTGTTGTATTTAATTGCCTGTTTTCTCTTGCTTTCAAAGCCATATTTAAAAGCCCTTCGGCTATTGTATTGTGAAACCTGGCGGAGATTATATCTGCGGGAACGTTTCTTTGTTTTTCTTCCAGTATCTGTTTTATCATTTTGGTTATATCAAGTTCGACTGCCCCGTCTTTTCCGCTTACAAGTTCGAAATTGTATTTATCCTCTATACCCTCGGCAGCAGCCGACTCAAGCGATATTGGAAGCTGGGCATCAAAATGGTTATATGTCCCAAGCCCCAATATGGCTGCGACCGCATCAAAAACCCTGCCCAAACTCGACGTCAAAACACAGTTGATATTTTTATCGATTTGCTTAGTTATCACTTTCAGCTTCTCTTTATCCGGCTCAATTTCCTCAAGAAGCCAGAGAAAATCCTCCAGTTTAAAGTCATCCTGATAAACATTTTTCAACAGCCCCAGCAGGGGACGTATCGCCTCTTTGCTCGCTTTATCCGCACCAGCCAGAGGATAATAGCGAAGATGACCGAAGCGTTCAAATTTCTCCAGTGATGCAATCATACACTCGCAGCCCCAGATGGCCCCATCCGTTCCGTAACCCGTCCCGTCACAGGACAGACCAATAACAGGACCGTTCATTTCATTTTCTGCCAGGACAGATGCTATGTGCGCCCAGTGATGCTGGATTTCAATAACCTCTTTGAACTTTTGCCGAAGAACGTATTTCCTGGATAAATAACCGGGATGCAGGTCGCAGGCAGCCGCTTGCGGTTCAACTTCGAAGAGTCCTCGCAAATGCTCTATCGATTCTGTATAATGCTCGTAAACCTCTGCATCCTCAAGGTCGCCAATGTGCTCACTGCATATAATTTGGTTTCCCTTTACAAAGCTGAAGGTATTTTTCAAATCCGCTCCCGCTGCGAATATATCCTGGTCTGCTTTCTGTTTCAAAAACATCGGCGCAGGAACATAACCCCGGGCTCTTCTTAGCAGTGTCGGTTGCTCAGCTATAAAATGCACAATCGAATCATCGACCTGCCTGAAAATCTGCCGGTTATGCAGCAGGAAAACATCTGCTATCGACCCTAATCTCTCCAGCGCCTTTTGATTTTTGCAAATTAACGGCTCATCGGAAATATTACCGCTTGTCATCACTAAAACTTCCAGACCCTCTGCAAACAAAAGATAATGTATCGGTGCGTAACACAGCATAAATCCGAAGGTGTCCAGCCCCTCAGCTACTTGCTCAGCGATGCCGCTTTCAGTTTTTCCGGGCAAAAGCACGATAGGACTTTCGGGACTTGTTAAAAGAGCCTCTGCCTGCCTGCTTACGACCGCATATTTTTTGACAGTCTCGATAGAGTCCGCCATCATTGCGAAGGGTTTGTGGTCACGCCTCTTGCGGTATCTGAGCTTCGCAACCGCCTGGTTATTAAGCGCATCAACCGCCAGGTGGAACCCTCCAATACCTTTTATTGCTGCAATCCTGCCTTCTTTAAGAGACCTTGCCGTTTCTGTAATAACGTCATCGGTCCCTTTTCGAATAGTGTTGCCTTTGTTATCGGTAAGCCGGATTTCCGGCCCGCACCTGCTGCAGGCGACCGGCTGAGCGTGAAATCTCCTGTCGGCAACATCCTCGTATTGACCACGACACTTACTGCACATCTTAAATTCCGACATCGTAGTATTTGGCCGGTCGTAAGGTATCGTTTTAACTATTGAGTACCGCGGGCCGCAATTAGTGCAATTTATGAAAGGATACCTATAACGAAAATCCCTATTATCCCACAGCTCCGCAAGACAGTCACCGCAAGTGGCAATATCGGCAGTTACCTCGGAGCTTACACCGCCTTCTGATTTGCTCATCCGTATGATGAATTTTTTTTCCCCCTTGTGGATGTTTATTTGTTTTCGTTCGATTGATTTTATCTTTGCTAAGGCAGGTGAGTCTGTTGACTGCAACCGGCTTAAAAATTCGGATATTTGCCCATCTGTTCCCTGAAGCTCAATTGTTACTCCCTGGCTGTCATTGAGAATAAAGCCGCCCAGTTCAAGCTCACCGGCTAACCGATAAACTGCAGGGCGAAAACCAACGCCCTGAACACGTCCTGTTATCGTTATTCGCTCTCTTGTTTCCAAAATCAGCAATTCCATTTTTTTGAAAAACATCGGTTTAACACAAATTAAGGGCTGAATTGTAATCTACTTTGCTCGCAGATACAAATACATCCCTGTTTTTATACTCCTGATATGCCGATGCGGTTTGATTTTGAATTCCCGGAATTCATTTGCAAAATCCTAATCGCTTTGGTAATATAACCGACAAACGGGGCCGTAGCTCAGTTGGGAGAGCGCTTGCATGGCATGCAAGAGGTCGTGGGTTCGAATCCCATCGGCTCCATTTGTTTATTTCTGCATACTTATTTCCCGGCAGCAAAAGTGGCGCAAGCTGGGACTTTGGCTTAATCGAGGGCATTAACAAATTAATATTGATACCCAAACTGAAAGGGTTGATTTATGAGGTGTAGAACTTTTATCATTCTGTCACTGTACTTGCTTTGTTCCTGTAGTGAAAATAAAGCTTTATTAACCAATAATGTCTCTGATGTGAATCCCTCTGTCCTTGATTCGCTGAAGCAATTGGCCTCGACAGTTGGCTTTAAACCCTATGAAGCTAATCCCGTCCTGCGACCCGGTCCCGAAGGCACCTGGGACGCAGGCGCACTCGGCTCAATGTCAGTCCTGAAAGTAGGCGACGTCTTTCATATGTATTACGAAGCATGGGGAGTACGCAGCGAGAAAAAATGGAGCGCCGAGGAGTACGAATCACTGCAGATAGGACATGCGACATCCAGGGACGGCGTCCGCTGGACAAAAGACCTGCAGAATCCCGTCCTGCCGCAGGGCACCGGCAGCGAATGGGACAGGACTGGAACATGGGACCCCTTTGTTATCTACGAAGACGGCCTTTATAAAATGTGGTATGGAGGAGGCGGGGGAAATAAGCCATGTGACTGGGCCTATGCCATCTCGAAAGACGGAACACATTTTAAAAAGAAAGGGGAAATCAGCCGATTAGGTGGTGTCGAGGATTGTCACGTTGTCTATGACCGCCAAAGCGGAAATTACTATATGTACTATTGGGACAGAGAGTTCGAACCTGATGGATTATTCCGCGCCGCCTCGAAAAATGAAACTGATTTCGATTTCGAAAATGCAGAAAATATCAAAATCAAAGGCGAAAAATATCCCGGTATGTACAAATTCTCACATGTCCTCCGCCTGGACGGAAAGTGGTATATGTTCTACGGGAATTTCACCAGGCCTCATTGTCCCGACACCACCGTAAGATTAGCCACTTCTCCTGATGGACTCCACTGGACCGCTCGTAACAAAAAGCTCCTTTACGGCCACGATGCTGAAATCCTCAAGGTCAGCGAGAATCTTTATCTGATGTATTTTGGGCCGCGAAATTACTTTGACAGAAAAGATTGCGACATCCGCACTGCTGTTTACAACGGAAAAATAAATGATTTAATCGCTAACTAACTTATTTACTCAAACATATTATTTTTTAAGAAGCTGCACCTTTGGGTTTTTTCCTGGCAAGGTATTCGTTTATCGCTGCAGCCGCTGTTCTTCCCTGACCCATTGCTAAAATCACCGTCGCCGAACCTAATACGATATCTCCGCCTGCATAAACACCCTCTATTGAAGTTCGGCAGTGCTCATCTACCTCTATATTTCCCCACTTATTGAATTTGAGACCCTCAGTAGTCTGCTGAATCAAAGGGTTGGCGCCGTTCCCGATGGCCACAATTACCGTGTCAACATCGATTGTAAACTCGGTACCTTCTATCGGGACCGGTCTCCTTCTTCCCGACTCATCCGGCTCCCCAAGCTCATACTTAAGGCACTCTATAGCTTTTACGCGATAGCTTTCATCCCCGATTATCCGTTTTGGATTTCGAAGAAGATGGAATTCGATTCCTTCCTCTTTGGCATGGTGAACCTCTTCAATTCTTGCAGGCATCTCCTTCTCGCTGCGCCGGTAAATAAGATAAACCTTCTCAGCTCCCAACCTGACCGCCGTCCTCGCTGAATCCATAGCCACATTACCGCCCCCGATAACTGCAACCTTCTTTGAATTCAATATCGGGGTATCCGCCCCATCGCCAAACTTATATGCCTTCATTAAATTTGTCCTGGTCAGGTATTCGTTCGCGCTGTAAACACCCACAAGAGATTCTCCTTCGATGTTCATAAATCTCGGCAAACCTGCTCCGACGCCTATATAAACTGCATCGAAACCGTCTTTTTTCATCAACTGCCTGATAGTTCGCGTCTTGCCTACTACAAAATTGCAGACTATCTTAACGCCCATTTTCTCTATGACTTCTATCTCTTTTTTGACGATTGATTTCGGAAGCCGAAACTCGGGAATACCGTAAACCAGAACGCCGCCCGACTTGTGAAACGCCTCGAAAATCGTAACTTCATGACCTGCACGCCTCGTGTCGCTGGCTGCAACAATTCCGCCCGGACCCGAACCTATCACCGCAACTTTCATTCCGGTAGCCGCTCCAGCTTCGGGTATTGAATTGTTATCCCGGTCTAAATCTGCGACGTATCTTTCTAATCTGCCGATAGATACCGCCTTGGTCGGGTCTTTAAATTTTTTCCCTACCGTGCAGTATTTCTGGCATTGAGCTTCCTGGGGGCATACCCGGCCGCAGACCGCAGGCAAAAGCGAGTTCTCCTTGATAATCTCAAGCGATTCTTTATATCTTCCTTCTGCTATCGCCCCTACGAAATCCTTTATTCGTATCTCTACCGGACAGCCTTTTATGCAGGGAGCATTTTTGCATTGGATACAACGCATAGCTTCCAGACGTGCCTGGAGTTCCGTATAACCCTGTGCCACTTCATTTATGTTGTCCCGTCTTTCAACTTCATCCTGCACCGGCATATCCTGGCAGGGTATATCGAATCTGTCGGATGGTTTCAACTGTCCTTTCGTTTGCTTTTCGAGCAGCTTCTCTAAAAATTCCTTACTTTTTTTTTCCTTCACTGAAAAATCCTTTTTTTGATTTGATGAAAATTACAATATTTTTGTTTTGCTCTGATTCGGTTACTTGTTTTTATCAAGCCCTATCTTGCATTTGTGTTCTTTATACTTTTCATAGGAGCTTTTTTCCTTATCCTTGTATGTATCTAATCTTTTTATCATTAAATCGAAGTTGACCTTGTGTCCGTCAAATTCAGGCCCGTCAACACATACGAATTTCGGCTTGCCGTCATATTCTATCCTGCAGCCCCCGCACATTCCCGTCCCGTCTATCATAATCGTATTAAGTGATACCTGGGTCGGTATGGAAAATTCCTTCGTCACTTCACAGCAGAACTTCATCATTATCGCAGGTCCAATTGCAAATACCTGGTCGGGTTTGCCTTCCCTTTGACAAACCTCCTTCAACGGCTCTGTCACCAGCGCCTTCCGACCGTAGGAACCGTCGTCGGTCGTTACTATCAGCTCATCGCTCATTTCTGTAAACTCATCCTCCAGAATAAGCAGCTCTTTGTTCCTGGCGCCGAGGATGGTGATTATCGTATTCGATGCCTCTTTCAATGCCTTTACAATCGGATACAACGGGGCGTTACCGATACCTCCGCCGACGCAAACAACTGTCCCGTAATTTTTGATATGCGTCGGGTTGCCCAACGGCCCGACGATGCTTTCTATCTCATCTCCTTCTTTCAGGTCAGCTAACTCAGCCGTTGTCTTACCGATGCGCTGCCAGATAAGACGGATTGTCCCTTTCTCAGAGTCGGAATCCGCAATCGTCAATGGAATGCGCTCGCTGTATTCATTATTTATACAGAGAATAATAAACTGCCCCGGCTTACACGCCCGGCAAATCAATGACGCTTCTACCTCGGCGGTAAAAACGTTTTCTGAAAGCTGCTTTTTGGTTCCTATCTTGTGCGGCATCTTCGTTCCTTTTACCTGTTAATATAAAATTAAAATGCGAATACTATCAGTTTTTACGCTCCGGGTCAAAGATTGTTTCAACTGACCAGCAATTCCGATAAATCCATTGCCTCAAGGGTCTAAAAGTGGTATCTTGGATATTATTGCCTGTTGGGGAAACTTCAAGGAATTCAGCAAATAATATGGTTCGGACTGTTTGAACCGGTGTTTTTAACTTTTTTTAAGAGGAGATAAGAAGATGAGAAGAAATTTAGTAGTGAGTTTATGTGTATGCTTCATTGCAAGTGGATTTGCCATTGCTGAATGTTCATCGGCTCACCAACGGTGCTGATTGGTCCGCATCCATGTGCGGCTTATGCGGCATTTTTAGCTAATGCACTTCGACCTAAAACGAAATTTGCTTCTATTATCGGCTCTTTCGGCTGGGGCGGCAAAATGGTTGAGCAGTTGACGGCTATGTTGGGAAACCTTAAAGTTGGAATACTTGAGCCCGTCTTGGCAAAGGGTGAACCAAAGGAAGATGATTTTGGTAAACTTGATAAGCTGGCTGATGCAATTTTGGCTAAACATAAAGGGCTTGGAATTGTAAAATGAAAATTCTGAATTAAGAAAGGAGAAAAAATGAAAGAGCGAAAAGGTTTGGTAACTATGAGGGGAAGTCCCTTGACTTTAGCTGGCAATGAACTCAAAGTCGGCGACCAGGTCCCTGACTGTGAAGTTGCGGGGAAAGATTTGGAACCTGTCAAGCTTTCCTCGTTCAGGAACAAGGTGTGTATTATCTCTTCTATACCTTCTCTTGATACCTCGGTTTGCGATATGATGACGCGAAGATTTAACAAGGAAGCTGTATCTTTAGGTGAAGATGTAGTGGTGTTGGCAATCAGTATGGATTTGCCTTTTGCGCAGACTCGCTGGTGTGCAGCGGCGGATGTTAAGAATGTTTATATATTCTCCGACCACAGAAGCGCATCATTCGGTCAGGCATTCGGTGTGCTCATAAAGGATTTGCGTTTGCTGGCGAGGGCGGTTTTTGTGGTCGACAAAGACGGGATTATCCATTACATAGAGATAGTTCGTGAGTTGACTGACGAGCCGGACTATGAAGCAGTACTAAAGGAAACGAAGCAATTACTGGGTAAATGATATTTTGTTACAACTGCCTGATGTGGGTCAGAAAGGAAAAAAATGAGACAGTTAAAAGCAGATATTTTAGCGGTGGGAGCGGTTGACTGGGATGTAAGGTTGTTTGACCGGCTTATACCTCTGCCGGATGGTACCAGTTACAATTCTTACCTGATAAAGGGCAGTGAGAAGACAGCTTTGCTCGACACGGTTGATCCAGCTAAAACAGGGGTTCTTATTGGCAATCTTTCCAAGGCTGGAGCAGGCAAGCTTGATTACGTTATTGCTCATCATGCAGAGCAGGACCATTCCGGTTCACTGCCGGATATACTGAAATTGTATCCTGATGCCAGGGTAGTAACGAATCCAAAATGCAAAGCTATGTTAATCGATATTCTTGACCTCCAGGAAGATAAATTTATCACTGTTGAGGACGGAGAAACACTTTCTCTGGGAGATAAAACATTGCAGTTTATTTATCTGCCGTGGGTGCATTGGCCGGAAACTATGGCGACGTATCTGAAAGAAGATAAGATTCTGTTTTCCTGTGATTTCCTTGGCGCTCACCTTGCAACAAGTAATCTGTTCGTCGATGACGAAGCTACGGTGTATGAATCGGCCAAGCGATACTATGCTGAGATTATGATGCCATTCAGGCGGCAGATAAATAACAACCTGGAAAAACTTGAGTCATTGGAAATCGAGATAATAGCTCCCAGTCACGGCCCGGTTTATAATCGCCCTGAATTTATAATTGACGCTTATAAGGACTGGGCCTCTGATGCGGTTAAAAATGAAGTTGTCGTTCCTTACGTCTCG
Source organism: Phycisphaerae bacterium (assembly GCA_030604525.1). Lineage (GTDB taxonomy): Bacteria > Planctomycetota > Phycisphaerae > Sedimentisphaerales > Anaerobacaceae > JAUVVQ01. The sequence goes on along the minus strand of JAUVVQ010000006.1, from coordinate 22,381 downwards.
ATGCATGGAAGTACTGCTAAGATGGTCTCGTTTTTTGTAGATGCACTGATTGAAAGAGGTATTATGGTAAGGCAATTCGAGCTTTCGACAGTTGATGTTGGCAAGCTTGCAATCGCCTTGGTTGACGCAGCAACGATTGTAATCGGCTCACCAACGGTGCTGATTGGTCCGCATCCATGTGCGGCTTATGCGGCATTTTTAGCTAATGCACTTCGACCTAAAACGAAATTTGCTTCTATTATCGGCTCTTTCGGCTGGGGCGGTAAAATGGTCGAGCAGTTGACGGCTATGCTGGGAAACCTTAAAGTTGGAATACTTGAGCCAGTCTTGGCAAAGGGTGAACCAAAGGAAGATGATTTTGGTAAACTTGATAAGCTGGCTGATGAAATTCTGGCCAAGCATAAAGAGCTTGGAATTGTAAAATGAAAATTCTGAATTAAGAAAGGAGAATTAGTTATGGCTGAAAGACTTCAAGTATATAAATGTGCGACGTGCGGTAATATCGTCGAGGTTCTAAGCGGAGGAGCGGGCGAACTGGTTTGCTGTGGTTCGCCGATGAAGCTTCTGGATGAGAAGACCGCTGATGCTGCAACGGAAAAGCACGTACCGGTGATTGAAAAAATCGAGGCCGGCTACAAAGTAAAGGTCGGTTCTGTGCCGCATCCGATGCTCGAGGAACATTACATCGAGTGGATTGAACTGCTGGCTGATGGCAAAGCATATCGTCAGTTCCTCAATCCCGGCGACGAACCGCAAGCTGTCTTTAATGTCGAGGCGGATAGAGTGTCCGCACGTGAGCACTGCAATGTTCACGGATTATGGAAAGGTTAGAAAATGATAAATAAAGAAATGGAAAATGCCCTGAATGGGCAGGTTAATGCGGAACTGTATTCAGCTTATCTGTATCTTTCAATGGCGGCTTATTTCGAGTCGATAGACTTGTCAGGATTTGCCAATTGGATGCGGGTGCAGTTTCAGGAGGAGCAGTTCCACGCCATGAAGCTTTATGATTATATTATCGAGCGCGACGGGAAAGTGCTTCTGCAGGCGATAGATAAACCTCCATCGGAATGGGATTCGCCAAGCGCAGTTTTTGAGGCGACATTAGAGCATGAGCAAAAGGTTACAGGTTTAATAAATGACCTCGTTTATCTGGCTCGGAGTGAAAAAGATAATGCCACGGAAATATTCCTGCAATGGTTTGTTGGCGAGCAGGTTGAGGAAGAGGATAACGTGGGTAAAATAGTTGGACAACTTAAACTAATCAAAAATAGTCCACAATCCCTATTTATGATGGACAAAGAGTTGGGACAGCGTGTGTTTGCTGCGCCAACAAAAGCAGAAGGAGGCGCATAATGCCTATCACATTTAATGCGGATGAAGTTTTCGAAATCGCAGAAGAAATGGAAGCAAATGCTGAAGAGTTTTATAAGGAAGCTGCCGAGAAAACATCTGACGAACCAACAAAAAAATTATTTCTAAATCTCGCAGCAATGGAAAACGGACACCAGAAAATATTTAAAGACTTAAGAGCTCAGCTCGGAGCCGGTGAAAAAGAACAAACTACGTATGACCCGGATAATCAGGCCGTCTTATATCTACAGGAAATGGCCTATGCTCGAGGATACGAAGGCAGAATTTCTCCTATGAAAGAATTTACCGGTAACGAATCCATTAAAGAAATCATCGAAATTGCTCTGAATTCCGAGAAAGAAGCTGTCGTATTTTATTACGGCTTAAGGTCTATGGTTTCTGCAAAAGCAGGTAGAGATAAAGTCGAGCTTATCATTAACGAAGAGCTCTCGCATATTACTACTTTGCTTAGAAACTTGAGGTCTTTAAATTAGTTTTGGTTACAGTTTGTAATTTTAAAACCATATAGCTAAAAGCAAATCCTTTATGCTGGATTTGGAATTGCTGGAGGGGAGTTAAAATCTTTCTCCTTGACGGTTGAACGGATAGAATATAGCGTATATTACAGGATAAGCAAAAGGCGTTAACGTTTGGGCGATTTCGCAGCTTGCAAAACAGCTTTGGTTTTTAAAAAAGGTTTGGCTCAGACGTCTGGAAAGCTCTTAAAATAAAAGGCAATAAATATGATAGTAGATTGTCACACACATATACAAAGTGCTGTCAGAGAAATCGATAAAGACAAACACCTCGATGCGGCGGAGACAGTCAATGCCTGCCTGGTCCTGGCAGCAGGGGATGGTCCCAGCAGCGATATAAATGAGGAATTGTCTGAGTACATAAATGCTCACGAAAACAAGATGATAGGTTTTGCTCTTGTTCAGCCGACGAAGGATAATATCGACGCCGAAAACCTGAATCGTCTCCGGGACGACCTGGGGCTAAAAGGTGTTGTGCTTTCTTGTGCGAGTTGCGGGTTTCATCCTGCTCATACCAGGGCTATGCAGCTTTATGAGTCGGCTCAGGAAATCGGGACCCCTGTTTTCTTTCATAACGATGGTGCTTATCCGTCAGCGGTGCTGGATTATGCACAACCATATCTTCTGGATGAGGTCGCACGGACTTTTCCCGATTTGAAGATTGTCATAGGGAATATGGGACAGCCCTTTCTCCAGCAGACGCTCTTGATGGTCTCGAAGCATAAAAATGTTTATGCGGATTTGACTTTGAATCCAAAACGCATCTGGCAGGTTTACAATACAGTGCTTTCCGCTTATGAGAGTGAAGTTATGGATAAGCTTTTGTTTGGCAGCGGTTTCCCCTCAAGTAATGCCGGCGAATGTATCGAGACGCTTCTTGGGTTTAATAAGCTTATAGATGATACTAATCTGCCGAAAGTCCCACGTGACCATATCCGGCAAATAGTGGAACGTGATACTTTACGCCTGCTTGCCTTGGAACATTAGTTGTAAAGAACTCCTTCCAGCATGAATTTCCGGACAAATAAAAAAAAAGAACGGGAATTTTGGAAATAATATTCAGGACAATCAAGTATGGCAAATCTTTTAGAAGAGCAAAGAGAGACCTGGAATACCAGAAGCGGATTTATATTGGCGGCAATAGGTTCTGCGGTCGGGCTTGGGAATTTGTGGAAATTTCCTTATATGCTTTATGACAACGGAGGGGCGGCATTTTTGATACCTTATATAATTGCGATGTTTTTGGTTGGCATCCCGATGCTTATCCTTGAATTCAGTATGGGACACTTTACCCAGCGGGCGGCGCCGGACGCCTTCGCACACGCCCATAAGAGATTAGAATTCGTAGGATGGTGGGGAACAATTCTTGGTTTTGTAATTGTTACATTTTATCCTGTTATACTTGCGTATTGTTTTAGTTTCCTTCTATATAGCGTAGAGGGGATATTTAACGGCGGGCAGCTTCCCTGGGCGGGTAAGGGTCTCGAAGGTGTTCAGCAGGCCAAAGATTTTTTTTACAAGGATTACCTTGGTCATAGCGAAGGTTATTCTCTTGGTTCACTTCGGTTGGAAGTGGTCCTGATGCTGACTATTACCTGGGCTGCGATGTATCTGTGTATATTCAAAGGCGTCAAGCTTGTTGATAAAATTGTCCGTTTTACGGTATTGCTTCCCTGGCTGATGCTTGTGGTACTTGCGGTTAACGGATTGATGTTGCCGGGAAGTATTAAGGGACTTGCGTATTATCTTAATCCTGACTGGTCACAGCTTGCCAAAGCGACGACCTGGCAGTATGCCTTTGGCCAGGCCTTTTTCTCATTAAGTCTTGCATTTGGAGTTATGATTACTTATGCAAGTTTTTTGCACAGGAAAGGTGATATAAATAACAATGCAGCGGTAATTGGGCTTGCGGATTTTGCAACCAGTTTTCTTGCGGGACTGGCGATATTTGCAACTTTGGGTGCGATGTCCTATGCGACGGCGGCAGCGGGGAATCCTGTTTCAGTCCAGGAAGTAGCAAGCGGCGGGCCCGGCCTGGCTTTTGTGGCATTTCCGTATGCGCTTGCACAGTTGCCCGGCTCGGCCTGGTGGAGTTTTATTTTCTTTTTCACGCTGGTTACATTAGGTATAGATTCCGCTTTTTCTATTACAGAATCAGTGCTTGCCGGGATTGTTGATAAAACAGGATGGCGAAGGAGTATAGTGCTTCCGATAATGAGTTTCGTTGGTCTGTCAATCGGACTTGTATATGTGACCAGAGGGGGCTTGAACTGGCTTGGAAATGTTGCGTCCTTTATCGACGGAACCTGGGGTATCGGTTTTGTCGGCTTGCTTGAGTGTGTTGTTCTGGGCTGGTTCTGGCGCGTGGACTGGCTTAGAAAGCATGCCAACAGTCGAAGCGAATGGAAGCTGGGTATCTGGTGGGACTATCTTATCCGGATATTTATTCCGGTTATTCTTGGTTCACTTGTCGTCTGGAGTTTTTATGATGATTTAACCAGGCAGGGGGGTTTTCTCAAGAACGCTTCAGGTAATTGGATTTTGCCGAATTGTGTTGGAATCTCCATAATGTTTTTTGCCCCCGTAGCGGCGATATTGCTTAGTTTCGTAAAGAGCTTTTATCAGCCGGACAGAAGTGCTCAGAACACGCAGTTAGCGAAGGGACAAAACGGTGGAGTTGTTGCTTTTGTTCTCTCCGTAGTTTCTGCCGTTATGTTGTTGATATTGTTTAGACTCGCAGTTTTGGGCAGGGAAATGAAGATTTTGTTATGGATATTGTTGGTGCTAGCTGCGGTTTCTGTCGTCCTCAGTAGTTATTTACTGCAAAGGTATAATACCGCGACGACGAGAGCTTCCTGGTTTGCTCGGTGGGCTGGTATGATTGGAACGTTGGACCTCGGCGGTTTCCTGGCTTTATGCTTGATTTATTTTACAAAGCAAAAACAGTTACCTAAAACGGCGGCCTCCGGGGCAGATGAGCTGACTGCAACGGCTTATGTGATTTTAACGGTAATAATCCTTCTGATTGTCAGCGGATTCGGCTGGTGTTTTTACCGTGCCCTTTCGTCGGCAAAGAGGAGGGATGAAGGAATGCAGTATCCTGATGAAGAATAAGCCGATGCCTTACCAATCAGGGTTTTATTTAAAACCCTTTTTCTTGTTGTCTTTGTATTTGCTTATAGCTTCTTCAATATTGACGTCGTTTATATTAGCTAAGGTGCAAAGCCAGGCAAAGACATCGGCAAATTCTTCTTCTTTGTTTTTCTGGTCATTGTTAGCCAACGCAGTAGCAAGCTCTCCGACTTCTTCGATGAACCACATAAACGTAGCTGAGGTGCCCCTTTCTCGGTCACGCTTTACATACTTTTTGGCAATCAGTTGTTGAAATTCACTAATTTTCATTCTCGCGATGTTTGAGGTTTATTTCCCAAGCAAATCGGAAAGTTTAGTTTTCTTGAATACGTTTCTGGCCTGGGTTATCGCCTTATCGTATGCTTGTTCGGTTTTCTTACTGAATTTCTCTCTTGGTGCCAGTTCGGTTAAATCGAGTCGGCTCGTCATCGGACCGTCCACGGCTTCTATAATTTCCAGCATTGAGACTTTGCTTGGGGTCCTGGCCATACTGAAACCGCCTCGAGGTCCTCGTTTACTGCGAAGAACATTAGCTCTTACCAATTGCTGAAGAAGTTTCAACAAATATTCCAGAGGTATCTTATACTTTTTAGATATCGTCTGGGACAGAATAATTCCTTCTTCTTTGTGCTTTGCAATGTAACCTGCTGCCAGTAGGGCATAACCTGTAGATCTGCTTACTCTCATTTTAACCTCCTTAAAAATGGTTGTAAAAATATTTGAATTTGTTCTCTTAACTCTTTTAACAGCTACACAAAATCCTTCTCAATCTTTTGGGTATGTTTAAATCTAAAGGGATGACAACTAATATACTTTTTAAATGGTACAAAAATCCTGCTTTTAAGTTCTTGTTTTAAGAAACGTCCTATATCTTAAATCATTTAAAATAAAGCAACTGATATAATCCTAAAAGCAATTTTGAATTGCAAGAGTTTTTTGGGAAAAAAATAAAAAAAAATTAAAAATTTTCAATTATTCAAAAATCTTGACAATTTCAACGCTCTAAGATAACATTTGAGCCAGTTAGAATTTATTAGGAGAATTAGAATGGCGTCTATAAAGCCGAATATAAGTGTTCAATATGGCGAAGATGTGACGGTAATAGCTTTTACCGACGAGAAAATTCTTGAAGAGAGTGATATTCGAGGGCTTCAGAACTCGATTTCTTCGGTAATTGAGCAGACCGAGGGAATTAAGCTTGTTATGGATTTTGGCAGCGTTAAGTTTTTGTCCTCAGCAGTATTAGGGCTTCTTATAAGAATAAGCAAAAGAGTTTACGAAGGAGGCGGTCAGTTAGCTCTTTGCAGTATTGACCCAAAAATCCTTCAGATTTTTAAGATAACACGCCTTACAAATATTTTCGATATCTATGATGATATCGAAAGCGCTACTAAAGGTTTGACCGAATCGGATTAAAGTTTTTTCCCTTTTGGCCGAAAAGCTTTAGAGTGGATGTCCGGTTTTTTAGCAATAGTACGATTTTTAACTGTATGACGATAGGAAATGATGCCAGAAGATTTGACCTTTAAAATGCAGGAGAATTGGTCAACAATCGTTCCCAGCGATACTCTCGCAATTGCGGTGGTTTGCGAGCGTATCATATCAGGGCTTAAAGAGGTGGATTTCAGCGAAGATGATGTTTTTGCCGTTCATCTTGCGTTAGAAGAAGCTTTTATTAATGCTGTCAAGCACGGCAACAGGTTGGACCCTGCCAAAAAGATACAGATTGAGTACACAAGAAGTGAGGATAAAGTCCAGATATCTATAACCGATGAGGGCGAAGGTTTTAATCCCTCCGACGTGCCGGACCCGCGTGTGGGTGATAATCTTTATAAGGCCGACGGCAGAGGAATATTTCTTATGCAATCGTATATGGACGAAGTCAAGTTCAACGAACGAGGCAATCATGTCGATATGGTTAGATATAGATGTAGCCGAAAAGCTTCGTCTGGCCAGAGTAGCAAAGAATAATGATTTTATAGGGCTGTTGGGATGTTTGATAAGAAAATTTATGCTTTTTTAGGTATTTCATTTTTTTTGCTTGTTTTAGCCGGCTGTGCCTATGACCAGGAGCCGATGCCTCAAATAACTCACGATTATAGCGCCGATAGCCCCGGAGTTCTGGAACAGAATATATATTCGAATTCGAAGCCGAATACGGCGAATTCCCTCCAGAGAGTACCAAACGGATGGATACCGCCTTCCTATCTGGAGAAGAATTGGACGGCAGTTATTATACATCATTCTGCGACCGATAACGGTAATGCCAGAATATTTGACAGATGGCATCGTCAAGGCAATCACTGGGATTCTATTGGTTATGATTTTGTCATTGGAAACGGCACAGACAGCGGTGATGGCCAGGTAGAGGTAACAACACGCTGGCGTCAGCAAAAAACAGGAGCCCATTGCGGCGGGACCCCCGGCAACTGGGCTAACAGAGACGGGATAGGTATTTGTCTTGTGGGTAATTTCGATAACTATCGACCTACATCCAGACAGATGTATTCATTGGCTCGTCTTGTTCGCTTTTTGAAAGGGCGATACCGGATACCCGCAAGCCGTATCTACGGACATGGGAGCACTCCAGGAGCACACAAAACGGATTGCCCGGGACGAAAGTTCCCTATGTCCGACTTGAAATCTATGCTTGACTGAAAAGGAAAAACGCTTTTTTGTCAGCGAGTTTAGTCCTATAACTTACATCAGTTACGCTGCATTCCAGCTTTTTTAGTATAAATTCGCAGATATTTTTCCCGCTTCAGAAAGTTACACAAAGATTATACCGACTTTAGCTTTAGAATTAGAATGAAAGTTTTATATCAGGAGTCGGTATAATGGATGTATTCGAATCTTTTTTCTCAGCGGCCAATAATTTAAACGAGCAGCTTGGACGTGAGCTATTTGACGTTTTACCTGAAGACGGCCCGATAATTGTCATTATAAACAGGGATGGCGATTGCTGGCCCAGTGATTCGGAAAGATTTTCAGGTTTAGGTATAAATGAGGAATTTTTCCAAAAGTTGTGTGATAAGATAGATGACGGCCAAGAGCCCATTGTAACTAAGAAGAAAGATTGTGCTATCATCGGCACACAGTTTGCCACTGAGCAGACAAATTGCGGATATGCTTTTGTTGTTTTGCCTGAATGTACGGCTGAATCAGCCCTGATAAACATTAGATTGATTGAAATAGTGCTTGCTCAGATTGGTTTAATAGGCAAGCTCATAGAAAAGAACGACCGGCTTTATGAACTTCAGATGAAACAATTTGATGACTATCATAGTTGTGACTCTGCTATAAATTAAGTTGATTTCGCTCTTGGTTTTTTATATTCAGTAATTTCCAGTTTCCTTTTTGAGCGATTCACATCCTCTTTTTTAGTGTTCTTACCGGCCTCAAGACATTTCTTTGGTAAAGGGCTTGCCCACCTTCGTCCCGGGGACGTCTCTTTCCCTATCAGATAAAATTCAGGTGTGGACAAAGTTGAGTTTGCGTTCGCAGAAGTAACGGTTATAATAGATATTTTACTGTGTTGATTTGTCTGCAGAATTGATTGTTGCTGCTTGATTTCATCAGGGCTTATACATATCAGGGTTTTAGAAAGGTTTTTAAGAGATAATTTTTATAAGAGAAGAAAAGTGAAATTTCAGGTTTTTAAAAACGGTAATGTAGTAGATAAGTTTGACTTTTACGGTGCTTATCTTTTCGGCAGTGACGGGATTGCTATTCGCAGGGCCCGGATTAAGTTCAAAGATGGTTGTGTTGAATGCAGCAAACCCACACTGCAGACTGCAGGGCTGACTTTGCTTTGGCCTGTCGAGGGATTTGGCAGGGTATTGCTGCCTACAACCTGTTTGCCGGAAAGAGAAAAACCTTATATTCTCAACGTTGAGATAACACGCGCCAAGTTGATGCAGATAGTTAATAAGCGCGAAGACTGGTCACTGTTTAACAACTCAAGGGAAAACGAAAAGTTAATAAAAGAGGCCCAGACCTTATTTATAGAAGCTCTTCAAAACATTTCCGATGCACCTAAAGCGGCCAAGTTGGCTGATGAATCTCTCAAGAGAGCTATTGTGCTCTCGGAACAATTGGCTGGACATCAGGCGGGAGTGCTTTTCGAGGCCAGAAGAAAAAGCCACGGATTTGGACGAGGCTGTCTTGGTTGCTTGGTCAACCCTGAGCAGATTGGCAATGTTAAATATATCCAGGGGCTTCTTGCTTTGTCGGGCTTTGTCACGGTACCAATAAATTGGGCAAAAATCGAGAAGGAAGAGGGCAAATACGATTTCTCCACAATAGACGCTTGTGTTCAGGTATTGAAGAAAAAACGCCTGGCAATAGGCGCAGGACCTCTTCTTCAGTTCAAAAAGAACACCATCCCGAAATGGTTGGTTGACAGCAAGGCAGGTTTCGAGAAGGTAAGAGAGACAGCATATCGATTTGTTTCGAAGGTTGTTTCCAGATATTCTGGAAGTGTTCGTGCCTGGCGGGTGGTCAGTGGCCTGAATGCGTTTAATTATTTCGGTTTTGGTTTCGACCAGGTCCTGGAGATGACTAAAGCCGCCAGTCTGGCGGTTAAGGTCTTAGGTGACAGGGCTTTGAAAATAATAGAAATCGCAAACCACTGGGGTGAATATTACGCCGACACTCAAAATACTATTTCGCCTTTGGTTTATGTAGATATGATTGTTCAAAGCGGCATCAACTTTGACGCCTTAGGTCTGCAGTTTCGAGTGGGTAAAAATCAGGCGGGTATGCACGTAAGAGATATGATGCAAATATCGGCAATACTCGATTATTTTGCTCCTTTATCCAAACCGGTTTATATCACGGAAGTGGAAGTGCCGAGTGAAATTCAGCAGAAGTCTCAGAGCGGGAAAGCTGCCGGCATTTGGCATGACGAATGGAATCAGATGAAACAGGCGGAATGGATTGGGCAGTTTTATAAGATAGCGCTTAGCAAGTCTTTTGTTGATACGGTAACATACTCGCATCTTATCGATGCAGAAGATAGTCTGATAGCCGGCAGTGGTTTATTGACTGATAAGTTTGAACCGAAAAAATCTTACCTGATGCTCAAAAAGTTGCGGGGGCAGATTTTCGGTGGATAAAGAAAAATCAGCCAAAACGAAACACGTTCCGCTTTTCGGCTTAAAATTCATAGCACGGCGGCAGTTTTGGAAAATTTCTTAAACTGTTGGAATTTTTTTTTAGACCTTTTGTATAATCCGGTACGGTAAAGAAAATGTATGGTCAATCAGAATCGCAGAGTTCTGAAAAGTCTTTTGCTTTTGTTATAGCTGGCTGTGCAGCCGTTTTGATTTCAATAGGATTTGTCCTTTTAGCACGCGGGTCAAATAAGCAGACCGGGGATGTTCATTTTGTCTCGAAGATAAACCCCAACAAGGCATCGGTGGCCTCTTTGGTAAGGTTGCCTGGAGTAGGACCTGTAAGGGCAAAGGACATAGTGGCTTATCGCCAAAGGATTACAAATAGTTCCGGCAACGTCGCATTTCAGGAACCGAATGATTTACAAAACGTAAAGGGAATAGGCCCTAAAACTGTTGAAAAAATTGAAATGTGGTTAAAGTTCGACCAGAAACCCTAAAACGACGGATACCACTTTAGTTTCCCGCCAATAAAAAAGAGAAAATATTTTTAATTTCTGTTTTTGTAATAATTTGACATTCTGTTATTGTCTTGGCAGAATTTCAGAAAATCAGTTTTATCGATGATATCTAAAGAGCGCAGGAATGAATGAATGGGAAATAGATAAACCGTTAGGACAATGCGCCGGAACGGGAAAACAAATTGAGCCGGGCCAGGAATACATCGGAGCTCTTCTGGAGACTCCTGAAGGTCTGCAAAGACGTGATTTCTTAATCGAGTATTGGCAGCAGAATAAACCGGATGTCTATTGCTACTGGAAAACTAAATTGTCTCATCCGGAACAAAAAAAACGAATCTTTATTGATGACCAGATGTTGATGGCGTTTTTCGAGCGATTGGAGAAAGAGACTGAGCAAGAGAAAATGAATTTCCGTTTTGTGCTGGCATTGGTTTTGATGCGGAAAAAACGTTTAAAGTATGATTCGACGAAAATTGTAGGGGATAAGGAAATCTGGCGATTGAGAGTTACAAGCCGGAATGAATTTGTTGAGGTTATAAATCCCCGGATTGATGAAGAGCAAATTGAACGGTTGTCATCTCAAATAGGGGATATCCTGCAAACTGACCTCTAAGTAACAGGGAGCGGAAAATTTTTTATTACAGGATAAAAAAACAGACTCAATGTCAAACAACTCTAATTGCGGTATTATTGGCGGTAATTCTTTGTGGTTGCGCCAGGCAAATCAAGCTGCCGAAGGAGGTTTGTCCCGGAAGGAACTCCGTAACTGATTCTCGTGCTGCCTTGAGAGCGGATTTGCAAAACGTAACCTCGATAAAAGGGCACGGTCAATGTACGTTCCGATATCTGGCCGATAATAAGAAAAAAAAGGAGAATTTTCCCGTTAAGATATGGGCGGAGCCGCCGGGAAGAATTTATCTGCAGGGCGATGTGGCTTTCAATGCCAGGGGGATAATCTTAGGAGCAAACCAGGGCGAATTCTGGCTTTTGCTCAGACCAAAAGAGATTAGCGGATACTGGTGGGGACAATGGGCACAAAGTAATCAAACATTAGAGCTTGTGGTCAGTCCTGAAATATTGCTCGAAGTTCTCGGACTGGCGGGCTTGGAGGAAAAAGGGCGGTGGTCATTAAGCAATGACGGCGTCTTTGATATACTTACAAAAAAGGATGATAGTGACAGGATTGTAAAGAAAATATATATTTATTGTTGTGATTATCGCATCAGAAGGGTAGAGTATTTCAATGGTGATGAAAAAATCGCTGCTGTTGTTGAGCTTGCCGGATATAAGAAAGTTAGTGAAGGATTCGCTCTACCATACCTTATTGATATCTTTTCAGACAGAAAAGATGAAGGTTTTCAGGAGATTAATATTAGACTCTCTGCTGTAAAGCCGGCTCGGTTCAATGAAAAGCAAAGGCGGATTTTGTTTACTCGTCCCGGGACTAAAGGATTTAAAAATGTTTATAGAGTCATTGACGGCGAAGTATTTGAACAACCATAACGGGCAGAGCGGAAAGAATACACTATAGACTGATACAGGGGCATATTTATGGGCAGAAAGGATTTAAGAAAAAAAATTCAGGAAGGGATATTTTTCCTTGATGGCGCGATGGGGACACAGTTGATTTCGCACGGCTTTGGAGTTGGAATATGCACTGAGTATTTGAACATTGAGAAACCGGAAGTTGTTTTGCAGATACATCAATCTTACATCGAAGCGGGCAGTGATGCGGTTATTACCAATACCTTTGGAGCTAACAGCTATTCCTTGAAAAGACACGGCCATAGTGACGAAGTGGCAAAGGTCAATATCGCTGCCGCCGGGATAGCGCGCCGGGCGGCAGGTGAAGAAAAATATGTCCTTGGTAATATCGGGCCTACAGGACGGATGCTTGAGCCGTTCGGAGATATGACGGTCGCCGGATGTAAAAAGGTCTTTACCGAACAGGCCCGGGCGCTTGCGGATGACGGAGTTGACGGTTTTATGATAGAGACAATGACGGACCTTAATGAGCTTGCTATTGCAATAACGGCCGTTAAGACCGTTTGCACGCTACCGGTTTTTGCCTCGCTGGCTTATGATTATGGTCCAAAGGGATTTAGAACAATGATGGGAGTGGATGTGGACAGCACTGTTTCACAACTCGTTTCGCTTGGTGTCGATGCGGTGGGATTCAATTGTGGCAGCTTGACTCTTGAGAATTATATACAGCTCGCCTCGCAATATGCTAAATCGCTCAGCAAATTAGGCGCCCGGATTCAGCTTTTAGCGGAACCAAACGCAGGATTGCCGGAAATAGAGGATGGACAGGCGGTTTATAAAGTTTTGCCTGAAGATTTTGCTGAGGCGGCCCGGGAAATCCATTCCGCCGGCGTCAATATCATTGGGGGCTGTTGCGGCACCGGACCGGAACATATCAGGGCAATGGTTGAAAAACTTCGATGAATTTCAATCGCTTTCGTGCATCGCACCATAAAACTGCTTCTCCAGAACCGGATTTTTACATTATGAAAATAATATACTACTGATGCTATACTGCCTGGGGACTAAGGGGCATTTGTCTCAACATCAAAAAACCGCTAATTTTCAATCGTTCCTGATGGTTTCTTTATGTATGTTGAAGTAGATAAAGCGGTTCCGAAATCAGGTGTTCCATCATCATTCCATTTAATTAACTGTGCCCTGGGCGATCTTTTACCTCCGCATCCCTGTTCCGGCCTGTCATTGGCATGGTAAAGTATCCAGTCTTCAGTTCCGTCGGGGGATTTAAAGAAGCAATTATGTCCCGTGCCATACACTCCATTTTCTTCCGATTGATGAAATACCGGTTCAGGATGTTTTGTCCACGATTTCGGATTAAGAAGGTCGCTATCGGCATCTGCCGTCAGCATCCCGAGGGCATAATAAGGTGTCCAGCAGCCGCTGCATGAGTAAACAAGAAATAACTTATCCTTATGAGCCAATACCTCAGGCCCTTCATTTACATATGTAATATGGTCGTTCGTATTGTTCCATTCATCCGGATTTTTCCAGATGCGCTCCCATTCGTACTCCGGCCTTGAAATCAATACCCTGTCAGTTGCAAGCGTCCATGGGTTTTCCATTCTTGCGATATAGATACATTGAGTTTCAACTTCAACATAAGGGCTTGTCTGCCACCCCGACCAGATAAGATAGTAATCTCCCCTGTGTTTGAATACGGAACCGTCAATCGCCCAGTTATCATTTTCATCGGTCTTTATCTGTCCCTTCATTTTAAATTCACCTTCGAAGGGGTCATCCGATGTGTTTTCCAGAACATATAATTTGTGGTTAATGTTATCGCCGTCATCCGCTGCAAAATACACATACCAGTTGTCGCCTGTTTTCATTATTTCAGGTGCCCAAAGCTGCTTGGAATACATCGTGTTTTCGGGCGGAACGTAAATAGTTTTATGCTCCGCATCCCTTAGCTCTGTAATATCCTTTGTTCTCCATATCCCGATTTTTCTACCTGACGTATTTGTGTAATAATAAATGCCTTTGTGATAAAATACCCATGGGTCCGCGCCGCTTGCCTTCAATGGATTGGTGAAAGTATTTGTTGCCGCATTATTTGTAACCTCTTTACTGTCGTTACCGCTGCACCCAGCCGCCACGACAACCAATATAGATACTAATATTATCTTTTTCATAACATCCCTCGATTTAAATTTTTATCTTCAACTTATAAATACGCAATACACGGGTGTCAAGAATAATCAAAAGGAAAGCTAATTGTTTAATTCCCCCTGTAACCGGCGCCGAAAGCGGCGCTGCCAACAACTGCTCGCATAAACGTTCTGTCAGAGAAGGTAAACCAATGCGATATCGTTTATTAAGTCTAATCGTCGCTGAGATTGCTTTGTGACCGGAGGCCTTTAATTATTCCCGGAGGCGGGGGCTTTCTCCTGACGCGTTACAATCGGCACATAGCCGACCTCAAGACCGGATGGAGGCGTCACGATAAGAGCCGGGTCAAGTCTCACCAATGTTCCGCTTCCGGTACCAGGCGGCGGCATATAGTCCCTGTCAATCGGCCAGCTTGAATGGATTTTTTCAACAAGGGATTGCAATTTCGCTTTTTTCTCATCACTCCAGTTATACTGCTGGAAGGACGGCTGGTCGATAAAACGGTACCAGTAATAGGTAACCATAGAGCCGTCCGCTAAACCAACCCGGAAAGGCCCGCGGCTCGGGCCGGGGTTGCCCCAGGCGCCGTCCGAAGGTGACGTGTAAGCTGAACCGATGCTCGCTCGCGGAAACTCTTTTTCCTTAAGCTTCGTCTCTGCGGGCACTTCGGAGGCGGATACCGCTACACGCTTATCCCCGACCTGCTTAAAATACCGAGGGAAAAAGCCGTTGCAGCTGACAGAGCCGTCGTACCACTTTAGACCCCAGACATACGAATCAAATACCTTGGTGTCAAAGACCTTGTCAATACCGGTCAGATGTTTACCGGCCTGGTCGAAAAGCGGCGTTCCGGTGCTCAATTTCGCCTTCCAAAAACCGCTTTTCTCAAACTTTCCGCTGCTCGCAGGGCCTCCATCACGCCAGGACTTTACGGCATTATAGAGTGCATCTTTCGAATAATAAGTTACATCCTGCACAAGCAGCGTTCTGCCCTTCTCATCTACGGGAAATTGCAGCTCAGGTATTTTCGAATAAATCTGACCTTTCTCATCTTTCCCTTCGAACTGGGGCGATGAGTTGAATTCCATCGCTCCGCCGCCCATTCTGCCCGGCCGGGTATCGAGTCCGCGTCCGTAGTCAAAAGGATAATCGAATATCCTGGCAATCTTGCTCCAGGTCTCCGGGATATAATACGCTATCGGCCCTTTGAAGTTGGCAGCGCTCAGAAAACACGTCCAGCTCTTCTCACCGGTGGGCTGCTCCCCGGACTCGGCTGCCGTAAGGGGTAAAGCCATCCAGGAGTAACCCAGAAACTCACCGTTCGGATTACCCGCAAAAGGGAGCCCGTCGGGTGGAATAAGAATACGATTACTCAGTTGTGCGACCCCCAGTCTATCGTCAGGCAGGGCGGTGCTGCTGCGAAAAAATGACCAACCCGGTGACCCTATCTCATAGTCGTAACATTGAGATGTCGCATTCATACTGAATTTCGGAGGCCCGTATCTGAACCTGTTACCCGCCCAATAGCCCAGGCCTCCTTCCAGGATCTGAAAAACACTTCCCCACGTAGGCCCACGCTCAGGCCAGTTATCCCTTGCATGCGTACCGACCGGACAAAGCGGGATAGTTTTATTATCGGAATTGTCCGGACTAATCCACGCTCCAGGCAGGCCGATTTGAATATTCTTGACAGGATGCTTAATCAGCGGCCAGACTGCCGAGTAAAAACCCATCCCCGCAGTGTAGCCCTCAGGCGGCTCAGCCGTACTGTACGAAACATAGCCATGAAGACCCTGGGCTCCCGCAGACAAACTGAGAAACAAAAGCGCAAAACAAATGCAAACCAGCGCAAAGTATGCTCGATAACTATTTCCACACACTTTTAGCCGGATGCGACCAAAGAACATTACTCTAAATCGCTCTCTTTTGGGATTGACTCGAAGAGTATCCTTTATGCTTTCACTCATTGGCTTCTTTCCTTTAATATCTTAAATATAGGTTAATCTTTTTTGCAAAGGACCTCTCGTGTCCCAATGGAACGCGGGGTATGTTCTTATAGTTGGGTCAAAAGTTTTTCAATGTGTTCTACGGATTTTTTCGTAGCTCCCTGATTTTTTATGATAACTCTTCGTCCGTTCTGTGCAATCTTTTGTGCGAAGCTCCGGTCGGTTAAGCACCTTTGTAACGTTTCCAGAAGTTGTTTTGTATCTTTGACTCTGATAGCCCCGCCACCTCTGATAAGAGCTTCCACGGTTTGCCTGAAGTTGAAGGTGTGCGGCCCGAAAATGGTGGGTGTTCCAAGCGCAGCAGCTTCCATCATATCGGAGCCCCCCATCGCTACCAGCGACCTGCCGACAAATATCACTGTCGCAAGCTTGTAAAATTTCCGCAAATCTCCCATAGTATCGCCTAAAATTACCGCCTGTTTGTCTATCCCGGGACCGGCAGTTCCATCCTTTAGCTTACTGTAACGAATTAATGGGAGTTCTCTCTGTTCGATTAGGCGTGCAACTTCGTCAAATCTTTCCGGCTTTCGAGGGACTATCGCCAGACGCAGGTCGCAGAATCGCTCATCTTGTTTTAGCTTTTCGTAAACTTCGATTATCAGTTCTTCTTCGTCGTTTCCGGTTCCGCCGGCGACCCATAATCTTCCCTGGCTAAGCTCGAGTTGTTCGCCAAGCTCCTCTGCTCCTTCTATCACCCCGTCCGTCTGGGCGGTCTCGTATTTTAGCGAGCCGGTGACAACAATCTTCTGTGCAGGCATTCCGATTTCTATGAAACGGTTTGCATACTCGTCGGTTTGGGCGAGTATTAAAGATAATTTTTTGAACATTCTTGTGGCAAATGGTTTTATTTTTTTATAAGCGGCAAAACCTTTATCGCTAATCCTTCCGTTAACTACAACGACCGGAATATTTCGACGGTGGGCGGTTTGTGTGAAATTAGGCCAGACCTCAAGCTCCATAAGCAGACATACCGAAGGCTGGATTCCATCAAAAGCACGTCTTATCAGCAGGGACAAGTCTAACGGAAAATAGAAAACGGTAAATTTCTCTCCGAAAAGCTTATTCGCACGAGCAAAGCCGGTGTCGGTGGTAGTGCTTATAATTATTTCATAATCGCTGAATCTGTTTTCAAGCTCCGGTATGAGCGTTTTCGTTGCGTTGACCTCGCCGACGCTTACAGCATGAATCCAGATACATTTCTTCTCGGGATGTTTACGTTTGATTTTCCCGAAACGCTGAGACCAGCCGGTTCGATATCTTTTATGACGGATAATACGGTAGATTACTTTCGGAAGCAGCAGGATGGCTAATATTATATATATAAAATCTAACAGCACTCTCATATTTTTCTCTGCAAAATATAAACGATAAGATACTATTTGAAACAGGAGGAGTTGTCAAATAATTGCTTTAGAGATGATGATATACATTTTTAGAAGGCTATATTTTTTATGCAGGAATGTGTGTTGTTCGGTTAATATGTGCCTTCGAGCCAATGTTGAGCGAGGACAGCGAAATCGAGGAAATTAATCTCTCCGTCCGGCTCCGATTGTGGCGCCAAATCCGCCTGGAAGTTCCAGTTTTCTGATGGACCTGACGAACTGCCGAGCCATGCTTCTACGAAATCGGCAAGGTCTAAATAGTCCACCTGACATTCATAACAATCTCCTGCAATATCCCCCGGCAAGTCGCACACCGGTTCGTAGCGTAGATATGGCGCACCCGTTCCCGGCAGGCCGCCCCCGTGAAAAGTAAAGTTGAAATCCACAAGAAGATTCGTCCCGATGATACCGTCTATGAAACCTACACCGGGAAACTCAATATCGAGCACAATCACAGGGACATTGTTGTAGCTGAGCCATTCAGGAGACGAAACAATTTCCAGACTATCTAAATAAAAACCGGGATTTATGCTCACATCTCCCGTCACGTCTAAGATTTCAACAGTAAATTCAGGATTATCGATATCAAGCTGCAATCGAGCTGCTATAGCTTCACTGATAACTGAAACCTGTGCACCGGAATCGAACATAAATGCGTCTTTATCAATGGCCGATTTGACTCCGTCACTGACATCTACGCTGTCTAAGAAAAACAGCCCCTGGTGAAGCCACCAGGCATCCATAATAATAGTGGGAATCAAAGGCGAGCCGTCACCATCCGGACAGATAAAAAGAGGTTCGATGCAGGGAAAATACTGAACACTGATAAGGTCGGAAGGGCGAAGATTCATGTAAATCTTGTTATCATAATATGGCACACAAGGGTCGGAAGGTTCATAAAAGTCAATGTGCGGAGAGTTGACGTCCTGGCCTTCAATGTTTACCGAAACCGCCTTGTTGTTACAAAATGCAACGTTGTAAAAAATCGCAAAAGGGGCACCTATGACAGTGGGGACAAGTGGGGATTCGAACTGGTCACCAACAATGAGTGACACATTCGTCTCTCCCCTCATACCTGAGGGGTCAACGAGGCCGTTGGGCTCAATCGCATCCAGACCGTCCGCAAAGAGACCCAGCGGAAAGCTGGCGTAAGCGGTAACGCTGCTGCCGGAAGCACCTTGAAGAACCACAGGCGATGAAGTTACCATATCGGAAGCGTAAAGTCCCGTAATAGCAGCGTCGCTATAATTGATTAAATTGCTGCTGGCTCCGGTATCGAAGATTGCTATGGCATAGTTACTCTCCGGGCTGGGCGTTAGAAAATCGCCTGTAACTACCGGTGATACAGCAGCATCCATTTCGTAAATGTCCCCATGGGCGTCTGTAATACCAAGGGCTACCCAAGGCACCAAACCAGCCACCGGCGGTGAGTTGACAACGTTAACCATAACAGTGGTTTCCACAACTTCTTGTTGTAGTTCTTCAATGCGACGGACAGCGTGTTGGGGCAGTTGTCTTTTTTCTACCCTTACCGAAGTAGTAGTATGGTCCTTTAAGAATGGTGGTCTCTTTTCGGCAGGATAGCTTATTGATTTTATCCGGTTCCTGCCGTTCATACGCCAGTTAACTTCACGACTTTTCCACCCAGACCTGCTGGAGTGAGCCATACAAGCCGATGGAATGAGAAGGAACTGAAGTATTATAAACAGCAATCTCAGCTTTTTGTTTGAATTTATTCTTTTCATCATACCTTACCATCCGCTATGTTATTATACCATATTTAGCGTAGAAAGTTTAGTTTTGATTTGTTTTTATTTCTGTTAGTTTTCTTTCTCTATTTGACTTTGCGGTAGCTTAAGCTGTAAAATATATTACGGTATGTGGTTCATATCGGTTTTATGGCTGGTAAAATGTTAAATGAGAAATTCAGAGATTAGGGGAAAATTATGGGACAGGCAAGAATTTTAATTGTAGATGATGACCCTGATATTACCGAGGTGATGAAAACCGTATTGGAGAACAAGGGCTATACCGTTGATAGTGCCGAAGATAGTGACGAGGGACTGGAGCATCTTAAAAAGCTCAGACCCGATTTGATTATCCTCGATGTTATGATGCATACTACAAGAGAGGGATTTACCTTCTGCAGAAAAATGAAAAGAAACGATGATTACAAAGACATACCGGTTTTGATGATAACCTCGATTAAAGATAAAACCGGCATAGACTTTGCCTCAGCCGCCGGAGATGAGGAATGGCTGCCCGTAGAGGACTTTTTGGATAAACCCGTCGAACCGGAAACACTTATCGCCAAAGTGAAAGAAATTCTTGAGAAATAAAAAAAATGGAAGCTTTAATTAAAAGCACAAGTCTTACCAGCAGGGCTTACTGGCTGATTAGACTCAGGTGGTTGGCTATAGCAGCCCTTTGTGCTACCGTCTTTGGTGCGGAAAGAATTTTGAATGTTTCATTGCCCGCCAGAACGCTTTATATAATTGTTGCCATACTTTTCGCTTATAATTTCCTGCTGTTTTTGTTTGTAAAATATATTATCAGTCCGCAGAAGGAAGGTTCGATAAGAACTATTGGCAGAATGATAACTTTCCAGGCCTTAGCGGACCTTTTCATCCTCACTTTGATACTGCATTTTTCCGGCGGAGTTGAAAATCCTTTCTTTTTCTTCTTCGTTTTTCACGTGGTTATTGCAAGCACGCTTTTTTCTACTTTGCATAGTTATCTTCAGGCGACGCTTGCGGTTTTTCTGTTCGGTCTTTTATTGACCCTTGAATATTATGGTGTTCTCGCTCACCATAGTCTAAAAGGATTTTCAGACGCAGGTCTTTACCGGAACGGGTTGTTTGTTTCCGGAACTTTTCTTATTTTCTCGGCGACATTGTATCTTGTGGCTTATATGGCCACGTCTATATCGGCACAGTTAAGAAAACAGCAGGTAAGCTGTGAGAATATTAATGTTCAGCTTAGAAAAAAAGACAGTGTAAAAGATGAATACGTCCTACGCCTTACACATGATATAAAGGGACATCTGGCGGCCATACAAAGCTGCCTTGGAATAGTAGAAGACGGGACGGTAGGTCGGCTTAACGAAAAACAAACTGATTTGGTCGGGAGAGCAAGCCGAAGGGCTTTCAAGTGCATGAAGTTTATCAAGGCGCTTTTGAAATTGACCAGGTTGAGACTTTCCGGACGGTTGGAGTTCGCCGATTTCTCAATGAAAAACACACTCTTCGATGCCGTCTCTTACACTCAGAATAAAGCCACAGGCAAGAATATCGAAGTAACATGCGAAATAGACCCGCAGGTCG
This sequence comes from Phycisphaerae bacterium, assembly GCA_030604525.1. Classification (GTDB taxonomy): domain Bacteria; phylum Planctomycetota; class Phycisphaerae; order Sedimentisphaerales; family Anaerobacaceae; genus JAUVVQ01. The sequence goes on along the minus strand of JAUVVQ010000006.1, from coordinate 1,360 downwards.
ATGTGATTTACGGAGAGAGACTCTTAATAGAAGAAACTATAACTAACCTGCTTGTTAATGCGGTTAAATATACACCTCAAAATGGTAAGGTCAAAATAACAGCGAAAAAGCGGGAAGATTCTGTCTTGATTCAAATATCTGATTCCGGAATCGGAATACCAGAAGGTCAAACCGAACAGATATTCGAGGAATTTTACAGGGCGGATAATGCAAAAAAAATCGAGAGAGACGGAACGGGATTGGGGCTTTCGATAGCAAAACAGGTCATCTAAACCCACGGCGGGAAAATATGGGCTGAAAACAACTCTGATAAAGGTGCCGCTTTCAGCTTTCTTTTGCCTCTTAATCTTGAAAAAAAAACGAAACCACAGAAACTGGTTAGAAAACAAAACTATCCTTGAAGGTGATGACTTCGGTTATGTCGGAAAAAATAAGCGAACAGGAAGCAGTATCTTAGCATCTAATAAAACAGCAGGCAAGACGCTTTATAGTTTATGAATGCTGTCTGCTGACAGCATTATATAAGCTATAGTGGAATTCAAAAAAAACAGAAATATACTTGAAATATTCAGGGATGTGTTATATAATACCGCAAATTGTAGAAAAACTGTAAATTCAGGAATAAAAAATGAATACACACCCACATACCCAAAGGCATTTCTCAATTGCTTCAATCCCCGTTTTTGGCCATACCAGCCGGGAAATCCTCGAAATCGAAGGCGCAGTCCGTCTTGCTCCGGATTAAAAGTAAAGTAAAAGGATTGAAAACTTGGAGTTCTTATAGTATAATAAAATGTATAAAAATTTATTTGGAAAGGCGATAAAATGAAAGCCCAAAAAACCTTGTGGAGAGGAAAGGGCAGAGCCGGCAGGATAGTTGTCGTAGCCATCATTGCCGTACTTTTTACTGTATGTACAGTGCAGGCGGAGATAGTTACGCTCCCGTTGGATTGTGCGGGAGAATACGGTATTGACACACCGGACTGGATACTCGATTTTGACCTGGGCGTGGAATTCACAGATATTTCTCATGTATATATGGACTGGTCAGGGGAGATTACTGCCGGACTTTTTATTCCGGCACATTCTACAGAAACCTCTCCTCTCCCTTCTGGCTTTGAGGCCTATATGCCCCCCCCCGTTGGGGCTCTTAAATCATATTTGGGTGGAGTAGATACCTATCCTTACCCGGAGCCGTTTGATGCTATATCTGGATTTGAGCTAGTTTATCCGGGACCTGGAAACTGGTCTAATCTTCTCGACGGACAAGCTACTATCGTAATTGGTTATGCGGAAGCGGCTTTTGCAGGCAGTTATGTAGAGTCTGGTTCTGCAGTTCTTGATGAAGCAAGTCTTGTAG
>JAUVVQ010000081.1 GCA_030604525.1 Phycisphaerae bacterium | reverse complement strand
GGCAGGTTTTCCAAAAGAATCTATTAAATATTGTTTGAGAGAAGCTGGGATCGGAATAGAAGATGTAGATTATATAGCGTTAAATCGAAACATCCTGGCCAATCTCCGCAAGAAAATCATATTTACTTTGAGAAGACGTCCCAGCCTGAATCTGATTAAAAACAGGCTTTTCAATATGCACAAGATTGCAGGCATCAAAAAGACTTTCAGCCGACAGTTCAATGTAGATATCGACAAAATAAAGGCAAAGGTCTTCAATGTCGAACATCACATGGCCCATCTTGCCAGTTGTTTCTTCGTATCCGGATTCGACGAAGCAGCCCTGGTTTCCATCGACGGCTTTGGAGACTTCACCAGTGTTATGGTTGCCAGGGGCGGGGAAGGCCGGATAACGCCGATTTACCAGATAAATTACCCGCATTCGCTGGGGATATTCTATTCGGCATTTACCCAGTTTTTGGGCTTCCCAAAATATGGTGATGAGTACAAGGTTATGGGGTTGGCAGGATTCGGTAAGCCCCTTTATCTTGACAAAATGCAGGACATCGTCCTGTTAAAATCCAACGGCTGCTTTGCTCTGAACCTCCGCTATTTTCAGCACCACCTTTCCGGGAACAATATGCAGTGGTATAACACTTCACCAAAATTTGGCCAACTTTATTCGGCGAATCTGTGCAAACTTTTCGGCGAACCAAGAGCCTATGATCGACAGTTCAATTCACATTACGAAAATATTGCCGCATCTGTCCAAGCTATGTACGAAAAAACTCTTTTTCGTATTCTTAACTATGCATATCAGAGAACCAACTGCCGGAATCTGTGCTTGGCAGGGGGCTGTGCTATGAACAGCCTGGCAAACGGAAAAATCTTTGACAATGCTCCTTTTACCGAACTTTATATCCCCCCCGCTGCTCATGATGCCGGAGGCGCAATAGGCGCAGCCTGCTTCGTGTACAATCAAGTATTAGGTCTGCCGCGTCAATTCCAAATGGACACAGCCTATTGGGGGCCGCAATACAGCAACAAATACATTGCAAAGATACTGTCCGAAGGCGATATCGATGCCGAGAGTCTATCGATACGCAAAATTGAAGACAGTGATGAGCTTATTAGAGAAACCGCAACACGCCTGTCTGACGGAAAAATAGTCGGCTGGTTCCAAAGCAGAATGGAATGGGGGGCAAGGGCATTAGGAAATAGAAGCATATTAGCGGACCCGAGAAGAGAAAATATGCGTGATACAATTAATGCTAAAATCAAGAAAAGAGAGCATTTTCGCCCCTTTGCACCTTCTATTTTATCAGAACATGTTGGTGAGTATTTTGAAAAAGACTTTCCAGACCCCTTCATGCTTAAAGTTTATCCGATTAAAAAAGAAAAACAGGAGATTATACCTGCTGTTACACATGTTGACGGGACGGGAAGATTGCAAACGGTGAGCAGGGAAAGCAATCCATTATATTATAAACTCATTAACAAGTTCTTCGAGCTGACAGGCGTGCCGGTCCTTCTGAATACTTCTTTCAATGAAAATGAGCCTATTGTGTGTAAGCCCGAAGAAGCGTTGGACTGTTTCCTGCGAACGAGTATGGACGTCTTGATATTGGGCAATTTCGTGATTGAGAGAAAATGAAGGTTTCCATTATAACTGTCTGCTTCAATTCCGCTGATACAATTGAGCAAACAATTCGTTCTGTTCTTTGCCAGACGTATAGCGAAATAGAGTACGTGATAGTAGACGGTGATTCAACAGATGGTACATTAGAAATCATTAATAGATATAGAGACTCAATTTCACAACTGATTTCTGAAAAGGACAGCGGCATCTATGATGCAATGAACAAGGGCCTGCGTCTGGCTTCAGGAGACGTAATCGGCTTCTTAAACGCCGACGACTTCTATGCGGACAAAGACGTTATCGAACGGGTCGTAGATGCACTGAAGGCTGAAAATGCCGACTGCTGCTACGGCGCCCTGGAATATATAGCCAAAAACAACCCTGAAAAAATAATCAGGAGATGGCGGTCTCAGCCCTATCGTGACGGCTTGTTTGAGAAAGGCTGGCATCCGCCCCATCCCACGTTTTTTGTAAGGAAGCGTGTTTATGATAAGTATGGCGGTTTTAATCTTCTCTACAATATATCGGCGGATTATGAACTAATGCTGCGATTTCTAAAAAAATATGGTATCAAATCCTGTTACATACCACATGTTTTGATAAAAATGAGAACCGGCGGCAACAGCAACAGAAGTGTTTGGCAGATTATCAGGGCAAATGTTGAATGTTACCAGGCGTGGAAAAGAAATGACCTGAACGTCGGCCCCTTTATAATGCTGCGAAAACCCGCATCAAAACTGTTACAATACATAAGAAGGGACTGAAGCTATATTATGCTCATCCGAACTTGCCTGTTTCTTGCAAATATGTTGTTGGTGAACGTTGCCTTCCTTCTATCATTTCTGATTAGATATGGGGCGAACATCCCCCACACTAATTTTGCCCCGTACAAGGACAATTTTGCCTTTTTGACGTTCATATATATCTCGTCCCTTGCTTTTGCAAAGGTTTACAAGAGCAGATTCAGGTCTGTTTGGGAGATTTTTAAAAGAATTGTTGGAGGCCTGTTCTTAGGCACACTTTTGAGCCTGACTTTTATCTATATCTTCAGGATTCAATGGTCAAGCTTTCCATCCAGCATCTTTGCCATATCCTTTCCTCTTGGAGTGTTTTTCACCTTTACGGTCAACAGCTTGGTTTTGAGGTCCACAGGGAAAATAAAAAAAATAATCCTGGTAATCGGACACGATGATTTTAATGATGTTCTGGAAAACAGCAGGTATATTGAAAAACGTTATGTTAACAGAATTGAAGAGCTCATAAATTATTTGGACATCGACGAAATCAGAATTTGTGAAGTCCTGCAGGATACCGCGCAGCTAAACCTAATAATGTATCTTATGGGTAATCTGAAAATAAATGTGATGTTTAGTCCTTCAATTTACCTTAAACTGGTGGAAAACAGCTTGAACGGAGATAACTCAGTTTTATTCTTTGAAACATTCCTTGGAAGCAAATCCGACAGCGAGGAGTTTCTGATAAGGGCCCTTGATATATTGGGCAGTCTGGTTATGTCGATTGTCCTAAGTCCATTGATTGGTCTGGCTGCACTTGGTATTAAACTTACTTCGTCCGGTTCTGTCTTTTACAAACAGAAACGAATCGGCAAAGACGGAAAACTGTTTACCCTGTATAAATTTCGAACAATGATAGAAAATACCGAACAGCAAAGTGGCCATGTAATAACAGCAAAAAATGACTCACGAGTCACAAAAATCGGCCGATTCCTGAGAGATACCCGTATAGATGAGATGCCGCAACTAATAAATGTCATACGCGGCGAAATGAGCCTGGTTGGTCCCAGGCCGGAAGTCCTTGTTCGCGCGAAATCACATAAAGTTTTGCGAGGGATACGATTAGCTGTTAAACCCGGCCTTACGGGCCTGGCACAGATAAGAAGAGAGTATGATTTACACCCAAAGCATAAAATAAAATATGATTATTTATACATTCAACGAAGGTCTCTGGCTTTGAACCTATACATCCTATTCAAGACAATTCCTGTTGTCTTATCAAAAAAGGGACAGTAAACACCAGCACAAGTTTATCTCCGGAACACTGCTTCGTAACACGGCAAGCTTATGGCAAACTTGTCTTTTTCCCAAAAAAGAATATTAAGAGAAGGAGCGTGGTCAGCCTTTGGAAGAATAACCACCGCCCTGGGCGCACTGATTGGCGTAAGATTGCTTACAGAATTCGTTCCTAAAGAAGTCTATGGGAAAATCAGCTTGCTGATAGGTATCGTAACACTGGGCAGCAATCTTTTCGCATCACCTTTGATATCTGCGGCCCAAAGGTTTCATCCGGAGATGGCATTATCGGGAAAAGTCCCGCAGCTTCGCCGCACGATTGTTGGCATTTTGAAATGGACTGTTGGTGTTCTTGCAGGTCTTATCCTGCTGGGGGGCCTTTTTGTTCGATTAGGCACCATATCGTATCTGGT
>JAUVVQ010000048.1 GCA_030604525.1 Phycisphaerae bacterium | reverse complement strand
GAAAAAAAACAGCGATTTTGGACAGCCAAAAACAAACCCAAACTCAGAAATGAATATAACCTTTTATTAAACAAGGGCTTACGAGAATTTATGTATATAACCGCCTCAAAAACAAAGCCAAATCAAAGCCAATCAAACCCAATTTGGAAAAAGCCGAAATGAATGTCAACTTTTATATAACAAAGGACTTGCGAAAATGAAGAAAAAACGTAGATTTACAAAAGCGGATTTATTCTTCAAACTTACCAATATTTTTGTGTGATTTCTTTTAGGCCCGGATAATTTTCATCGCTATCTTCAAGCTTTTCTTTAAGCTGACGAAGCTGGGTTTTCAAATCTTTGACTATATTTGCATAAGCAGTGTCGTTGTAGAGATTGTTCATTTCATTCGGGTCTTTTTTCAAATCAAACAGTTCCCATTCCGGCTTTGAGACTTTTCGGACTTCGCCGGTTCCCAAATCCCATTCCAAACCGTAAAAAAAGATAAGCTTATAGCGGTCCGTACGAATTCCATAGTGGTTAGGTATTCCCCCGTCTGTATAATGATAATACATTGAGGTTCTCCAATTCTCAGGTGAGCTACCTCTCAAGAGCGGTCTTATGCTTTCCCCCTGCATATCGTTTGGTATTGTGACACCGGCAAAATCGAGGAAAGTTTCGGCTAAATCCAAATTGAGTATGATGTTATCATTAACGCTCGCCGGCTTAACTTCGCGGGGGTAGCGGACCAGGAACGGCATGCGGATCGACTCTTCGTACATATAGCGTTTGTCCCATAGGCCGTGCTCACCGAGAAAAGCACCCTGGTCAGAGGTGTAAATAACAATGGTATTTGCGGCCAGTCCTTCTTTGTCGATGTAATCGAGGACACGGGCGACATTTTCATCGAGCGATGCCACGCAGCGGAGGAATGATTTAACAAATAATTGATATACAGTTCGCCTATCGTTTTTACCTGTTTTGTGGACTTCGGCTAATTCATTATTCAGCCCTTCGGTAAGTTTAAAGACCGGATTGTCAGCGAGTGCAGTTCGCATCTTGTAGTCATCGAAGAGATTAGGCGGTTCAGGCAGGTCTATGTCTTCATAGAGATGGGCATGCTTTTCATCATATTCCCACAAGTCGTGCGCAGCTTTGTGATGCAGTAGCATACAGAAGGGTTTTTCGTTGGGTCGGTTTTTCAGACAATCGAGTGCGATATCGGTGATAATATCTGTGACATATCCCTTTTTGATAAGACGGCCGTCGCCAGTCCCCCAGGGATAACCTTTTTCCTTGAAGGTTGGATTGAAGTAGGTCCCCTGACCTGGGAGAACATTATAATAATCAAAGCCGGTTGGTTCGGTTGACAGGTGCCATTTGCCGATGACCGAGGTATAATAGCCCACTTTTTGAAGCAGTTTCGGAAAGGTCTGCTGAGAGCCGTCGAATTCGTCACTTAAGCCGGAACAACCATTTTTATGGCCATATTTTCCGGTTAGAATCGTCGCCCTGCTGGGTACGCAAATCGAATTGGTGCAGAAGCAGTTCTCAAAAAGCATACCTTCTTTTGCAATTCGGTCGATATTAGGTGTTTTGGCTACATCCGAGAGGAAGCTATCATAGGCACTTATTCCCTTGGCAGCGTGGTCATCGGACATAATAAAGAGTATGTTCGGTCGTTTATCATTATCAGCATATTTTCTGTTTTTACTAAAACAACCCGGCAGCGCTAAAGATAAAGCAGTAAGCCCTGTAGCTTTAAGAAATTTGCGCCTGTTCATTTTATAATCCTCAAGCAAGTTTATTTTTATTTATTCATAGGTCTGCTGTATCCTTGTTTTTTGTATTTCTCCAGAAGCTTTCTCAAGTGTTGTACAACATCAGGCCTTTTGTCCCACAAGTCATTTTGTTCTGTCGGGTCATCAACCAAATTATATAACTGACCAATGTCATCTGATTCAGACCCTTCCTCATAACCACTGCCTTTAGTGCCTATAATAAGCTTCCATTCGCCCTGCCGTATAGCGAAGACACCCGCACCGGAATGAAGTACAATGGCCTGGCGTATAGGTTTTTCATACTTTTGACCGAGCAGAGCAGGTAAGATATTGTAGCTGTCCTGACCTGCGTTCGAGGGAAGTTTTTCTCCGATTAGAGCAACACAGGTTGCCATCAGGTCAGTCAGGCAGATTGTTTCATTGCTCTTAGTCGAGGGCTTGATTTCCCCGGGCCAGCGTGCAATAAACGGAACCCGGTGACCCCCTTCCCAAATGCTGGCTTTGTAGCCGCGGAAATTACCTGCGGATTTATGTCCATTTCGACCTTTTAAAGGTCCGTTATCACTGGTGACGATTAACAAAGTATTATCCACCAAATCGAGCCTGTCCAAGGCATACATGATTTCGCCGACGCTCCAATCGACCCAGAGAACCATATCGGCTCGAGGACTAATTCCGCTTTTGCCTTTGACGAACTCGGGCGGCAGGTGCGGAGCGTGAGGCGAAGATAGTGGCAGATAGAGGAAGAATGGGTTATTTTGATTTTCCTCCATAAACTCAACGGCCTTTTGAACAAACTGAGTATCTACTCGTGTTGGGTCCCAATCCGGCACCATATGTCCCTGGTCACAACTATATTTTTCAGGCCTTAGAACATTCGGTATTCCGAGAGTGCGGTTGTTCTCAATATAAACATAAGGAGGGTCGGTGGTTGAACAGCCGGCGGTGCCGAAGAAATAATCAAAACCGAATTCAGTCGGAGCAGCTTTTATAGGTTTGGTGAAATCAACTTTTTTGCCCATAGCAATCAGTTCATCAACAGGCAACTCTGATTTACCTTCTAAATCAACCTTCGCATCCGGTTTTATTGGCCAGTTTAAACCCATATGCCATTTTCCAATACAGGCCGTTTTGTAGCTGTGCTCCTGGAGCATTGAAGCGACAGTCATTTGCCCATGCTCCAGTAATGAACGGCTGTAGCCAACGAGTGCATGTTTCTTGAGCCAGGTTCGCCAACAATACCGGCCAGTGATCAAGCCGTAACGTGTTGGTGAGCATACGGCATCAGGCGAATGTGCATCGGTAAAGCGTATGCCCTGGTTTGCCAAACGGTCCATATTTGGCGTGTGTATTTTTGATTCCGGGTTGTAACAGCCTACGTCACCGTAACCCATATCATCAGCCATAACAAAGATAATGTTTGGTTTCTTTAAGGAACCCTTCGCCCAGGCAAAATTCCTTGTTAAAACCAACGAAGCAACACCATAACCTACTAATCCAAGAAAATCACGACGCTTCACTGGTTCTCCTTCCATTCGGATATTTTAACTACCAGTATTTTTTTCGCACCTCCATAAGTTCAGGATACTTTTCGTCGGTATCACCGTACTTCTTTTTGAGAGCAAGAAGCTGCAGCTTTAATTTTTTAACCACGTCGGTGTAAGCGGGGTCGTTATAAACGTTTCTCATTTCATTCGGGTCTTTTTTCAAATCAAAGAATTCCCATTCGGGCGGTGCCGGTTTATTAAGAGAACCGGCAGTCCCCAGACCAAGGCCGTAGTAGAAAATGAGTTTATATCGCTCTGTTCGAATACCGTAGTGGGCGGCATCGTTGAAATGCGGTCTGTTCATCCAATAACGGTAATACATCGCAGTTCGCCGATCTTTTGAGGTTTTGCCTTTTAACAGAGGCCTCAGACTCTCACCCTGCATATCTTTCGGGATGGGGATGCCGGCGTAATCGAGGAAGGTCTCGGCATAATCTATGTTGAGAACAATATCTTTATTAACGCTGTGGGGTTTTATCTCTTTCGGATATCGAACAAGGAATGGCATACGAAGGGATTCCTCATACATAAACCTTTTATCGAAAAGGCCATGCTCGCCCAGGAAAACTCCCTGGTCTGATGTGTAGATAACGATGGTATTCTTTGTCAAGCCCGTCTTGTCGAGAAAGTCCAGCACCCTGCCGATGTTCTCATCGAGAGAAGCGACGCAACGAAGATACGCCTTGATAAAATATTGATAGGCCTGTTTTTTTCTTTCCCTTGGAGGTAATTTTCCCAATTTTTTATCCAGCCCATCAAATTGGCCGCTCTGTGTCTCGTGGTTCAGCAGAACTCTTGCTATATCCATTTTTTGAGTGCTTCGCTTAATGGCCTGACCTCGGTTTTTGTAGTCGTCAAAGAACGTCGTCGGCTCGGGAATATCGATATCTTCATAAAGATGAGCGTGCTTTTTGTCATACTCCCACATATCGTGAGTGGCTTTATGTTGCAGCATCAGGCAGAAAGGTTTGTCCATGGGACGATTTTTTAGAAAGTTCATCCCCAGGTCGGTAATCACATCAGTAACATAGCCTTTATATTGTTTAACATTTTTGTTTTCCCCTCGTTCAATAGCTTCCAGATTATCCCACGGGTGTTTTCCTTCTTTATTCCACCAAGGCATTGTCGATTCACACATAAAGGGGTTAAAATAGACACCCTGGTCAGGAAGCACGTTGTAATAATCGAATCCGGTCGGCTGACTTTTCAGATGCCACTTTCCGATAAGGCCTGTATAGTACCCTGCCTTTCGCAGGAGCTTGGGGAAAGTCTGCTGACTGCCGTCGAATCTGTCATCCAGCGTCAAAATGCTGTTTTTGTTGCTATACTTGCCGGTCAATACACAAGCACGACTCGGCGTACAAATCGAATTTGTACAGAAGCAGTTTTCAAACAACATTCCTTCATTTGCGATACGGTCGATATGGGGAGTTTTGGCAACACCAGAGAGGAACCCGTGATAGGCACTTACTGCCGGAGCGGCGTGGTCGTCCGAATAGATAAACAGTATATTCGGCCTTTTTCCGCTATTGGCACCAAGCTTAAGAGCACGTGAGGCTCCTTTGCAGCCAGGTAACGCAAAAGCGGCTGCTCCAAAACCAACAGCACGAAGAAAATCCCTTCTGTTTAATGAATTTTTCATTTTTTTTACCTCCTATTATCAAAAACATTTCACATAGGTCGACTATAACCCTGTTTTTTATATCTTTCCAGCAATTTTCTCAGACGCTTTACAATATCAGGCCGTTTATCCCATAAATCATTTTTCTCATAAGGGTCTTCAGCAAGATTATACAATTGCCCTATATCTTCTGATTCAACACCACTGTGATAACCGGCCCCCTTGGTACCGATGATAAGTTTCCATTCGCCCTGCCGTATGGCGAAGACACCTGCACCGGAATGATGGACCGTAGCCTGTCGAATAGGTTTATTATATTTTTGGCCTAAAAGAGCAGGTAAGATATTGTAGCTGTCCTGACCTGCGTTCGAGGGAAGTTCTTCTCCGATTAGAGCAGCACAGGTTGCTATCAGGTCAGTCAGGCATATCGTTTCATCGCTCTTAGTCGAGGGTTTGATTTCCCCGGGCCAGCGTGCAATAAACGGGACCCGGTGACCACCCTCCCAGATTTCGCCTTTTTGTCCTCTTAAATCACCTGAAGATTTGTGACCATTGACACCTTCTCGCGGGCCGTTGTCACTTGTAAAAATAAGCAGTGTGTTATCGCTTATTCCAAGCCGGTCAAGCTTGTCCATAATGTCTCCAAGAATATTATCAGCGAGTACAATCAGGTCCCCGCGGGGGCCGGCGCCGCTTTTCCCCTTGACACAATCCGGCGGAAGCCACGGTATATGCGGTGCCGAAAGAGGCAAGTAGAGAAAGAACGGTTTGTTCCTGTTCTTTTCAATAAATTTGATTGCTTTATCTTCAAAAGTTAAATCAACTTTTTCGTGTTTCCAGCCAGGGGCCATCAAAAGTTTTCTTCCTTCATCGGCAGGGTCCACTGGACTAATCATATCAGGTATTCCAACAGTGCAATGATTTTCAACAAAGCAGAAAGGAGGGTCATCGGTAGGACAACCAGGAGTTACAAAGGAATAATCAAAGCCAAGCTCATCAGGTCCGCTGATGATAGGTCTGGTAAAATCAATGGTTTCCTCATCCTGCCGCTTTGAACCTTTCTTCAGACTCCAGTCCATCCCCAGATGCCATTTGCCGATGCAGGCAGTGGCATAACCGTTCCTTTTCATTAACGAGCCAACAGTCATCCTTCCTTTTTCAATCAGTGGCGTGTTGTATCCGCCTAATACGCCTCTTTTCAGTCTGGTTCGCCAGCAATACCTACCTGTTAAGACGCCGTATCGTGTTGGGGTGCAAACTGCGGAGGGTGAATGGGCATCAGTGAAAACCATCCCCTGTTCAGCAAGGCGTTCCATATTCGGCGTTGGGATTTTGGAGTCCGGATTATAGACGGTAGTGTCACCATAGCCCTGGTCGTCGGTCATAATGAAGATTATGTTAGGTTTTTTGTTTATTCCTTTTGATACATTTGAGGCAAAGTCGCCATGACAGCCATTCAATCCTATTGCAGCAGCACCGAAACCAACGGCTTGTAAAAACTGACGCCTTGTTTGTTTGTTTTCCATTATAATAGCATCCCTTTCTTTTTGATTATAACCGTTTTGCATAAACATAATATGCACCATAAGTCCTGCCATCACCAAGGCCGTTAACGAACCAGGCCTGAACGTTGGTTTTACCCGCCTTAAGAGGCACATTGAACTTAACTGAGGTTGCCTTATCCATAACAGGTTTTGTAACGTCAAAATCAGCTATTGTGAGACGAGCATCCGTAGCAGTTATACGCCCGGAATAGGGCTCATCTTCATTTTTATCGAGTACTACTGAGATAGGTTTATCTATTTCCTTTGGCCAACGTCTTAGCTCAAACTCATAAGTCCCATCCCTTTCCACCTCTATGGCCCAGAAGCCATCCGCCCGAGCGGCCTGGCGCACCTGGTTCTGATTCCAGACAACCTGCCCATGAATATCATGAGTCATAAGACAGGTGGGATTTTCATTTTCAGAGCCAATTATGATTCGGCAGTATTCATCAAAACGTTTTGAAACATCATCCCACCATTTTTCATATTCACCACGTAGCCGGCGGACAACATCAGGGTGTTTATCTGCTATGTTATTTTTCTGTTTTAGGTCTTTGTTTATATCGTATAGCTCTTTGCCGTTAACTAATCGCCATTTGTCGGTCATAGTTGCGCTTTTTCGCCATTTAATCGGATGATTTACCCGCTGGGAATCGGTAATAATGATACGGTTGGGCCAATTACGAGTTTCTCCTTTCAAAAGAGGGACAAGACTGCTACCGTCGAAATCTATATCAGCAGGTTCAAGGGAACATAGTTCTATAAGTGTCGGCAGCACATCAATATGGGCGGTAATACGGCCAATATCCCGGCTGCCTTCAATATGCCCGGTGGGCCAACGAATAAAGAAGGGGACTCGATGTCCTCCGTCGTACTCGCTTCCTTTCCAGCCGTGCATCCCGGTATTGAAGTTATCTTCACTGCGGCCAGCGGGGTCTGCACCATTATCAGTCATAAAAATAAGAATCGTATTTTCACTCAGGCCGAGCTTATCCAGCTTATCGGTCAGTCGCCCCATATTATCATCGATATTGGTAATCATCCCGTAGAACTCTGCTGTTGGCGAGTTAATTCCTTTATCCTTGTATGGCTTACTGTATTTTTCCGGGACATGATACGGCCCGTGGGCTGCGTTGGTAGGCAGGTAACAGAAAAAGGGACGATCCTTATTGGATTCAATAAACTCCATAGCTTCATCGAACCAGATATCGGTGCAGTAACCTTCAAACTTTTCCGGATGGCCGTTTCGAAAATAGGTGTCGTCAAAATAATCGTTTCCCCAGTAGTCATTGCCCTGCCCTACTCCTCCGCCCTTGTGGACCAACGTCTTATCAAAACCTCTGTCCTGAGCTCTGAAGGGATAGTTGTCACCCAGATGCCATTTACCAAATATGGACGTATTGTAGCCATTAGCCGCAAAGACATCAGCCATAGTTATTTCGTCTTTTCGCAGGAGCGACCGGCCCATAATGGTATGCCAGACGCCGGTGCGATTACAGTAACGACCGGTCATTAAAGACGCTCGCGTAGGAGAACAGGTAGGGCTTACATGAAAGTTGGTTAATCGAACGCTTTCTGAGCGCAGCTTATCAATATTGGGAGTTTTTACGACAGGATTGCCGTGACAGGAAAGGTCTTCATAACCCTGGTCATCCGTGAGGACAAGAATTACGTTCGGTTTCCTGCTGGATTCATTGGAAGCATATATATACTCCCTGCCTGCAAGAAAAGCGACTGTTAGTCCCGCAGCTTTCAAAAAATTGCGTCTGGTATAATTGACATTAAACATATTTTATATGATTCCTTTTGAACCGATTATATTTATACAAGCATATTTATCAACAGTAAATTTTTACACCTGTAAAAGCCAAGTTTTAAAATCAACCAGATTAGAACTGAGTTCTGTTTGAGCTTATACTTGCTGCTATATGCATAAACTTAGGCATTGTGTATTCGAAGAATTGTTTATAGCTTTTGCAAAAATAGTTTTCGCCATTGTATTTATCTTTTTCTAAAGGGGCTCTGTCCTTGAGGCAGCCGCCGCGACAGACGTCAAGGTAACTGCATAACAAACATTTATCAGACAGCTTTGTTTTACATCTGGCAAAACTCTTTTTCTTGCTACTGTTAAAAAGTTTTTCTATAGGAGTATTCAAAATGTTTCCAAGCCGCCATTTCGGCTCGACAAAAAAATCACATACGAAGCAATCACCGCTGTGCTCCACAACCATATAATCACTACATTTTTTGTTAAAAGTGCAGATTGTATGCTTTCCGTAAATACACCAGGAAACTATTGATTCAAAATCCCGAATACTTAGTTTTTGCGGTCCGTATTCATACCAGCGGTCAAATGTTCTGCAGAAGAAATTTCCATATTGCTCCGGTGTGACGGAGAAATCAGCAATATTGCCGGTTTGAGGGTCAACTTCCACACAAGGGATGAACTGCAGGAATTTAATCTTGTTGGCCAGGAAGAAGTCCAAAATCTCATCCGGATAATCAGCATTTTTTCTATTTAGTAAAACAAGGACATTAAACTCAACCTTGTGTTTTTTGCAGAGCTTAATGGCTGAGAAAACTTTATCAAAGGAACCGTTTCCCGAGAGGTTTACCCGGTAGTAATCATGCAATTCTTTGGGTCCATCGATGCTGATACCTACAAGAAATTTATTCTCAGCTAAAAAGCTGCACCAATTATCATCAAGCAAAACCGCATTAGTCTGCAAGGCATTGCTTATATGCCGGCCGGCTTTGCCATATTGTTTTTGCAGCTCAACAACTTTTTTATAAAAATCCAGTCCCATCAAAGTCGGCTCACCCCCCTGCCAGGAAAAAGAACTATTCTCAAAGCCCAGCTTAAGATAATCCCTGATAAGACATTCGAGAACTTCGTTACTCATACGTTGTTTGCCCCGGCCAATCTCCGGTGCCCGGTTTTTGTAAAAGCAATATTTGCAGTCAAGATTGCAATCTGAACCGCTGGGCTTTATCAAAAGTGTAAAAGGATTCATTTATTATTATCCGTTTGCAAGTGAGATTTATTTCCCGGTGCTTCTGTGGTTTTCAAGCCATTTTTGCACCCATTTTTTTGTATGAGGTTTGGTTTTGATATCCCCTTCCAACTGAGCTATATACATTTCCTGAGCTAACTGGCCTAATGACGGACCTGGGACGGCACCGAGTTTTATCAACTCGTGGCCATTTAACAACGGCTTTGGCTTCAATTCAACATCACCCAAAGCTTTTATTCTTTTCCTTAACCCGCTCAGGGCAATTGTGTCCCGGCCTTGAACTTTTTGGATAGCTTTTTGGAATTCGAAAAGGTCATAGAAGTAAGGTTCTGATAGAAACAATTTAAGCTTAGCAAGAGACATCTTGTCATCAAGTAACCTGTCTCGGTTTTCCAAGAGGAACTTTATATGTTTAACGGCTCGTCGACTAAGCTTTAAGACCCTCAGCTTTTCAAGCGAATGTCCGGTTTTACAACCTGCCAAGAAGCCGGCGAGGGCCAAGGGGAAATCTACCTTCTCAGGCAAGCTCTCAAGAACTTTTATGCCGACCTTTGCTTCTTTCCTGTCAAGGCCGAAAATAGCTTCCGCCAAGCCGCTTTGGACAAGACATTCGGCACCGGTTGAACGATTCGGGTTCGCTAATATTCCCTCAAGTTCTGTACATATACGCTCGCCGCTTATATGTTTTATTTTATTGCTCCATTTACAAACTGCAGCCCAGGTTTTGGGCTCGATTTTAAATTCAAGCTGGGTAGCAAATCTGATTGCTCTCAGCATTCTAAGATAGTCTTCGCCAAATCTGGCTGCGGGGTCCCCAATAGTTCGAATCACTCTCTTTTTAAGGTCAGCCCGCCCTTTGACATAATCAATGACTTTCTCTTGTGCCGTGTCGTAGAACATACCGTTGACCGTGAAGTCTCTGCGAGCGGCATCCTCAACAGGATTAGCAAATTCAACTTTACTCGGATGTCTGCCGTCATAGTATCCTGACTCAGTTCTGAATGTAGCCACCTCAAACTGCTGCTTTTCGAACAGAACAATTA
Source organism: Phycisphaerae bacterium (assembly GCA_030604525.1). Lineage (GTDB taxonomy): Bacteria > Planctomycetota > Phycisphaerae > Sedimentisphaerales > Anaerobacaceae > JAUVVQ01. Next base: position 5,957 of record JAUVVQ010000048.1, on the reverse strand, counting down.
CCACTCCAAATTTTGCCCCCACCTCTAAAGTTCTCTTGAACAGTTTTATTATCTGCTCAGGTCTTGCATCCGTTGCAACATCATAATCCTTAGCTCTTTTGCCAAGAAGCATATCCCGCACACAGCCGCCTGCCAGCAAGGCCTGGAAACCATTTTTATGAAGTATTCTGATAATTTTTATTGCTGTTTGTTTATTTGTCATTCTTATTCAACCGCAAAATAGTAACTATCATCGTTCCCCACTTCCTGCATTCCACCACATCCAGCGAACCATAGCTCTGTAACAGATTAACATTTTTTTCTGTCCTTACAACTACAAATCCGCCGGGGTTTAACTGTTCATTCAAAAGCAGTAAAAGGCATCCAATCGCTGAGCTTTTGGTTGCAGTCCTTGCTGCTGCATAAGGCGGGTCAACAAAGACAAGGTCGTATTTCCGGTTTTGGATAAGCCAGGCCCCTGTTTTAAAAGCATCGGTTTTGAAGATTTTTCCCTCTTTGATAAAGCCGGCTTTTTCAATGTTTCGTTTAAGAGTCTTTGCAATACCGTTATCTTTTTCTATGAAAGCGACCGATTCAGCCCCCCTGCTTAATGCTTCGAGTCCTAATGAGCCGACACCGCAAAACAAATCCGCCACACGTTTTCCAGCAGGCAAGCCATATTTAAGCAGAACGCTGAAAAGCGATTCTTTAACCCTGTCCGTGATTGGCCGAGAGATGAAAGTCTTCGGACTAAATAATTTCATTCCTTTTTTGGAGCCGGCTATAATTCTCATCGCACTACAATATACAAAAATCCCCCACTTGGAGCGAGAAGTTTTGTCCCGATTCAATACCGCAGATTCAAAATAAACCTGGATTTCCCAGGCAAATCAGTGCAAAAAAGCAAGATTTTGATAGGATAAAGCCTATGAGTGCTGTTCCTGACCGTTTTTGTCTTCTGATTTGGAGAACCCAACGGGTGAATCTCTGCCTACAATGGTCATTTTGGTTATACATGTTTCCTGTCATGATTTTGATGATAAACGATTTATAGTACGAACCTCCAAAAACATGTAGAAAAGTGCTGCGTAACCGTGCCGGATAGAGTAAAATAACCAGAAAATAGCTTGGCGATGTAGCCAAGCTAAAATATTCGATGACAGATGGGAAATGTCAGATGAAAATAGTGACCGTTACTAACTTCATGAAATTTGATATTAAGCTCGACAAACCTTTTGCTGGTTTTTCCATGGCTGCTTGCAAGCCAGGAGAAAAGGTTTGGATTTGCCAAAAGGAATTTGTTTCTTCAGAAGATGGCGACTTGTTCATTAGTCGCTTGGAAGGTTTCCCTTCACTTTTATTAAACCAAATTGCCCAGATTTATAAAACCATCATTGTTCAATCTTCTATCTACAATATGCTTGCCATTTTAAGGCGAGACGGAACTTCAACGGTATATATTAACGCTCCTATGAAAGCCCTAATGCGAGTTAAAAAATCTGTTGATGCCGGTCAAGTAATTTATCGTAATGATATCGCTGATATAAAAGAATTGGTATTTCAAGATATCGAAGTTCCAGATGATGTTGGTCTCATGGTTTTATTCTCAGTAGGATGGAGAAAGGGGTTGTTTTACGACCTTGTTTCTTATACAGAAGAAAATTTTAAAAGAGATTATGATTTGAATCAGCTATTAGGCGGTTATTATGCTTATCTAACATTTCAGGAGAGATTTAAGATTACTGACTCAGAATGGAAATCTCTTTTTCAAAATGGCTGGTTCCCATTTATTACACTCAATAACGATTTAATTAGCGGTATTATCAACCATAACAGAGAGGGCTGGAATGTTGACGATTTGCTTCCTCGAATACAGGAAGATGTGTTAAAAAGACTGCCAGATGGACTGAAAACGTGGGCACACATAAAAGCATTTGAGCCACATATGGATTTCATATCAAAGGCTGCCGAACATTACCAGAAAGATGATGCAATTAGTTGTATATCAGTGTTATTTCCTCGAATAGAAGGTATTATGAGAGAATATCAGTCCATCCAAGGACAACCTAAGAAAGCAAGTCAAAAAGATTTGGCTGGAACAGTACTTCCTGTAAATAAAGGTTCCCAGAACCATCAATACACTCCTTTACTGCCTTTAAGATTTCATCAATATCTAACTGAGGTTTATTTTGCTAACTTTGATCCTTTGAAAAAAGATTATACCTTATCAAGAAATACTGTCGGGCATGGAGTTGCCACAAAAGAAAATTTTGATGCTAAAGGTGCTACGCTGGGATTATTAATCCTTAATCAACTCTCATATTATTTTAGCGGATTTCATAACAAATGAACATAGAAATGACTGAAGACAGGTTGGTGCAAAAGACTGTTGCTGATTATATGGAGCAGCAACTTGGCTGGGAGTCAGTCTTTGCATACAACACTGAAATTTTGGGTGCTGAGGGTACGTTAGGCAGATCTTCCGGAGGAAAATTAAAGGTGTCCGGTACTTCTCCCCGTTGAATTGCTTTGGATTCTCTCCGGAATTTCCATTACCGATACAAGTTGTTTCCTTTTTTTTACTTAAACCGTACCCACCAACTGAATCTTAAACATTTATACCAGCATCTCCTGCATTTGGACGGCGTGTTTTCTGAATTCATCTGCCGGCAGGGTTACAGTTCTCCACTTTGGGCTGCGCAGCTTCATATAGGCCTTATAGTCGCTTAATACAAGAGCAAAAAAAATATATTTATTCCCATCGAAATCAAAAACATCCCTGCCGTCAAAATCTACATCTACATTTTTTATTCTGTAAGCAAAGACAAAAACGGGGGTATGGTCCCGGCCAAAAATGTCCTGCCAGTAAGACAAACCATTGACATCATCCATTGTAACCCAGCAGTCAAAACCCTGCAGGTTGAGGAAACTGGTCCCCTTAAAGGTTCTGCCTTTCACTTCAGCTATTATTACATTTTGATTTGGGGGATATAACAAAAAATCGAAACTTTTGATACTGGAATGACTAAAAGCCGCTCGTTTGTGCTCATCAACCATTACGTAGTGTATGCGATTATCAATCAGGAAGTTCTGGAAAGCACGTTCATAGTGATTAAGGGCGTGTCTTTTCATTATCATTTTTTAAGTTGTTTGAAAAACTTATCTTTATCAATTATTTCCTGCTCTCCGGTATCCATATCTTTGACCACAAGCTGCTCATTTTCAATTTCCGAGCCGATTATAATACAGTTTTTCGCCTTTCGGGATGACGCCTCTTTGAGCTGCTTGCCGAGTTTCCCGCTCTTGTAACTAAAATCGGCTGATTTGCCCGCCCTTCTTATTTTCGAAGTAAAGTCAATAGCAAGCCGTTTGTATTTGTCATTTGCAAATGCGACATAATAATCAAGCTCGTTGTCAAGTGTCTCTTTTCTCAAAATCCTTTTTTCTTCAAGTAAAATGGCGAGGACGCAATCACCGATTCCGAAACCGGTAGCAGGTATATCAGGGCCGCCAAAATCCTTTAACAAATTATTATATCTGCCGCCGCCGCCAATTGCTCTTAGCTGGCTGTCTTTATCATAAATTTCGAAAACAATACCTGTATAATAAGCCAGGCCGCGAACAATGCCGATATCGAAAGTGCAAAAATCCTTCACCCCCATAGTATCGAGAATCTCAAAGAGTTGAGCCAATTCCGAAACCGCATCTTTGGCAGCATCAGAGAGGATAGGATTCTGGCCGATTTGGTTCAGTGAATCAGCATTCATAAGCTCAAGGACGTTATCTCGTTTCTCTGGGTCTTTTATCTGCTGGTTAAGAAGCTGTTCGAAATTTTCCTGCGGAAGTTTATTTCGCTTATCCAAAAGAGAATACAACGGCTCAAGCTCCTTTTCTGTTATTCCTATTGATTTCAGGATATTTGAAAGCATTTTTCTGCTGGATATTTTTACCACGACATCATCGGCAGTTAAACCAACATCTCGCAGATAATCTACAGCAGTAAATATAACCTCAGCATCGGCAAGGACATCATCCACTCCGATTATATCCACATTCCATTGGAAGAACTCGCGCAGCCGGCCTTTCTGTGGGCGCTCTGCACGGAATAATCTGGGAACCGAAAACCATTTTATGGGTTTTGGCAGCGAACTGATTTTCTGGTTTACCATTCGGGCAAGTGTAGGGGTGATTTCAGGCCGAAGTGCCAATTTTCTCCCCGCTCTATCGGTTAGCGAAAAGAGCTGCTCGACGATTTCATCACCGCTTTTAACCTGAAACATTTTCAGGTATTCGAAAATCGGCCCATCGTATTCCTCGAAACCATTGCGGACAGATACTTTTTTCCAGCCGTCTAATATCCAGTTTCTAACTGCCATATCCGAAGGATAAAAATCCCGTGTTCCTTTTACCGCTTGGAATTTCATTTCTTCTTCTTTCCTTTTTTTCTGCGTTTCGGCTTGCGTTTCCCCGCCTTTTTACTGCCGAATTTAATCTTTATATACTCATCCATCTGTGTATCGCTGGTAAATTCCAGGTCATAATCATATTCGCCTTCAGCAAAGTCACAGTCCTTGTGGTTATATTTTCTGCAGATTCGAGGCCTTTTGTCATATATCTTACAGTGGTAATCTTTCTCGGAAAGATATTTGCACTTATTCATTATATTGATGTACCACTCGCCGTCTTCAACAAACACTGTTATGCTTTTATGGCACAGATACCATCTGATATCATCGTAATCCTGTTTGTCTTCCGGCGTTTCTATAGGCAGGGCTAAATACCTGCAACAAAGACCGGTACATTTTTCACACAAACTTTTTTTCTTTCCTGCCATCAAAAATCCTTCACTTACATAATCAATGTTAGTAGAATATCGGATTAACTATACTCCAATTCAAGAACTATAAATTATTTAAAAGCTTCAGTCAAGAATTGCTAATCACAAACGCTTAAAAATGTTTAATACCAAAATCGAAATAATATATTCTGACGATGATATTATCGTTATCAATAAACCTGCGGGTTTGTCCGTAACGAAAGACCGCACCGGCCTGCCGGAGCTAAAAAACATTCTTTCCAAACAGCTCTCAAGCCCCACGGCTAAGGAGCTTCGATTAATACACCGGCTGGATAAAGACACTTCGGGCGTTATGATTTTAGCCAAAAATGCCGGGACGCAATCGAAATTCACCAGTTATTTTCAGAAAAGATTCGTCCAAAAAACCTATCTTGCTCTTGTATCCGGTGCTGTCATACAATCCAAAGGACAAATTGATGCACCTTTGGCATCTCTTCGCAAAAACACCCAGCGTATGTGTATCGATTATAAAAAGGGCAAAAAATCAATAACTCAATGGAAGTTTTTAGCTGATTTCGGGCAGATTGCTCTTTTAGCTGTAAAGCCAATCACCGGCAGAAGACACCAAATTCGAGTTCATTTACCAAGCATTGGCTTACCTTTGGTCATTGACCCTTTATACGGCAGCTCCGGTGGATTATTTCTATCGAGTTTTAAAAAAGGTTATCGACTCCGCAAAGGAAAAACCGAAAAGCCGCTTATAAACAGATTAACCCTGCACGCATATCAAATTGAAATTCCCCACACAGAAAATTCCCGACCTGATTTTTTTGTAGCTGGACTCGACGAAAAATTCTCTGCAACCATAAAAATGCTCACTAAACACAACCCTCATAGCATTGGTGCGTTCACAGATACCGAAAATTTCACAAAAATTACTCAAAGTCAAAGACTGTAAAAATATAAGCGTCCCAATACCCCGATTGACTACATCCAGCTCGGAATGAGCCAGTGAAGAAATGGCAGAAAACAACTACACACGAAAATATTCAAACCCGCATTTCCCAAGTAAACAGTGACAAATGAATTGAATTATGATAGTATAGAGCTTATGGAGACCACTCAAGCCAGTTTTGACTATTCTGAATTGGAGAACCCAATGGGTGAAAGAAGCAAGGAT
>JAUVVQ010000015.1 GCA_030604525.1 Phycisphaerae bacterium | reverse complement strand
TGATAGTAAAATATCACCGCAGGATAACAGCCAGTTCAAATCGATAACAGTTGTTTTTTGTTGTAACATCATATAGTTAAAATAGTTATATTAAAAAAGTCTCAAGTTAATGGGACAGTACTGACTTAATATGATAAAAACTCATAACCAATAAAAAATATCCTGATGTTTTTAATAAAAGGAAAATCAAAATGAAATACACAAAAAATACTGCAATCACAACCGTACTTCTTATAACACTTCTGTGCTTTGCCAATCCGCTAATGGCCAACTTAGTAACTTTATATACATTTGATGGTGATGCAAAAGACATCGTAAGCGCTTATGATGGTGCCATAGCCGGCGATGCAACTTTTACAAAAGGCAAATTCGGCCAAGCTCTTTATCTCGACGGCAATGGTAACTATCTCGACATCTCCATTCCCGAAATGCTGCCAAAGGCCACCATCGCACTCTGGGTCAAATGCCAACAATTCAAACCTGAGATGTCTTCACTAATTACACATACCGTATGGGAAGATTTTGGCTGTACTCATTTACATCTTTCCTCTAGTGGCTTGGTAGAATTTGCTATTATTTATTCGAAAACAAAAACAGCAAACACAACAGCAGGAGAAATCGCACTGCCTTCAAGCACACTCCTATCCTTAGGAATTTGGCACCACATTGCAGTTACCTATGACAATTCGAACAGAACAATCAAGATGTATCTTGACGGCAAGCTCGATAGCTACATAAAGGTCCAGGAAGACATTCTCTTTTTCATCGGAGATGCACGCATAGGAGCATGGAAACCTCAGGGAGAACTGAGCGAGCACAGATTCTTTAAAGGCAATATCGACGATGTCGCTATCTTTGATTATGCATTGAGTCAAAATGAAATCCTTCAAATATACAAAAATGGGGCATCATCGCTCCTAACAGTTGAAATCCGGAAAATCAACAAAGCTATCAGGCAAGGCCAAAATCTAATAAAAAAACAAAAATATCAGGAAGCAATCGCCTGCCTGGAAAAAGCAATCGACGAAAATAAAAAACAAGAAGCGGACAAAGAAAAACTATTTGTAAAACTTTATCAGCGAATGTTCTTCTTGTTAGCACAAGCAAAAAAATCATCCGGCGCCTCTAATAACGATGTTATAGCTGCGTATGAAAAATCGCTGCTCAATCTATCAAATTTGAAAAGCTTTTATGAAACTACTATATGGCTTTCTCAAAACTTATCACCAAATGATTTTTCAAAAACACTTAAAAAATGCCTGATAAACAGCAATTTACAACCAGAGATAGTTTCTTACCTTAGTTATCTGTTCCAATTACACGGAAACTGGAACGTATTTTCTGCATTTGCAGATGCAGTCCTTTCGCTATCTGACAAATCTACCGATTACACACTCGCTATTAACAAAGGATTACTACAAGGCCCCTGGTCAGATAAATTCTTTAACTACTGTACAAAAAGAAAGCACTTGAAAAAATATGCTTTGGAAATCGGACCGCTAATAGCAGAACAACACTTCAGAGACAATAAATTCATTCAAGCTGCAAAAATATATGACTATCTTGCTGAGCAATTCCCGAACCAATGGGAAAAAGGGTTTTTCAAATTCAAACAATACGAATGTATTTTCAACAACGGAGAATATCAAAACGCCTTACAGAAACTCGATTATTTCATAAAGCACTACAAAATCACTAACAGAAAGCAGATAATATCTGCATTACTGTTAAAAGGACGGGCATATATTCAACTCGGCAAAACCGAAGATGCGCTCAAGGTATTCCTGCAATTGCTCATAGACTATCCGTATTCGATACACGCCTCGCAGTCCTGTTATTTCATCGGATATCTTTATATGCTGCAGAGCAGCTTCAAGCAGGCGCAGAAAGCTTTCAATCTCGTTCTTATGGATTATCCTGAAAGTAAATATGCACCCAAAGCGAGGATTTCCTTAAACCGTATCGAAAATATGACTGAATAATTAGGAAATCTATCTTCTTCTCAGAAAAGCAATAGCACCTGTTGCGCAAACACTATTTACTACTCTGCAAAGCAGTTCGCTGCGCAGCACGAGTCCGCCGAAGACGGATTGCCGCAAAAGCTCCAAATCCAGTTGTTGACTACCCATTTTGAACACCAGAATAGCTAAGCGGCAGACCGCAGTAGAGGGATTTTACGCTGTCGTAACACCATTATCGTCTGCGTAGCAGGCGATTTGCTCTACTCTTTACTATCAACTCTCACCTGCTCTATTTTTCGGGCTTTACCCGAAAAATCGGGGAGACAAGATTTGAACTTGCGACCTCTGCGTCCCGAACGCAGCGCTCTTGCCAAGCTGAGCTACTCCCCGAAAATATCAATCCAAATATAACAAACTGCTCCAAACATTGCAAGCTACAATAAATTAATAGGGTCAACATCTATTCTTATCTGGACTGTCGGCCGAATTGCCTTGCCTGCACGTAAGTATGTAAATAATTCCCGCAAAATCCCTGCTCTGGGTGCCCTTACAGTCAATTGCATCCTGTGGAAACGCTGAATTCGGCTTATCGTCGCCGGCATTGGCCCTTTAACAATGATATCCAGCGATTTTTGTGAGATTATCCTGTCGATCCTCTCACGCATCACCTGACAAGCTGCTTTAAGCTTATCGAATTTCATATCCCTCAACTCAATAACTGCCAAACGCCAAAAAGGTGGTAAATTACAGACCTTTCGATGTTTCAACTCTTCCCTTACAAAGCCGTCAAAATCGTTCTTGAGAGCATACTGAATAGCCGGCTGGTCGGGCAAAAATGTCTGAATTAACACCAGTCCCTTTTTCTCAGAACGCCCCGCACGACCCGCCACCTGTGAAATTAACTGAAACGTCCGCTCATTCGCACGAAAATCAGGAAAATAAAGACAAGTATCAGCACTAACAATCCCTACTAATGTCACATTAGGAAAATGCAATCCCTTAGCCAGAATTTGAGTACCTGTGAAAACATCTATCCGCCCCTGACTGAAGTCACTCAGCAATCGAAAATAGTCGCCCTTAGCCATTGAATCGCTGTCAACCCGTCTGATGCGAGCTTGCGGAAATTTTCCTTTCAACTCTTCTTCAAGCCGTTGCGACCCCATCCCTATCATAGCCAGACCCGCGCCGCACAAAGGACATTTCTCAGGCACAAGAGTCTGTGACATACAGTAATGACAAACGGCATAACCATAATCCATATACCTGCCGGTTACTTTTCCAAGCCCGCCGACACTCTTAACTTTAGCTTTATGAAATGTAAGCGCTGAATCACAATTGTGACAGCGAAGAGTATGCTTGCAGGAAGGACAAAATACAAAATTACTATATCCACGCCTGTTCAAAAGTAAAATCGCCTGCTCTTTCCTCTCAAGAGTTTGCTTCAGATTTTCAGTTAACGAATCGCTTAACAGCTTCAGGCCATTCTCAGAGCTTAAATATTCCTTTCGCATATCAACAAGACGCATCTCAGGAAAAGGTAAATCCATAACCCGCTTCGGTAATCTAACAAGACAAAAATGCTCTTTATCCCGACAATTATTTAACATCTCCAAAGATGGGGTGGCGCTGCCTAAAATACAATGGGCTTCGCTCAACTGAGCACGCTTAATCGCCACGTCTCTGCCGTGATAACGGGGAGCTGTCTCCTGCTTATAGCTGGACTCATGTGCCTCATCTACAACAAGCAACCCTAACTTCCCCAAAGGTGCAAATACCGCTGACCGAGCTCCTATAACCACATTAGCTTTACCATTCTTGATTCTATTCCATTCAGAATTCCGCTGCGAAGCCGTCAGACCTGAATGCATCACCGCTAACTTTTCAAAACGACTGCTGAATCTTTGGACAGTTTGAGTCGTAAGAGCAATTTCGGGAAGTAAAACAATAGCCCCCCGCCCCTGTTTTAAAACAGTCTCTATAGCCCTGATATAAATCTCTGTTTTACCGCTGTCGGTAACACCATGTAACAGCGTAACACTAAAACGATTCGATTTTATCCGGACATCAATGTAATTCAACGCCTTTTGCTGCTCTTCGTTGAGAGTTATCTGTTTAACGCTGTCAGAAAGACCCTCAGGAATAACAGGCAAAGACTTCAAAACTGTTTTATCTGTCGTTTTTACAACCTGCTTTTCAACCAACTTTTTTAAAGGTGCTCTTGTGCATCCAGCCTCAGATAACAGATTCTGTAATTTAACTGAATTCTCAGGCCCGTATGCCCTCTGGTTGTCAAGAAATGCAACAATCTTTTTTTGCTTCCTCCCTCTTATCTGCTCAAGAACATCACCCGCTTTCTTCAAAAGATAAATATACTTCTCCGCTTTGACACCTATACCTTTTTTGACTGCTCCCGGCACCATCGCTGCCAGAACCTGCCCTAAGGGACAAACATAATATCTACTAATCCAATGAGCAAGTTCCACCAACCTCGAATCCAGCAGCGGCTCATCATCCACAACGCCTGTAACTTTCTTCAGGGCGCCTTTGCCCCTGACTTTCGCAAAGGATTTCTTAACTTCAACCTCAGGACAAATACAATAACCGACCTGCAATTTGTTCTTTCTGCCAAACGGCACCCGCAACCTCTGCCCGACTTCAACAGGCCAGAACTTATCCGGCAAAAGGTAGTCAAATGCAGCATCAGCGCCAGAATCAAAAACCACTCTGACAATACGACTGCAATCGCTTATCTCTGCTTCGATGTTCTCAAACAAACTATTTGTCCGCTTCCCTCGCATTTAGTTACAACCCTTTTAAAAATTACAAAAAACCTTCTCATTCCGCCTTTGCGCTCTCCTGACAACACCCGGACTGACAAACAGCATTAGCCCCCTTCTCTGACCTCCTCGCCCTGTGCCCTGCACTTATAGAAACAGGACATCCACTTACTGCTGCCAAAAGCCACAACCGCCGAGGCTACCATAAAAACAGAAATCGTAATTGCTTAGTCCCGCAATTTTAAACCTATACCACTATTATGAAAAATACATCACAACCCTTTAAGGTCAAAGTAATCGCTGGCAACCTCATTCACGTAACTGCCTATAGCTAATGAAGCCGTTGCTGCAGGAGACGGTGCATTGAGTATATGGATAGCGTTGCCAGCTTTGATTATCTGAAAATCGTCAATCAGCCGTCCCGCCGAATCCACCGCCTGAGCACGAATGCCTGAACTGCCCCGGCTTATATCATCAAGCTCCAAAGAAGGGATTAATCTCTTTAGTTTGATGAGTAAAAGCTTCTTGCTAAACGCCCTGCTGTACTCGCCCAATCCATAAATACTGTGTTTTAAAAACAATTTCCATGTGCCGGGAAAGCTCAATGAATCCCAGGAATCTCTAAAACTAAAATCGGTCTTTCGATAACCTTCTCTTTTAAAAGAGAAAACAGCATTCGGCCCACACTCAACCGTACCATCAACCTTGCGGCTAAAATGAACTCCAAGAAACGGCAAATCCAGGTCAGCTACCGGATATATCAGATGTTTAACCTTTCCAGCCGCTTCCTCACTCAACTTATAATAATCCCCGCGAAACGGAACAATCCTGATATCAGTGGCAACATTATCCATCTTTGCTACCTTGTCACTGTAAAGACCCGCACAATTCACAATATACCTGGTCTTAAAACTCCTCTCCGTCGTTATAACATTTGTGAAAAAGTCGTGTCTTTCCAGCCCAACTACTTCATTGGAAAGTAAAATCTTATTATCAGCCGACTGTCCCTCTATCAATTCTCCGAGCTTCTCCGCAACTGCTTGGAAATCTATAATCCCTGCACCCGGAACTCTTACCCCGGCAACCCCCCTGCAGAACGGCTCTATCTGCTCTATCTGCTCAGAGTCTATCCTTTCTATGCCTTCAATCCCGTTATCGGTGCCATTTTGAAATATCTTATCCAGATTCTCCTGCTCCTTCCTCTTCGTGGCAACTATGAGCTTGCCGCAAACCTCATAAGGCAGCTTATATTTCTTCGCAAAAACCAACAGCTCCTCACGCCCTTGCCTGCAGGTCCTGGCCTTCGTTGACCCGGGCTTATAATATAACCCGGAATGAATAACACCTGAATTATGACCTGTCTGATGAGCCGCCAGGCGGTCCTCTTTCTCAATAACTCCAATGCTGACCCCGGGATTGTTTTGACTAATCTTATAGGCCGAGGCCAGACCTACTATACCACCTCCTATTACAACTACATCAAAATCAACTTGTGGGCTCATTTATACCAACCCTTCAAAAAATAATAAAAATACAAATGCCGACAATAGCAAATTGTCGCACTTCGTAACCCTGATGTCAAGCTCACGACTCTGTTTCGCAGACTCTCCCGGCTCTTACAAAACCGTATTAATATAGCATCCGGCAGGATATTCTCAAACCTCAATTTATATATTTTCCCCTTGAGCCAAGCAAAAAAAAACTTATAATCCTAAGCAAACAATTGTTTTTATCCCCCAAAACGTTTATGAATACCAAAACCTGCATCAAGCAGCATATACTTCTGTCAATTTTCCTGATAATTATTGGAGCTGCAACTGCTGGATGCCGAAACTTCACCGGAATCTCTGATTTATTTTCTACACGCCGCCGCCCGCTGCTGAAAATCGAACAACAAACGGTCGGATTATCTGTCGAGAAAAGACTTATCCAATGTGTCATACTTGGTCAAGGTCCGCAAACAACCTTTATCCTCTCAACAATTCACGGTGACGAACCGGCAGGTACCAAATTGGTTCGTCAGCTACAAAAATACCTGGAAAAAAACTCACATCTCCTGCTCGGGCGAAAAGTAGTTCTGCTTCCCGTCGCCAATCCGGATGGACTTGCACACAACAGCCGGCTTAACGCCCGGGGCATAGACCTGAACAGAAATTTTGCCACTGCTAACCATCTTAACTCAAACACTCACGGCCTCGACGGGCTCTCAGAGCCGGAAGCTCGTGTTATACAAAAACTCATAACAAAACACAAACCGCAGAGAATCATCAGCATTCACCAACCCTATGGATGTATTGATTACGATGGCCCGGCAAAAAATATGGCCTATCAAATGGCTAAACTAACCGACCTGCCGGTCAAAAAACTCGGGGCTTTGCCCGGCTCACTCGGCTCATTCGCAGGAAGCGAATTAAATATACCAGTTATAACGCTCGAACTAAAACCGGATGACCACAAGCTCAATGAAAAAACCATCTGGAAACGCTATGGAAAAGCTCTGTTAATAGCAATAACATATCCTGATACCACAAAAGCAATAGCAAAATAATAAGTCAAACGAGCCAAGCCCCACTAAAACACATATCCCTGCTCTCTTATAAATCAGATTTTCTCTTAACCCTTGAGTTTCTTCCGTTTAAACCGTAAAATAAATACTAAATAAGCTATAGGGCTAACTTAAGATTGCTAAAAACTTTAATTCTCTGACAGGCAGCTCGTCCCGCCGAATGCGGACCAAAGGCGGCTCATAAAAAAAAACTTGTGCCCGCACAGGCGGGTAAGCACGGAAATAAATGTCCGGATTTAAACTTAACAGTTCGTTCGAACCCGCAGGCGACCAGCCGCAGGCAATTGTTCAACTCCTAAAGGGGCTGGAACACTCCAGGCAGTGCCAGACCTTGCTCGGAGTTACAGGCAGCGGAAAAACCTTCACAATGGCAAATATAATCGCCCAATTCAACCGCCCAACTCTTGTAATATCTCACAACAAAACCCTCGCTGCACAATTATATGAAGAATTTAAAGAACTATTCCCCGATAATGCAGTCGAGTATTTTGTCAGCTATTACGACTATTACCAGCCGGAAGCATATATCCCGCAGCGAGACATATATATCGAAAAAGACGCCTCGAAAAACGATGACCTCGACCGGCTGCGTTTATCAACCACCACATCACTTATGACACGAAACGACGTCATTGTCGTCGCTTCCGTATCCTGTATCTTCGGACTTGGCTCTCCAGAAGACTACAAAGCCGGCGTCCTAACCCTAAGAGTAGGAGACGCTATCCAAAGAGACAATCTGCTCGGAAAACTGGCTGACCTGCAATACAACAGAAACGATATCGATTTCCAGAGAGCAACTTTCAGAGTTAGAGGAGATGTTCTCGAAATCTACCCCTCGTACGAATCCTTCGCTGTTCGTATCGAATTCTTCGGCGATGAAATTGAAAATATCAGCTATATAAATCCTGTATCTGCCGAAACTCTTGCACAGGAAAAACAAATCTTCATCTATCCGGCACAGCATTACATCACCCCTGACAGGAAAATCAAACCCGCACTAAAAACCATCAAAGCTGAATTAGCCCAACGACTCCAGGAATTAAGACAACAGGGCAAACTACTTGAAGCACAGCGGCTCCAAGCTCGCACAAACTATGATATCGAAATGCTCCAGGAAGTAGGTTACTGCAGTGGTATCGAAAATTATGCAAGACATCTATCAGGACTGCCGCCGGGGGCAAAACCATATACCCTCCTCGACTATTTCAACGATGACTTCTTACTATTCATAGACGAATCACACGTTACCATACCACAGTTAAAAGCAATGTGGGCAGGTGACAGAAAAAGAAAAGAAGTCCTTATCAACCACGGCTTCAGACTGCCAAGCGCTTTGGATAACAGACCATTGAACTTTGAAGAATTCCAGCAAAAATGGTCAAATGTTATCTTCGCCTCTGCTACACCGGGACCATTTGAGATGGAAAAGTGTGAGAACGAAGTCGTTGAGCAAATAATAAGACCAACCGGATTAATCGACCCGAAAATCTTCGTCAAACCAGCCAAAACTCAGGTCAAACATCTACTACACGAAATCAAAAAAAGAGTCCAGGCAAAAGAACGCACACTTGTTACTACAATGACAAAAAAAATGTCTGAAAACCTGGCTGACTATATCGAAAAAAAGGGCTTCAAATGCCGTTATCTGCACAGCGAAATTAACACACTAAAAAGAGTGGAAATACTACGTGATTTGAGAACCGGAAACTTCGATGTTTTAGTAGGAATAAACCTGCTAAGAGAAGGCCTGGACCTGCCGGAAGTTTCTATGGTCGCAATACTCGATGCTGACAAAGAAGGATTCCTCAGAAGCGAAACTTCTCTAATACAAACCATCGGAAGAACTGCAAGAAATGTCAATGCTGCTGTCTTCCTCTATGCTGACAAGGTTACCAAATCTATGAAAAAAGCTATTGACGAAACCGATAGACGACGTAAAATTCAATTAGAATACAACAAAGAACACAATATCACCCCTGCAACTATAAAGAAGGAAATTCGCAAAACCTTGTCTGAACAGATAAAAGCAAGGAAAACAGCGAAACAGGCAATCCGGCTGGGTGACAACGAATTCGAAAAGACTGAGCTGGCTGCACAAATTGAAAAAGAAATGCTTGAAGCCGCTGAAAATCTCGACTTCGAAAGGGCCGCTGTATTAAAAAAACAGCTAAAAGAGCTTAAAGAACTGCCAGAGCTTATTATAATCAGCAAAAGCAAAACTAAAAAGAAAGTGAGGTAAAATGAGAAAACTAACTCTTGAGGAAATTCGCCCTTTAATTCAAATGGCCATCAAAGAAGACTTAGGCCGGGGTGATTTGACAAGTGAATTGTTCTTCAAAGACAATACCACCACAAAAGCAAACATCATCTCACGAGAAGAAATAGTTCTCGCCGGATTAGACATAGCAAGAGAAATCCTCAAACAATACAGCAAAAAACTAAAACTGAAAGCTTTCAAAAAAGATGGTGACAGAATCCACATCGGCGGAAAAATCGCCGTAATTGAAGGACCCCTTTGCTCAATGTTAAGCGCCGAAAGAGTTATGCTTAACTTCCTGCAAAGATTAAGTGGAACAGCTACCACTACACAAAAATACGTCCAGGCCGTTCAAGGAACTAAAGCAAAAATTTACGATACAAGAAAAACCACCCCGGGATGGAGATTGCTCGAAAAATACGCCGTCCGTTGTGGAGGAGGATACAATCACCGAATAGGACTATACGACGGAATCCTAATCAAAGACAATCACATGGCTCAGCTCGGTAGAAACTTCTACCCTAAGCTAAAGAAAATAATTTCCAAAGCTCGAAATGTAAAAGGCGTAAAATTCGTAGCCGTAGAAGTTGACCACGTCGATGACCAACTCAACTATGTCCTGAAAATACCGGGCATCGACATAGTGCTGCTGGATAATATGGGACAGTGGCAGTTAAAACACGCAGTCGATATAAAAAACAAAATGCTCGGGGAAAAAAGAAAACCGCTGCTCGAGGCCTCCGGAAACATCACTTTAAATACCGTATCCGCTATCGCACAATGCGGAATAGATAGAATCGCCGTGGGTGCTATCACCCATTCGGCAACAGCGGTCGATATAGCATTAGACAGGTAATTATAATATGCCTCAAATAGACCGGCTCGACCCAGACAAAATTAAAGCTAACCTGAAAACTAAACGCATCGGTAAAAAAATCCTCGTTTTCAAGTCAACCTCAAGCACAAACAACATCGCCGCTGAATACGCAAAAAACAAAAACAATGATGGGCTGGTAATATTCGCCGAAGAACAAACCAAAGGGAGGGGAAGAGCCGGAGCAGAATGGTTCAGCAAACCATACCTGAGCATACTTTGTTCGCTACTCTTAGCCGATACCAAATGCACACCAGAAACGCTGTCTCTGACCTCTGCCATTGCCGTTGCGGAAACCATCGGAAAACCGGCAAATATACACGCTCAAATCAAATGGCCAAACGATATAATCCTTAACAAAAAAAAAGTGGCGGGTATCTTATTAGAATCAAAACAAATCAACGACACTTTATTTTACATACTGGGAATTGGAATAAACTGTCACCAAAACAAAAATTCCTTTCCTTCAGAACTCAAAAATAACGCAACAAGCATCGATATCGAAAGCAGCACGGTTTGCGACCGAATCATATTAGCAAAAAGATTACTTACCTCTATCGACTACTGGCTCGAAACCGCTCAGAAAAACAGCAAAATAATAACACAAAAATGGCGCCGGCTAAGCATCCAGATGGGGCATCGGGTGAAACTGCTTTACAACGGCAAAAAATTCGCAGGAAACTGCGTAGGTCTCGACCCGGAAAAAGGACTCATCCTCCAGTTGGACACGGGCGGCGTTCGTATGTTCGATGCCGCTCACACTACCATCGTAAAATAAATGATAACTCTTTACCTTGTAAAACATCATTAACTTTACTTCCTGCATTATTTTGTTATATTATCTGCTTCCCTTATTTGCGCTTTAATTATGAAGGATAGATTATGACCGAGAAATTTGACATCGTTGTAATCGGCGGCGGGCCAGGCGGGGCCCGGGCTGCTAATAGATGCGCTCAAAAAGGAGCAAATGTAGCACTCATTGAAAAAGAATCACTCGGCGGCATCTGCCTGAACCGGGGCTGCATCCCATTAAAAGCACTGCTCGCATCAGCTCATCAGTTGCTGGCAGCAAAAAACGCTGAGAAAATGGGAATCGAAACTGAATCGGTAAAACCAAACTGGCAAACAATCCAGCAGAGAAAAAACAACTTAGTTGACAAACTCCGTAAAGATATGACCGCTTCAATGAAAGCTGGAAAAGCGAAACTCATCCAGGGACGGGCAATAGTTACAGAACCGAATAAAATACAAGTCAAAACTGACGAAGGTCAAATCAACCTGGAAGCGGAAAAAATAATTCTGGCAACCGGCTCCGCTCCCATCCAGCTACCTCAGATACCATTCGACGGACAAACCGTAATAAGCAGCAACGAAGCTTTGTCACTAACTGACTTGCCTCCATCACTGATAATCATAGGCGGAGGAGTCATCGGCTGCGAAATGGCCTGTCTCTATGCCGCTATGGGAACGCAAGTTACTGTCATAGAAGCCCTCGAACAGCTTATCCCAATGGAGGACCAATGGGTAGGACGGTTACTAAAACGCGAATTTGAAAAACTCGGCATAAAAGTAATAACTAAGCAAAAAGTAAGCTCCCTGCTAAAAAATAACAACAAAGCAAAGCTGCAGTTAGATAACGGCCAGCAAATCGAAACGCAAAAAGTCCTTATAGCTGTCGGCAGAAAAAGTATCTGCGATAAAGAAACAATACAAAATCTGAATCTGGAAACAAACGGCTCAGAAATTAAAGTAAACGAAAAATTGCAGACGTCCGCACCGAACGTCTTCGCACTGGGAGATGTCATCGGAACTACATACCTCGCTCACGGTGCAACCTATGAAGCTGAAATCGCAGCAGTTAACGCAACCGGTGGAAATAAAACAATCACGGATTATTCGATTATTCCAAGAACCGTTTACGCCTTCCCCGAGATAGCTTCCGTAGGAAAAACGATGAATGATTGCAAAGCTGAAGAAATCGACATCTCCGTAGGAAAGGCCTTCTTCAGAGCAAATGGAAGAGCCGTTGCCCAGGATGAAATCGTCGGTGAAGTAAGAGCGCTGCGCAACAAAACCGATGACAAAATCATCGGAATCACAATGGTAGGCCAAATCGTAACAGAACTGGCATCGCTGGCGACGACCATTATCCAAAATGGAAAAGTTACCAATATATCCTTCCCACATCCGACTTTCTCAGAAACTTTGCAGGAAGCTGTAGAAAACACCCGATTAAAATGACACTATTAAAATCAGCAAAATCTAAAATCAGCCCGCTTAAAATCTGCGATTGCGGATTAGCTGACTATAAACAGATACTTGACATCCAATATAAACTACGCGAAAAACGGCACCTCAATAAAATACACAACACCGTTCTGATAGTCGAGCACAAACCTGTTATCACTCTCGGCGCCAGAAAAAGTGCAAACAAACTGCTCGTAAACCGCAATATCATTTCTCAGAAAAAAATCGACATAGTCGAAACCAGAAGAGGAGGAGGAGCTACCGCTCATAATCCCGGCCAGCTGGTCTTCTACCCTGTCCTTAATCTTAAGCAGTTGCAGCTTACAATCAGAGAATATATAACCAAGCTTGAAATAATCGGCAAACAGCTTCTACAACAATTCGCGCTTGAATCACAACGGCTGAATGATTTCCCCGGCCTGTGGATAGAACATAGAAAGATAGCTTCCATCGGAGTTCACATCTCAAAATTTGTAACCTGCCACGGTATGGCTATCAACTTCCAAAACGACCTCTCTATCTTTGAGCTATTCATCCCCTGTGGACTAAACGGTGTTAAAATCACTTCTGCCTATAAAGAAACCGGGAAAAAATATCCTATGACAGAAGTAAAAAAAAATTTAACACTACTGCTTATAAAACACTTTTCCTCCGAGGAGCTTACCGAATATGATAACAAAAACTAAATTACCACCCTGGCTGAAAAGACCGTTACCGGCAGGAAAACAATATAATGCAACTGACAACATACTCTCCTCGCTGAACCTGCAGACTATCTGCACCAACGCAAATTGCCCAAACCGTGGCGAATGCTGGGCAAGAGGAACAGCAACAGTACTTATCCTGGGCAATATCTGCACGCGAAACTGTAAATTTTGTTCCGTAGCTACAGGTAAACCAAAACCGCCGGACACAACAGAACCTCAACGACTGGCTGCTTTGGCAAAAAAAATGGCACTAAAATATATGGTCATCACAAGCGTTGACCGAGACGACTTGCCCGACGGCGGAGCCGCTCACTTCAGAGATTGCGTCAATACCGTAAGAAAAAACTGCCCTGATATGAAATTCGAAATCTTAACACCCGATTTCCAAAAATGCCGGGAACCAGCTTTGAAAATCCTCACCCAGGCTCTTCCATTTGTCTTTGCGCATAACATAGAAACTGTTCCTTCTCTTTATCCGGTTGCCAGAAGCGGAGGTGATTACAACCTCTCCCTGGGGCTTTTGAAAAAAGCTAAAGTCACCTTCCCCGACACTATTACAAAATCTTCCATTATGCTTGGACTTGGAGAAACCGATGATGAAATTAAAAAAGTGCTGAATGATTTACGTTCCGTCGGCTGTGACAGAATAACTATAGGACAATATCTGAAACCCTCAAAAAATTCACTTGATGTCATCAAATACATAACACCTGAAAAATTCGATTCTTGGAAACAAAAAGCCTACGAAATGGGCTTCTCCTGGGTTATATCAGCGCCATTTGCGCGAAGCTCCTATTTCGCAGAAAAAGAAAATACACAATAAAACAATCCCCAAAACCACCTCGTTAGAAATATCAACCAGGCCTTGAAAACTGTAATTGATGAAAAAAACTGAACAATTTTTAACCTCGAGCCAAATCAGCTAATCCATCAATCTATTCCTGCCGTTTACAGCATTCGTAATAGTCACCACCTCGACCATCTCAGCTACATCATGAACGCGTGCTATCGAAACACCCGCATACGCACAAAGTGCCACCGTCGCAGCCGTACCGAAGAGCCGCTCAGCAGATTCCTCTTTGCCGGTTAGCTTACCGATAAAGCTCTTACGACTTGTCCCCACAAGCACCCGATAGCCGGTCGCAACAAACCTGTCAATATTTTTCAAAAGTAAAAGGTTATCCTCTAACCTCTTGCCGAATCCTATACCGGGGTCAATGAAAATTCTTTCTCGCGGTATGCCAAACTGTTGTGCCAGCTTGGTACGCTCCAATAAAAACTCTAAAACTTCACCGACTACGTCATCATATTTCGGCTCAACCTGCATAGTTCGTGGCTCACCCTGCATATGCATCAAAACAATCGGCACCTCACGCTCCGCCGCCAACTTACCTATCCTCTCGTCAGACAAAGCCGTCACATCATTTATAATCGCAGCGCCCGCATCCAGAGCGGCCCCGGCAACTTCAAACTCTCGGCTGTCAATACTTATCACCACATCTATCTTCGCAGAAAGTGCCTTTATCACCGGTTCGACACGACCGATTTGCTCTTCTACTGATACCGGCTTTGACCCCGGACGGGTTGACTCACCACCGACATCTATTATTGCAGCCCCTTGCTCTGCCATTTTCAAGCCTTGCTTAATCGCCTCATCGGTATCGAAGAATTTGCCGCCGTCACTGAACGAATCCGGCGTAACATTCAATACACCCATCACAATACAGCCGTCGGAAAAATCCAGCCGACCACCAGGCCACTCAACTATATCGTCATTAACTGCTTTTCTCATCTGAAAACCTTAAAACCTATACCTTCCAACTTCCTGGCTAAATTCTTGCAATTCGCTTCCAAAATTACTTTCGTGTTTTGAAATTCCCGCCGGACAGGATAATCCTCTCGCAGTTTATCAAAAAATCTACCTCTTTCTCCCTCAGAAACCATCGCAATCTCACGAGTATTAAAGTCATCTCTGTTTACAGGATATACTTTTTGAACTGCTTGATGTATTATTTCTTCCTCGTCCTCATCCCGGTTATCTAATCTGATTTCCGGAACGCCCGGCTCAGGCAAAAAATCCTCGATGTCTTTAACCGCCTCAATACCAAAATATTCACACGCCGACTTATAAATCATTAACATCCCGTTGACTTTCCCGTCAAGCGAATACCCCGCAATATGCGGCGTCGAAATATCAACCATCCGCAATAGCTCCATATCAATATCCGGCTCATTTTCCCAGACATCCAAAACAGCCGCTTTCACCTTGCCAGATTTGATAGCCGACTTCATCGCTTCCGTCTTTGTCACTACACCACGAGATGCATTAATAAAAACACATCCATCCTTAATGGATTCAAAAAACCTTTCATCCGCCAAATGATATGTCCTATCTGGCCCCTCATAGCTAAGCGGAGTATGAAGCGTAACAAAATCACAATCAAGAACTTCTTCTACTGGACGATATCGCTCATCACCGCTTCTCCTCCTCAAAGGCGGGTCATTCAACACTACTTCCATACCCAACGCCTTGCATTTTCTCTCAACCTTACTGCCAATATTACCAACGCCGATTATACCTATACTTGCTCCTTCCAGTTTAATCTTGTGTTTTTGGCCCACCGAAAGCAGACCCGCAACAACATATTCTGCTACCGAATTGGAATTCGAACCCGGTGCCGACGCAAAACCAATCCCTCGACGCCTAAGATATTCACTATCTATATGGTCATATCCGGTTGTGGCCGTCCCCACAAATTTAACCCTGCCCCCCTCCAGCAAATCCTTATCGACTACACTTGCACTCCTTACCAAAAGGCAATCCGACTCAGCTATTCTCTCAGCCGATATCGCTCGACCGGGCATTACCATAACCTCCCCTATTGAGCGAAAACACTCCTTCACAAAAGGTATATTAACATCTGCTGCTATCCGCATTGAAAACTCCATATAGAACAAAAAACCTCCTTCATTTTATGCCTAATCTCCACAAATGCACGTTTTTTTCATCTTTTCCAGGCCTGATCCTCCCCCTCAACTGCAAAACCAGAAATACACAATGTTGTATATCCTCCCACACCTCTTCAGAAAATCTCATAAGACCGTCTATAAACACCATCCAATCTCAACTCAGTCCCTCACCTGTTAAATAGAGAACAACTTATAACGACTTAAATACCCCCTATAACCGTCAATTATGCTGTTTTTTGCTGATTTTTACAACCTACTCAAAAAAAAATTAATTTTTTTTGAACTTTTACTGGATTTATTATGAGCATATGCCCATAATACACGTAGAGTAACTAATGAACCTCAATATTATGAAACGTTTACGAAACAAGGAAACTAAATCGATATGAAGACATATTTCGAGTGCATACCTTGTTTTATCCGCCAGGGGTTGGATGCCGCTAAATTGATAACTGACGATGAAAAAATACAGGAAGAAATTCTCAGAAAAACGCTCACCTTAGCAAGTAAAATGGACCTTAAACAAAGCCCGCCTGAAATAGGACAAAAAATCCACCGAATCATCCGTCAGGTCGCAAAAAATGATGACCCCTATCTTGAGATAAAACAAAAATACAACAGCTTAGCTTTAAAAATGTATCCGCAATTAAAACAAAAAATCGAAAACTCGGACAATCCCCTTGAAACAGCCGTGCGGTTAGCCATTGCAGGTAACATAATAGATTACGGCGTAAATAGCAGCGTTGGAAAAATAAAGGTAAAGGATACTATCGATAAATCTCTGACTGCTCCCTTAGATAAAAAAGACCTTGAACAGTTCAAAAATTCAATATCTTCTGCTGAACATATCCTTTATCTCGGAGACAATGCCGGTGAAATAGTCTTCGACAAACTACTGCTTGAGCAGTTGCCTCTTGAAAAAATAACATTCGTCGTCAAAGGAAGTCCGACTATCAACGACGCGACAATGCAGGATGCTGCAACAACCGGCTTAACCGAAATCGTGGAAGTTATTGACAATGGCTCCGATGCGCCGGGTACTATTCTGAACGACTGCTCCGAAAATTTCCAACAAAAATTTGAAAAAGCTGATTTAATCATCGCCAAAGGTCAGGGAAACTACGAAACATTAAGTGACGTAGATAAAGAAATCTTCTTCATCCTGAAAGTAAAATGCCCCGTTATAGCACGCCACTTAAACTGTGAAGTCGGAAGTTCCATTCTCAAAAGGAAAAAATTAGAGCTTGTAGGAAAATGATAAAAATATTTAAAAATAATTGAAAGGAAAATATTATGCCCAGAGGAAATGGTACAGGACCTGCAGGCCAGGGTCCCCGGACAGGCCGGGGTATGGGACGCAGTCAAGGCCAAAGCCAGGGTAGAGGCAGAATGGGTGGACCTTACGCCGCAGGCCCGGGCGGAAATTGTGTATGCCCAAAATGCGGAGCAACAGCCGCTCATGCTGCCGGACAACCCTGTACTGCAATAAGCTGTCCTGAATGTGGAACGAAAATGACTCGTGCTACATAGCGAATCGTCCTTCACAGCGAAGTATTTCGCAAAGTAGCACAAGAAACTAATTTTATTTTGAAAGGAGAATTATTATGCCACGTGGAGATGGAACAGGTCCTGGAGGTATGGGACCAATGACAGGTAGAGCTGCCGGTTACTGTGCCGGCTATTCGATGCCCGGTTACGCCAATCCGGTTGGTGGCCAGGGATACGGGGGCTGGGGTAGAGGCGGCGGTTTCGGACGAGGTCGAGGTTTTGGACGCGGTTTCGGCTGGGCAGGTGCCGCTTATGGTTACCCCGCCCGGGGTACGGCAACGAACCTTTACCCTTACTCAGCTCAAATGTCCCCGGAGCAGGAGGTGAGCGCTCTAAAACAGGACGCACAATACCTGCAAGATTCACTCGCTGAAGTCAAAAAGCGTATGGAGCAGCTCGGAAAAACTGACAAAAAGTAGAAACTTTTATGATTAACAGAGCGGGAGCAAATATTTGCTCCTGCTCTCTACTTAACAACGGAGAATAAAAATGCCTATATTTGAGTATAAATGTAAAAAGTGCGGTCACAAAATGGAGTTCCTGGAGAAAACCTCCGGCTCCAAAAAACACAAATGTCAAAAATGCGGAAGTTCTGCTTTAGAAAAATTGTTCTCGAGCTTCGCCGTCGGACAAAGCAATTCAAATACTTCCCAGCCCGGCTCCTGTCCGACTGGAACTTGCCCCCTTTAACAGAAAGGAATTTATTATGAAAATAGCTGTAACCTCAACAGGTAAAACATTAGACTCACAAATCGACCCTCGATTTGGAAGGGCTGCCTTCTTTATTATCATCGATACTGAAACAATGGATTATTCGGTTATCGAAAATGAAAGTGTGGTTGCCGGCAGCGGCGCAGGAGTCAGCTCTGCAAAAACAGTAATAGATGCAGGGGCAAAAGCTGTCTTAACCGGAAACTTCGGACCAAATGCACATCGAACTCTACAGGCCGCCACTATCCAATTATATAGCCAGCTCTCCGGAAAAGTCTCTGATGCCGTAGAACTTTTCAAAAACGGAAAACTAAACACCAGTGATGAACCGAATGTAAACTCACACTTTGGAATGGACAGCTAAAATGTCCCAAAGTTACGTCATCGCTATCGCCAGCGGCAAAGGCGGTACAGGTAAAACAACTATAGCTGTAAACCTTGCTGCTTACTGTGCACGCTCAAATTCCAAAGTGCAATACCTTGACTGTGATGTCGAAGAACCAAACGGCCATATCTTCCTGAAACCAAAAATAAATATTAAAAAAGATGTAACCGTTCAAATACCACAGGTTGATTCAGAAAAGTGCATCGGCTGTGGCAAATGCGGAAAAATTTGCCGGTTCAGTGCAATAGTCCATATTAAGGATAATAAAGTCCTTACCTTCGAGCAGTTATGCCACTCCTGCGGCGGATGTATCAGAGTTTGCCCTACCGATGCAATCAGGCCAAAAAAACTCAAAATCGGGGACATCGAAATCGGACAATCAGATAACCTCGATTTCGTTCAAGGAAAATTAAACATCGGCAACATCCGAACACCATCACTAATAAAAGAGGTCAAAACGCAGATTAAGAAGGACTATCTATCGATAATTGACGTCCCTCCGGGCACTTCCTGCTCGGTGGTCGAAGCAGTAAAAGGTACAGATTTTGTTATACTCGTTACTGAGCCCACACCTTTTGGATTAAATGATTTAAAACTGGCTGTCGGTTTGGTTAAAAAAATGAAACTCCCCTTCGCCGTTGCAATCAATCGCGACGGAATTGGCAATGACCAGGTAGAAAAATATTGCAGAACTGAAAACATAGATATAGCTTTGAAATTACCTGATGACAGAGCTATCGCCAGGGCATATTCCACCGGACAATTAATCTTGGACCAGCATGAGAAAAGTTTCTCGAACTTGTTCAAATTTGTGAAAAATATAAGGTCTAAACGCTATGCCAAAAGATGATTATGATTTCGGAGAAAGGATAACACGCGACTTGCAGGCACGAAAAGTCGCCCGGAAAATCCTCGGCATCGAAGAAAATGCTGACAAGCAGCAGCTTAAAAAAGCATATAGGAAAATTGCCTTAAAGCTTCACCCGGACCATAATCCGAATGACCCCGATGCTAATAAAAAATTTACTCTCCTGAAATGCGCTTATCAGCTTCTGAACGAAGATAAGCACTGCGAAATGCTGCTTGAGGAAATTAAATCGTGGCACGCTGCGCCGGAAGATGATAAATATAAACTTGACAACCCCTGGGGACACTTCTTGTGGTGGAGAGAAAAATTCTTCGGTTAATAACTATGAAGAATACCGATATGAAAAACTATCTGCAATCCTGCAGAACAAAGTTCTGGCAGGACGTCTTTGAAGCAGAGTTGAAATACATCCTGAGATACTTACAAGGCGTTAAAACCGTCTTAAGTGTTGGTTGCGGTCCCGCCATTATCGAACGGGGATTGGCAGAAAATGGCCTTGACGTCACCGGGCTTGACATCTCAGAAGAAGCAATACAGAAAGCTCCGGACAAAGTAAGAACTATCGCCGGCTCAGCCGAAAATATGCCATTTGAGTCAGAAAGCTTCGATGCGGTAATTTTCGTCGCATCACTTCAGTTTATCGAAGATTACGCAAAGGCAATTGCAAACAGCAAACAGGTGCTAAAACCCAATGGAAAATTATTGGTTATGCTGCTAAATCCAGAGTCTGAGTTTTTCAAACAAAAAACCAGCAAACCAGACTCTTATGTAAACAAGATTAAGCATACCAATTTGCAGAATATCGAAGAAACAATTGCCGAGTATTTTTCCGTTAAAACAGAATACTTTTTAGGAATCAAGGGAACGAAAATATTCCAAAGCCAAGATTCTAAAGTGGCAAGCCTTTATGTTATAAAAGGAACAAAGAAGCAATAGATATGAGAAAAGAAAGAACATCAGAATGAATATACTTCTTATATTCAACAGAACGGCACCGATGTTACCTGGAACGGCCTTCGGTTGGCAGAGCAATTACTGGATATAGGTCTGGATGTGAATATATTTTTAATGAACGATTCAGTCGATTTGGCTCGTGATGTAACCAAGCCGCCTGAAGGCTATTTTGATTTAGGAAAAATGTTAAAAGAGCTCACCAATAAAAATATTCCGGTCAAGGTATGCGGTACCTGCAAAGTTCGCTGCGGTATTCATAAGGGTGAGCCTTATTTTGATGGGGCCCAGGAAGCCAAGATGACCGAGTTAGCCCAATGGGTCAAAGAAGCTGATAAGGTTATTTCATTTTAATGGAGAGTTGTTTTATGCAAAGAAAAGTAGATGTTTTAGTTATAGGTGCAGGACCTGCGGGGATAATAAGCGCTGTTACGGCCCGAAGGTATTATCCGGAAAAGAAAATAACCGTAATAAAAAGCGTAGAAAAAGGGGTAGTTCCCTGCGGGATTCCTTATATGTTTGCAAGTTTGAAGAATCCCGATGAGAACGAACTCGGCAATGCCGCTTTAGAAGAAAACAATATCGATATAGTGGTGGATGAAGTAATAAAGATAGACCGAAGTGAAAAAACGGTTACTACCAAGAAGGACGAGAGGTTTTCCTATGAGAAGCTGGTTCTTGCTATTGGTTCAGAACCGATTATGCCGCCAATAAAGGGTGTTAAGAAAAAAGGATGCTATCTTATATACAAAGATTTGGTATATCTGAAGAAATCGATAGAAGAAATCAGAAAGGTAAAAAATGTTTTAATAATTGGTGGTGGTTTTATAGGAATAGAGTTTGCCGATGAAGTGTCTAATATAAGTGGTCTGAATGTATACTTGGTAGAAATCCTTCCTAATTTACTGGCGAATTCTTTTGATATTGAATTCTCTACCCTTGCCGAAGAAACGTTACAATCAAAAGGGGTAACTTTACTAACCAGTACCTCTGTTGAAGAGATATTGGGGGATGAAAAAGTTGAAGGAGTACGTCTCTCCAATGGTAGAGAAATTGCTATCGATAGTATTATTCTGGGGGCTGGAGGAGCCCCAAACACAAAACTGGCAACTGACGCAGGATTAGACATAGGTAAAGGTAGGGGAATTTGGGTGGATGAATATATGCATACGACCGATCCTGATATTTTTGCCGTAGGTGATTGTGCCGGCAAAAGGGATTTTTACACTCGTAAAAACGTATCTGTAATGCTTGCTTCAACGGCTACCGCGGAAGCCAGAATTGCAGGGGCAAACCTTTATCGATTGAGGGTAATCCGAGAGAATAAGGGCACGATTGCTATCTATTCAACTTATATTAACGGTATGGTCCTATGTTCGGCTGGTCTTACGGAAAATATTGCTAAAAAGGAAGGTTTTGAGATTGTGACAGGTATAATTAACGGAGTAGATAAACATCCAGCAACGTTACCCGGCGCAAGCAAAATTAAGATTAAATTAATTTTTTCAAAATACTCCGGCATTATATTAGGTGGGCAGGTATCCGGAGGAATTTCCTGCGGAGAAATAATAAATCTTATAGGAATAGCTATTCAAAAAAGGGTATCCTTTGCAGAGTTGGAAACTCTACAAATGGCTACTCACCCCTATTTAACGAGTGCTCCGACTGCTTACCCGGTTGTCTTAGCTGCCCAGGATGCGGCACAGAAAATTATGATTTGACAGTGCGTTATGAGAGGCAACTATGAAAGAATTAGTTGTAATAAGCAGTAAATGTGGAACGGACCAAGCGCACAATAAAAAGAAGCTGATAAGGCTATTTCGTTTTAGGTGTTGCCAATGAGTCCCGTAAAGCTGTCTGATAACTTTTACGACAAGATTAAGCCGCGTTTGCATAAACGTATCGGCCGTGAGTTGCGATTAGCTTACCGCATCCTTGATTTGGGTTGCGGTGACTGTGAGCTTGCCCGGTACTTATCCGAAACCTATGGCCAAAAAGTTACAGGAATAGATATCTCTGCTGATAGTTTTCCCAATAACCGAAATATCACTAAAAATACCAAACGCATTCGCTGTATCCGTAAAAACGCAGCTCAGCTTACTTTTATTAGAAACGAAACGATAGATGCAGCAATAATATTTTGGGCTTTACACGAAATGAAAAATCCCCAGGCGATTTTGCAAGAGACCCATCGCGTTTTGCGACCGGGAGGCAAACTACTCGTCGTTGAATTCCCACGCAACTCATTGGCCCACAAACTATGGAACGAAAACTATTACACCAGCAAAGAATTAGTAAATTCTCTCGGTAAGGCCGGATTTGAAGATATCCACACTAAACAAATTGAACAGAAACAAATACTTTGGGTTAATGGGTACCGTGGAACCAATTGATCAAAAAACAAAAATTGTGATTATTCAAGCCTCTTCAAGCATCTGGAAGGCGATAAGATGAAAATAGCTGTAACAGCTATGGTTATATTTTGCGTCGCCGTACTAATGGCTATGACGGGGCGTGGGGGCGGCAATTTTTACGTTCTTGTTCTGGTCACAGCCGGGACTACAATCTATCAGGCAGCTACTATTGGGCAGCTCATTTTGGTAGCCACCGCTACAACTGCCTTGCTAATCTTTCAAAAGCACAAAACGGTGGACTGGAAGTTAGCACTGGTAATTGACCCTCCCACTGACATTATGGCATTTGTCGGAGGTTATTATGCACATGTTTTCAGTGGAACAACACTAAAATTCGTTTTTGCAGTTTTGCTTGTCTTGGCAAGTTTGCTAATGCTACGTCCCGTTCAAGAGCGAACGAGTAAAAACCAGAGGCGCCTCGGGTTTTGGCAACGCCGGTATGGCAACTATGAATATGTTGTTAATCTTTGGTTGACAATTCCCATAACAGCAGCGATTGGATTCGTAGCCGGCATGGTCGGAGTATCTGGAGGTTCGTTTAAAATCCCTTTAATGGTTCTGGCCTGCAACGTTCCGATGCGGATTGCCGTTGGAACATCATCAGTAATGGTAGCCGCAACTGCCTTGATGGGCTTTTTAGGACATACTATTAGTGGAGACTTTAATGCTGCTTGGGCAATTCCATTGGTAGTTGTAGCTTCAGTGGGTGGATTGCTCGGAGCAAAGTTTTCCATTAAGACAAAACCCAAAAAATTAAAGCTGATTTTTGCTTATACTACGTTAGCAGCAGCAGTATTAATGTTCGCGAATGTTATGATTTCCGTATCTAAATAATTGAAAAACAAAAATCGGAATTGTTGAAGCTTATGAAACACAAAAGAATCTATATCTTTGAAAATGCAGTATATCAAGAAAGCGGCAAATCAGCAAAAACTGTTTTCAGCGGACCCGGCGAGATGGAAATCGGCCCTGCTGCCGAATTCAATGGAAAACCGGAAACATTAAATCCAGAGGAAATGTTTGTCGCCGCAATCAATAGCTGTATAATGACAACCTTTTTCTACTTTGTACGAAAGTCAAACATCGAAGTTTTATCGTACTATTCAGACGCCCAGGGACAAGTTGAAAAACAAAAAGACGGTTTCAGATTCACCAATGTCGAAGTCAGGGCAAAGATTACATTGCAACAACCGGACATTGCTGAAAAAGCTCGTGAGCTGGGAAAACTGGCTGAAAAATACTGTCTTGTCTCACGCTCGGTTTCCTGCCCTGTTAACTATTCCTTAGTGGTGCAAGTCAAGGAGTCATAAGATTAAATAGGATATAATGAGAGAGACCACAATAAAATCACAGATTGAACGAAAAAAGGATATATCGAAATGGAATTTTACCATGGGAGTTCTCCATGGTGCATTTTTTACCGGTGGTATGGCGTTTGCCAATCCGAATACTATACTGCCCGTCTTTTTAAGTAATTTTACCGCTTCTAAGGTTGTTATTGGGCTCTTTTCAAGCTTGATGGGCAGTCTTGGCAGCATGGTCTCTGCCCTGCCGCAGATGATTGTGGCCAACAGGTTGGAAAATAAAATACATAAAATACCTGTCTTAAGATTGGCTATTGTTATCCGTGCTTTGTGCTGGGGCTTGTTATCTCTGATAACATATTTATTTGCGGTATCACATCCTAAGCTAACGCTTTGTCTGGTCTTTTTTCTGTTGTTTATATTTACTTTTATGGGCGGCATAGCAACAATTCCTTTTATGGATATCTGGGGTAAATCATTACCTTCAACATTAAGAGGAAGATTTTTTGGTCATCGTCAGTTCTGGGGTGGTGTTTTCGCTATAGCAACGGGCTCTCTTGCGGCAGCGGTACTAAGTCATAAAGAAATTCTCTTTCCCAAAAACTTCGCTTTGCTCTTTTTGTTCGCCTTCGTCCTTATCAGTATCTCTTACGTAGCATTAGGCTCAGTGAAAGAACCGGTTGAAGAAGTTTATAAGCAGCGACTGGCTTTCCGAGAATTTCTAAGCAAGGCATTCGGAATACTAAAGTCTGATAGTAATTACAGAAGATTTCTGTATGTGCAGATACTTGGCGGAGCCAGTGCCTTAGCTTTGCCTTTTTATATACTCTACGCCAAAGACATCTTAAATATTAAATTGGCTATGGTGGGAATCCTACTTTTAGCTCAGATGATCGGCAGTGTATTATCTAATTTAATCTGGGGTTATTTAGCAGACTTTGCAGGCAGCAGAAGAGTTATTCAGATAAGCACTCTTGTGGGCTTTATAGCCCCTCTAATTACCTTTGGGATTTCGCCATCTCAACCAAGAATGCTGCTTGTCCTTTTATTTGTTTTGACTGGCTTTTTTATAGGTGGAAGAAGCATTGGAACAAGCAATTTTCTATTGGACATAGCACCCGCTAAAAACCGCCCTACATATGTAGGTATTAATGGCTCTTTAACCGTTATAGTCGCTTCTTTCCCCTTAATAGGAGGTATTGTTGTTCAAAGCACATCTTATAGTTTTCTATTTATACTAACCTTTGTGATAGTTTTTATAGGTTTCATATTAAGCCTGCAATTAAAGAAGGCAACAATAACTGAAAATGAAAAAATTATATCCTGAATCAAAAGTTGAGGTTATGGGATTTATGGCTCGATACTACGACATCGCTCTCGATATAGCCACGCTCGGAAGGTATCTGCCGTTTATGAACCAGGTTATAACTATGACAAAAATTAAACCGGACGACAGAATCCTCGACATGGGGGCAGGCACAGGCAGAAACGCTTGCCTTATGGCGAAATACCTTTCCGAAAACGGCGAATTGCTCGGTGTTGATATCTCTAAAAATATGATTGCCAAATTTAGAAAAAGATGCGCAAATGTTCCCAACGCCAGGATAACCAATCGAAGAATTGACCAGCCCCTACCTTATAAAAATGATTTCAGCAAAGTTTTTATCTCATTTGTTCTGCATGGGTTCCCACAAAATATCAGGGAGGTAATTATTGAAAATGCCTTTCAATCCTTAAAACAGAATGGGGAGTTCCTAATCTTGGATTATAACGAATTCTTACTACCGAAGCTCCCCTTTTATCTCAGGCTCCCTTTTAAAATGCTGGAGTGCCCTTATGCCTTTGATTTTATAAAAAAAGATTGGAAGAGAATACTGGCTGATGTGGGCTTTACTGATTTCAAAGAATATTTCTTTTTCCACCGATTCCTAAGATTGCTAAAAGCAGTGAAGTCAGATAACCCTGCAGCATAAACGAAGAGAGATATTAAGACTCTATGGAAGTTTTAAAATTCCATACGGATATGTAAAAAGACGTTGAAAAGTTTACTTATAGTTTTTTGGGAGTCAGAGAAAATGATGAATGTTAGCAAGAACAAATGTGTTGGCTGTGGGCTTTGTGTCGACGTTTGTCCACGAGAAGCTATTGTGCTAAGCAAAGGCGTAGCACAAATAGAGAAGGATAAATGTGTTGAATGCCAGGCATGCTCGCAAGAATGTCCACAGGAAGCGATTATGCTCATCAAAGATATCAACCTTTTGGCGGCCTTTGGAACTGATGACGGCAACACACTAAAAAACGATAACCACGTGGGAATGTCGAAATATTTCAAGCTGTACCAGTTCTCTGACGACAAAGAAGAGTTTATTGAGCAAAGAAGTAACATAAAATACAAAGAAGATGAATCAAAAATTCATGGAGACCCCGGAAAAGCTAAAGCCACCGCTTCGGCTTTAGAAAATGTAGATGTCATTGTTGGCTCTATCTTTGGCCCAAATATAAGCCGGCTAACAAATAAATTCGTATGTGCGGTCGTCAGAAAGGAAACCATCGAGGAAGCAATTAAAACGGTACGCGAAAATATCAACGAAATTATAGAGGAAAAAAACAAAAAGGATAAAAAAGGCATTATTTTACAATAAAACCATTTCTAATCCACAACTGAAATGGCCAAATATAATTGTGATGCACAATGTATCTTAATGCTTGCCAAATACACAGAGAAAATCAGTGTTTGTCAATGTTAGAAAATATGATAGGAGTTTCATCTTGAAAGAATTAGTTGTTATAAGCGGCAAAGGCGGTACCGGCAAAACAAGCATTGTCGCAGCATTCGCCGCCCTCACCAGGGACGCTGTAATCGCAGACTGCGACGTTGACGCCGCCGACCTGCATCTAATCCTTGAGCCGAATATAAAACAGACTTACGACTTCAGCGGAGGCAAATTAGCATCAGTGGATACAAAAAAATGTATCGGCTGTGGCCAATGTGAAAACGTCTGTAATTTCGGCGCCCCTGCCTTCAACGGACCCGCCAATGAAACTGTCGAAAAAACATATACCATAGACCCGATCGCCTGCGAAGGGTGCGGAGTATGCGTCGAATTCTGCCCCGTTGACGCAATAAAATTCGAAGATACCGTCAACGGACAATGGTTCGTATCCGAATCACGATTCGGGCCTTTTATTCACGCCAGATTAGGAATTGCTGAAGAAAACAGCGGAAAATTGGTCACTCTTATAAGGAAACAAGCAAAGATAATCGCCAAAAATAAAAACAAAAACTTAATAATTGTAGATGGCTCACCCGGTATCGGATGTCCGGTTATCGCTTCAATCTCGGGAGCTGATATGGTCCTGGTCGTCACCGAACCTACCATCTCGGGCAGACACGACCTCAACAGGGTTGTTGAGTTAACAAACCACTTCAAAATACCCACGGCTGTCTGCATAAACAAATATGACATTAACACCAAAATCGCAGAAGACATTGAAAAAGAAACCAAAGAAAAAAAACTAAAATTCCTCGGCAAAATCCCTTATGATATCGCAATTACCAAAGCACAAATCAAAGCAAAAAGTATCATTGAATATTCAGATAATCACCTGACAAAACAAATAATATCATTATGGAAAAAAATAACTAAGTTCTTAAATGCAAAGGCGCAAAAAAATGACACAGATTAAACATATAATCCTCGTCTTAAGCGGAAAAGGCGGCGTAGGAAAAAGCAGCATCGCCGTCAACTTGGCTGTATGGCTCTCTATGAACGAAAAAAAAGTAGGACTGCTGGATGTAGATATCCACGGACCAAGCACACCAAATCTCCTGAACCTTCAAAACCAGAAGCTAACGGGAAAAGATAATAAAATCCTCCCAGTCGAATACAGCGATTCTCTCAAGCTAATAAGCGTCGCTTTTATGCTTCAGAACGAAGATAACGCACTTATCTGGCGAGGACCTATGAAACACAACGTCATTAAGCAATTCATAACCGACGTCGAATGGGGACTTTTGGATTTCCTTATAATAGACTGTCCTCCAGGCACCGGGGACGAACCGCTTTCTGTAGTCCAGTTACTGCAGGAAACGAAAAATCAAAAACAACCAGACAAATCTCAGCCGGATAATCTCGACGGAGCTGTAGTCGTTACAACTCCGCAAAAGCTTTCCCTCATTGACGTAAGAAAATGTATTACTTTCTGCCGACAGCTTAACTTGCCAGTCATCGGAGTCATAGAAAATATGAGCGGTTTTGTCTGCCCGAATTGCGGCGAAAAAACCGATATCCTCAAATCAGGAGGAGGAAAAAATATGGCGGCTCAGATGAACGTGCCATTTCTTGGCACCATACCAATCGACCAAAAATTCGCTCAGGCCTGTGATGAGGGCAAGCCGTTTATCTACCACTACCAGCAGGAACCAACAGCAAAAGCGTTTAACCAGGTCTTTAACCAAATAATCGAACCGGAAAAATCCGGCAAAAATGAACAAAAATTAAATTCCAATACGAAGGAGACAAACACTATGCGTATAGCAATCCCCCTAACCGAAGGAAAACTCTCTCTGCATTTCGGCCACTGCCAGCAATTTGCAATCATCGACGCCGACACCGAATCAAAAGAAATTAAAAACCAGCAGTTAGAGCAGCCGCCGTCACATCAGCCGGGCGTCCTGCCTAAATGGTTAAGTGAACTAAATGTCCAGGTAATAATAGCCGGAGGAATGGGACAAAGAGCACAAGACCTCTTCACGGAAAACAATATTGATGTAATCATCGGCGCTCCTGATAGTACTCCTGAAAATTTGGTAAAAGAATATCTGGCCGGCCAACTGAAAACAGGTCAAAACATTTGTGACCATTAAATTACTGTAAATAGCTATGCCAAGACCAAGAAATTGCAGACGAATTGGGTCGTTGCCGGAGGCAAATTACTTCAAACCAAGGGGAATCCCTCTGGCCCTGCTCGAATGTGTCACCTTAACGTTAGATGAGCTTGAAGCCATAAAACTTACCGACCTCGATGACCTATACCATACCCAGGCCGCTCAGAAAATGAATATCTCAAGACAAACGTTTGGCAGAATCCTTGAATCCGCTCACAAAAAAATCGCTGACGCACTGACCAATGGAAAAGCTCTCTCAATAAAAGGCGGAACAGTCAAAATCTCTCCTCTTCCACCCCCCTGCCCGGGACCACCACACCGAAGAAAAAGAGGACAAAGAGGCAGAGGACATCGTGGGGGGTAAAATGTCTAAGACCAAAATGATATACAAAACTACAGCTCAAATCCTGCAATCTCTGCACCGCAATCCGGACAGCACGAATCCTTTATAGAATTCGACGAAATATGATAACCAATGCGCTCTATCAATTTCCTGCCGCACTCAGGACAAAATGTGCTCTCATACTCAACGCCCGGAACATTGCCGAGATAAACATACTTCAACCCTGCTTCTTTACCTATCCTATATGCCCTCTCCAACGTCTCAAGTGGAGTCGGAACCGAATCTAAATATTGGTATTGCGGCACAAAACGACTGATATGCCACGGAACATCAACACCGGCTTCGGTTACAATAAATCCAGCGAGCTTCTTTAGCTCCTCATCAGAATCATTCTCGCCGGGAACTATTAATGTCGTAAGCTCAAGCCAGATATTAGTCTCCTTCGCAACATACCGGATAGTATCAAGCACCGGCTCAAGATGTGCTTTGCAAAGCCGTTTGTAATAATCCTCGCTAAAAGATTTCAGGTCAATGTTTATCCCGTCAAGCCACTCGCTCGCAAAATCAATCGCTTCCTGGCTCTCATAACCATTACTAACAAATACATTCGCCAGTCCCTTCTCTTTACCCAATCGCCCGCAGTCATTGCACAATTCCATAAATACAGTCGGCTCAGTATAGGTATAAGCGATACTCTTGCACCCGTCACGCTCCGCAGCTTCAACAATCTTCGCCGGACTAATCGCATGGCCTTCTATCGCACCCTTCTCGATTTCCGGCTGACTTATCTGCCAGTTCTGACAGAACACACATCGAAAATTACATCCCATCGTCGCTATCGAAAAGCTCTTGCTTCCCGGCTGAAAGTGAAACAACGGCTTCTTCTCTATCGGGTCCGGATTGGCCGCACAAACCTTATCGTAAGTCAGAGAATACAATACCCCGTCGATATTCCTACGAACCGCGCAGCGACCGAATTTGCCTTCTTCAATCTCACACCGCCAGTTACAAAGATTACAACGAACCTTCTTACCCTCACCCGCCTCCCACAACTCCGCTTTCTTAAGCTCTTCTTTACTTAATCCCATCATTACTACCTTATTAATTAGATATTGATATAAATATCTACTTTAAAACCATATCTCCATTCTCAGGCCCAGCTTATCTTTGGGTGGTTCCCTCACAGGCAATCGCTTACTATAATCAGGTCCATCGGTTATTGAATAAGCTACAGCAAGACCTACAACAGCGTCTAAAACATCATCTATTTTCGCTTTTTTAACAGCTTGACAATTACAAAAATCCCCAATATTTGGTATATACTTCTCTATCAATTCAATTCTTTGTAAGATACCTTCCGCTGTGTGCTTAGTGCTTAAAACCTTACCGCCTAATTCTTTCCAAGCTAACTCCGGATGATATTCCACAATTCTGGATTGCAATTCCGGATTCATCACAACATCCACTTCTTTGATTTTTGGAACAATCCCCCACGTGGGAAACCCTGCCCCCTTCCCTCTGAGTCGTCTATGAATTGCCTGAAATGCTTCGGGATTATCAGTTTGTAGGCATTCTCGCGGAGGCGTCAGAAAAACACTGCTTTGAGCCTTGCCAAGCTCATCCCTGGCTAATACATCACAGTCTCGAACTTCTGCTCCCGACGGAATCCCAATCGGCATATCTACAACTACCACCTTACATATTTGCGTCATTTCCAACACAGAACAAAAGTCCTGACAAAATACAAGCTCAGGCAACTCAACACAGGGCCAGTTGGAACTAACAGCCACAATCCAACCCCCTTTACATCCATCAACTCCAGCTATCATAAAATAGTTTCCTATTCAAATTACATCTTTCAAACACCGTAACACTTGGCCAAAACCTTAACAGGGTGTAAAACCCTCGCACCGCTTATATGCTCTATCTGCATACCGCAGGCGCTGCATTCAGTCAAAACATCTTTCGCCTGTGTTTCTTCTAATGCCCGCTTTAAATCCTTCGATATCTCCTTCGATAACTCATAATTTTCCCTCTGCATCCCGAATGTCCCTGCCATACCGCAGCAGCCGGCATTCAAATCGCTCACTTCCAGGCCGCAAAGCTCCTTCAAAAGCTCTACACTAACCCTTGCATTTCCCAACGCTAACAAATGACAGGGCAAATGATAAGCATATTTTCCACTTATTGTCTTTCTTGCAGACTTTAACTTGCCCTCCCGATACAAACCAAAAAGATAACCCATCAGCTCATAAGTATTTTCTGAAACTAACTTCGCCTCTTGGCCCGAAACAAAATGCCGTAATTCATCACGCAAAAATAACGCCGCACTCGGCTCGGAACATACCACCTTATACCCTTTCCGAACCGCTTCCGCTAAATATCTCACATTATATGACAAATCTTTCCTCGCCCTCTTAACGTCACCATAACAAATAGACGGAATTGGCGCCGCCCTCTGCTTCGGCAAAATAACCTCAATGCCGTTATGCCTTAAAACATTCAATACGGCAAACCCCAAATTATGGTCATTAAAATTGACGTATGTATCAGCAAAATATGCAACTTTATCTACCGCCCCCTCGACTGCCGGCCGCTTATTCAAAAACTTCCGACCCTTTTTCAAAAACGAACCCCACGCAAACGCAGGCATCTGGCGCCTTCTATCAAGACCGGCCATCTTCTCAAGAAACCATTTCGCAACCGACAGCTTCATAACAGGATTAGCTATCGGAGCAAACGCACTGCCCAGCAGACTAAGATACCGGTTATTACTCAAAACCATTTTCGTCCGGCCCAGCCCCTTGCGCTTCACAATCTCCGCCCTCGCCGCCACAACAAGTTTAGAAACATCGACTCCGGAAGGACACTGAACGGAGCACACCTTGCAATTCACACATAAATCCAGCAGCTCACTAAACTCAGCCGACTCAAAAACCTCATCCTCAATCTGACCAGTCCCCCGAAACCGCAGAACATTAGCTTTCCCACGGGAGCTGCCTAACTCCTCACCCAATGCCCTGAATACCGGACACATCCGCGTATTTTCCTGCTCGCTCAGACACAAACCGCATCCGTTACATTGGTCAAGCTCATCTCTAAGCTCTTCCTTCTCGAAAAACAAATCGCTCTCTAACCTTTCCGGCAAAAATTTATGACCCGCCCGAAGATTCTTGACCATAATGTCACTATCAGAGTTGATTATCTTGCCGGGATTCAGTAACCCATCCGGGTCGAATATATCCTTTATCTCACAAAGTATCTTGTAAAACTCCTCACCGTATTGCCTTTTTACAAAAGCCGCTCTCACCAACCCCTCCCCGTGCTCTCCGCTTATTGTCCCGCCCAGCGACCACGCAAGAGAGAATACGTCATTGGCAACACCGACCATCGTCTTAATCCCATCCGCTCCGCTCAAATCCAGATAAGGCCGGATATGAAGCTCACCGTCACCCGCATGACCGTAAAAAGACATTTCTATCCCGTACTTCTTCCCAATCTCTTCAACCCCACAAATATATTCTCCAAGCCGGTCATTCCTCACCGATACATCTTCAATAAAACCAACAGGATGCATTCTACCCTTCCTCCTGTTAAGCAATGGCACCGCATCCTTGCGCAGCTTCCACAATCGCTCCTGCTGCTTTTTATCATAAAAAATCCTGCGCCCGGAAGCTAAATCCCCCACCGCTGAATCAGTCCCTTCTATCTTTTCTTTTACCTCCCCATCAGACTCACCGCTATGCTCAACCAGAAGAACCGCCTCCGCATCGACAGGCAGAATGTCTCGATATTCAGCCAATGCCTCAACCGCCATCCCCATTAATTTCTTGTCCATCAGTTCGCAGGCACTGGCTCCGCTGTCAACTATTAGTGGAACCGCCCGGGCCATCTCCCCAAGCGATTTAAACTCGAGCTGCAGCAACGCCTTTGACCGCACAACGGCAACCGTCCTCAGCTTCACCTTCGTAAATACCGCTAATGTCCCTTCAGAACCTGCCAAAAGCTTCGCTAAATCTATCCTGCCGTTATGACAAATACCCGCAATATTATAACCGCTGCGATTCCTCCTGCTTTCAGGTAAAGACTTCTCGATTACCTCCGCATTTTCTCTAAGAACCCGGCTGCATCGCTCCGCAATACTCACAAGCTCCTCTGAACCCCCTCCAGGTTCATAATTATTCTTGAACTCCGCCAAAGTCCCGTCTGCTAAAATCCCCTCAATACTTTCTACATAGTCACCAATATAACCGAATTCCAGCGAATGAGCACCCGTCGCATTATTGGCAACACAGCCGCCTATCGTTGCTCGGTTGCTCGTCGATGGGTCCGGCCCTATCTTCCTGCCGTAATCCGAAAGATAATTATTTAAGTCATCAAGAACCACCCCCGCCTCACATTCAACTACCCCCCCTTCATCTTCCTGGCCGATTATAGTATTCATATAACGACGCATGTCGAACACAATGCCGCTGCAAAGCGACTCGCCCGCTACACCGCTGCCAGCGCCACAAGCCGCAACAGCAATCCCTTCCGACCGTGCACACTTCACAACAGATATTATATCTGTCGTATCGAGAGGCGCTACAACACAACCGGGAGTTATCTGATAAATGCTTGCATCAGTGCTGAACGTCGACCTGTGCAAAATATCAGAATATACCTCTCCGCGGACTACCCTGGCCAGGTCAGAAGAGATTTGCGCCCATCCTTTATCCATAGCTGAACCTATTTCTCAAAATCACGGGGCAGATACTGCGTCTGAAAAATCGTCCCACTCGCCCGAAGAACCGCAAGGTCATCTTCTCCAATCCTGCCGTTGATAAACTGCTGGACTACCGGATGGGGATGATTACGAATATGGGACGCATCGCCGTCTGCTATTATCTTACCTTCATATAACATAATGATACGGTCCGCTATCTTATAAGCGCTCGTCATATCGTGCGTAACTATTATACTGGTCGGCCCCAACCCTTGACGAAGCTTCAGGATAAGTTCGTTAATCACATCTGAACGTATCGGGTCCAAACCCGTTGTCGGCTCATCATACAAAATCACTTCCGGATTAAGAGCTATCGCCCTTGCCAAAGCTACTCGCTTCTTCTGACCGCCGGAAAGCTTCGCAGGATAATAATCCTGATAGCCCTCAAGTCCGACCAGAGATAATTTCGTCTTAACTAATTCATCAAGTCCGCTCCGCTCGGTTACCTTGTAATGTTGCTTTACTGGAAATTTTATATTCTCAGCAACACTTAAACTATCGAACAATGCTCCTCCCTGAAAAAGAAAACCAAAATTTGTCCTTACCTTATTTAATTTATCGTCCGGAAGATTATCAATCCTAACACCCTTATAATATACTTCCCCGGAACTAGGCCTTAATAAAACTATCAAATGTTTTATTAAAACTGTCTTCCCGCAACCGCTGGGACCAATAATAACTGTCGTTTTACCTTTTTCAATCCCTAATGAAATATTATCCAAAACAACATTGCTGCCGAACTTCTTGCTAAGGTTCTTAACAACTATTATCTCCCCCCCTTCTTTTTCGCTGTCTTGTTTGCTTTTGTTATTTTCTATCACTTATCAAAAACCAGAATAAAAATTATTAAAGCATAATTTTAATCGGCCAGAGAGTATTGTAAATCGCTTTCGATATAATCGCCAGAGCAAAATTAAGCGCCAAAATCGAAATAAAACTGGCTACAAATGCCTCGGTGCAGGCACGACCAACGCCTTCTGCGCCTTCTCTACAGGTAAAGCCCTTATAACAACTGATTATCGCAATAGCACCTCCAAAAAAGAAACCTTTTATCACGCCGATACTTACGTCCCAAAATTCCACGCCAGAGGCGCTAAAACTCCAGTAACCACTGCTGTTTATCCCAAACTCTTCCAAACTGACAAATGCTCCTCCAACAACACCCATTAAATCAGCATATATAATCAAAAATGGCGTCAAAAGAACACAACCCAAAACACGGGGAGCAACCAGGTAACGTATAGGGTCGGTACCCATACTTTTTACAGCATCTATTTGTTCCGTTACGTTCATCGTACCCAGCTCAGCCGTCAAAGCGCCACCTACCCGACCGGCCAACATGACTGCTGCAAGAACCGGACCAAGCTCCTTCACCACCGATATGTTGATTAAAACTCCAAGGTGTTCTTCCAAACCCATACCAGCAAGCTGGTCATACGCCTCTACCGCTAAAATCATCCCCACAAATGCGCCTGTTATCATGACAACCGGCACACTTCTTACACCGATTATATGCATCTGGTCCCATACAAGCGGATATGTCCTGGGATTTATACAGCTACGTAAAGAAGCTAAAAGCGATTTCCATAAAAATCTGCCAAAACGACCAAGGTCAAAAGACATTTCAATAGACTTAGCACCTATAGTCTCTATCATTTCTATTCCCTCCAAAAGCTTAACATATCGATAATCATTTACTAAAAAGCAATCACTATAAAAAAAATCTCGTTCACTATACACCTAAAACAAAACTTTATCAATGATTACAAAAATCATAACATTCTTGCCATATTATTATATCGTCTTTTTAAAATTCAAAGCAAAACTCGAAAACATATTTTATCCCCAAAAAAAGCATCATAAACCAAACACAGCAGATGTCATTCGCTAAAAAGCTATTGTGACTATCTGAAAAATCTTACAAACATAACTTCAAAGCAATCCCATAAAACCGAAAAACTTCAAAAATATTTTGACGCTTTAAAAACTAAAAACGCTATTTTTATCGGCACTAAAATAACGTGCTTTGATAACGACCGCTGACAAAAGTACTTATCAACACTTGTGGATATAGGTAGCTCCACCATAAATAGCTGCGTTCCCCATTTTAACTAAAGTTTATTTCTCCTTACCTCCGATACCTATATTACCCAACTTAACATCCTGCTCTTTTGCAAAATGAATTATGGTATCTTACGCAAATTAAAGGAAGCGATTATGATTAAGAACGATATTTTCGAAAGGTATTTAAACGCCCTGCTTGAGGGAAACAGAGCCAAATCCAGAGCTGTCATAGAAGAAACTTTACAAACCGGTATCACTGCTCTCTCTGTATATGTTGACATAATCTGGCCGATTATGACCGAAATCGACAAACTTCAACGCACAAACCGTATCAACCCCGTTCAGGAGCACCTCGCTACAAGAATTAACAGAACAATAGTTGACCAGTTGCAAAACAAACTACCTCGAAGACCTTCAAAAAATAAAAAAGTAGTAATCTGTTGTGCCTCGGAAGAACTACAGGAGCTTGGCGCACAAATGATAACCGACTTACTTGAAAGTGACGGCTGGGAGATAAGGTTCCTCGGCGGAGGTTTAACAAACGATGACATACTCGCCTTTATAAATGACTATGCACCGGAGCTGCTCGTTATCTACGGAACCGCTCCAAAACAGGCACCAAAAATTCGAAGACTCATCGACACTATAAAACAGATAAATGCCTGGCCAAATATGAAAATAATGCTCTCAGGTGGCCTCTACAATCGCGCCGAAGGTTTATGGGAAGAAATGGGAGCAGACCTCTTCGCTGATACTGCTCAGGCGGTTATAAGGGTCGCTGAAACTAATGAACCCGTTGGAGAAACATTAGGAAGAACAATAAACAAAAGAGCAAATAAAAAAAGAAAAGAAAAACAAATGTCCGCTTGAAAAATAATCCTCAGCTACAACAATCAGGTTATACAATTTTCAAAAAGATTCTATTTATCACATATCTTTCTGTATCTTGTATTCAACGCTATCTACAAGTGCCTGCCAGCTCGCCTCAATGATATTCTCGGACACACCAACCGTACCCCATATCGAATGCTTATCACGAGATTTGATAATCACCCGCACCTTTGCAGCAGTTCCCTCATGGGCATTAACTACACGAACTTTGTAATCTATCAGATGCATCTCTTTTATAGCTGGATAAAAATGCTCAAGAGACCTCCTCAACGCCGAATCAAGCGCATTTACAGGACCGTCTCCTACACCTATAAGATGTTCTACTTGGTCACCTACCTTTAATTTGACACTTGCCTCCGTATCCATCTCTAAATCACCACGCTGTTCAACCGCAACCTGATATTTCAAAAGCTCAAAGGATGGCTTATACGTGCCCATAATCTTCCTTACCAACAAATCAAAGCTTGCATTGGCCGCCTCGAATTGATACCCCTCATTCTCAAGCTTCTGAACACGACTCAAAATCTCCGCCGCCAGCTTCTTATCTTTGACTATCTTTGTCTTCTCCAACCTCGCTAAAATACTCGATTTGCCGCTCAGCTCCGATATCAGAAAACGACTCTCATTACCAACGCTTTCGGGCTCAATATGCTCGTAGCTTCGCTTATTTTTACACAGCGCATCAATATGAAGCCCGCCCTTATGAGCAAAAGCACTTCCACCAACGTAAGGCATATTCATAACCGGCACCAGGTTACCTATTTCAAAAATAAAATGAGAAACCTTCGTAAGGGTACGAATCTTCTCTGGTGTTAATACTTCAAATCCCATCTTATACGCAATGTTAGGTATTACAGTGCACAAATTCGCATTCCCGCAACGTTCTCCAAGTCCGTTTATTGTGCCCTGAATATGACGCACTCCTGCACGAATGCCGGCAAGACAGTTAGCCGTCGCACAGTCACTGTCATTATGAGTATGAATACCAATCTCTATCGATGGAAACTCTTTACACACAACACCGCTTATCTCCTCCACTTCTTCAGGAAGACTACCTCCATTAGTATCACAAAGAACTAAAACATCAGCTCCGGCTCCGGCTGCCGCTGACAAAACCTGCATCGCATATTCCGGATTCGCTTTATAGCCATCGTAAAAATGTTCCGCATCGAAAATCGTCTCAATACCTTTGCTCTTTAAATACGATACTGACTCGGAACAAATCTTTAGATTCTCATCCAGAGAGCAACCCAAAACATCCCTGACATGCAATTCCCAGCTCTTGCCAACCAAAGTCGCAACAGATGTCTTACATCTAAGA
Organism: Phycisphaerae bacterium; assembly: GCA_030604525.1. GTDB lineage: Bacteria > Planctomycetota > Phycisphaerae > Sedimentisphaerales > Anaerobacaceae > JAUVVQ01. Next base: position 7,185 of record JAUVVQ010000015.1, on the reverse strand, counting down.
ATAGAGTTTAAGGAAACATCCTCGGAAACCTTACTATCTGCACGGCGGGTGTTGCCAAAAGCCGCAAGACGGGCATTTTTCAAACCAAGCTTCCTAACCTCTTGAAAAAACTCCATCTCTTTAGGATTGGATGCCGCATAACCGCCTTCAATATAATCAAAACCAAGCTCATCAAGACATTTGGCTATGGCAAGCTTATCTTCCAGAGAAAAACTTACACCCTCAGCCTGCATGCCGTCACGCAAAGTCGTATCATATATCTTTATCTTCTTCACCGTTAACTACCCAAACACCAATGATTAATGATTAAAATGACTAAAAGGAAAAATTATTCTACGCCTGTTATATCTCAATGTAAAGCATAATCTACCTGGATTAAAATTACGCCTTAAAACAACCTGAGTTTCAAAAAGCCCAAAAAAATCAAATCTCTCCGCTGAATCTAACATAAAGTTACAAACAAAAACTTTTCCACAATTCCTGAAAATCCTTCCCTTGCTGCTGTAACCGAACTTATCTTGCATCGGCTGCAAAAGTTTATATGATTTTTCACAAAAACTGTTGCAGAAACAATCCTTTTAAATATAATTGGGAGTTTTACCATTTTATATAGAAATCTCATTAAGGTATTGAATCATGATTTTAACGCAAATTTTGCAGCCAGAATGCCTCAAAGTGCCTCTGGAAAGTAAAAACAAAGAAAACGCAATAGCGGAGCTCGTCAACCTCCTTGATGAAAACGGGCTATTACTCAATAAAGACACCGCTATGGATGCTGTGCTGAAAAGGGAGAAAACAAGAAGCACGGGAATCGGCTCCGGTATCGCAATACCACACGGAAAATGTGATGCCGTTAAAGAACTCGCAATGGCTATAGGACTGGCAAAAGATACTATTGACTTCCAAAGCGTTGATGGAAAACCGGTCAAGATTATTATTTTATTAGTCTCTCCGGACAACCAGACAGGACCGCATATCCAGGCCTTGGCAAAAATCAGCCAGCTTATGCTCGATAATGACTTCAAAGAAAAACTCGAAAATGCCAAGTCCGCTGAAGATGCTTACGAAATGCTCAGAAAAAAAGAAAATGACTAAAATCACTCAGAGTCCGACTGAAAAAAACACAACCTAAGACAAAAAAATCTTTAACTAAAGCACAAGCTAAGCAGTACTCAAAACCCGAGAAGAGTTCATCCCTTCCCAAATAATCATACCAGACCTATAAGGGTCCACCATATCCGGATGATGAGGCAAAATCCGCACAGAAAAACCCTGCCGACCTGAGTCCTTGCAGGCAAGGGAACCAATGAACAAATATTCTCCTTTGGAACCACTTGTTTTATCAACATCCATCTTAACTATCGAACCATCCTTGATATTGCCCCACACATCAACAGCGCCATAATAAATCTCCACAGAGACATCCTCAGGATTAATCCTGCCAAGTTTAATCAAGGCCTTCACATCCAGTCTCAAGCCCACTTGAAGACGTGGCCGCTTACTCTCTAATTTGACAATTCCTGCGCCGTCTCTGACTTGTATATCTACGTCTTTTATAACAATATCTCCCCAGCTCTCTTCCATACCTCGTCTCCAGGCAGCAAGCTCCTTGGCGCCGGACATGTTATCATTAGATAAACTGTTCCATCTTGATATAGCTGCATTGTAAAACTTGCCCGTATATTCTGATAACATCCGGTGAGTACTAAATCCAGATGCTATACCCTTGATGGATTGTTTCATCCTGTATATCCACGCACGAGGAAGGTTATCCGCTGAACGCTTATAAAATAACGGCACTACCTCATTTTCCAAAACGTTGTAAATCGCCTGTGACTCTACAATATCCTGATAAGCAGGGTCCTTATAACTCTCTTGACCTGCTCCGATAGCCCAACCTCTCTCCGGCGAATAACCCTCACACCACCAGCCATCCAGAGTGCTCATATTCAATGAACCATTTATACCTGCCTTCATACCGCTTGTCCCGCTCGCTTCCATTGGACGACGGGGAGTGTTAAGCCAGACATCAACTCCACGAACCAATACTCTTGCTGTATTACTGTCGTAATCTTCCAAAAATACCAAACGGCGTCTTACATCAAAATTAGATGCAAAATGTATAATCTGGCGTATAATCTCCTTACCCTCCGTATCCTGAGGATGTGCCTTACCACTGAAAATAAGTTGAATCGGACGCTCACTGTCTTTAAGAAGCTTAACCAGCCGCTTAGGATCTTTAAACAAAAGGTTGCCCCTTTTATACGTCGCAAAACGCCTTGCAAATCCTATCGTCAGCGACTCCGGGTCAAGTACCTCCTCCGCCCAGTTCAATTCCGTATGGTAGCTGCCGCGACGTTGAAGTTGACGCTTCAGACAATTGCGACAAAATACAACCAAACGTTCCTTGCTGCGCTGATGTGTCCTCCACAACTCCGCATCAGGAATCTGTTCAATGCTTTCCTCAAATCTCTTGTTATCCATCTGCTCCGACCAGTTAGCTCCAAGATAACTCTCGAACAAAGAGTTCATCTCTTCAGAAAGCCACGTCTTCAAATGAACACCATTAGTAACAGACTGAATCGGAATCTCATCCTCCGGAACCCCAGGCCAAAGACCTGACCACATCTTACGAGATACTTCACCATGAAGTTTGCTCACCCCGTTTCTATAAGAGCTTAACTTCAATGCCAGAATAGGCATCTTAAACAGTTCTTCGCTGTCGTTCGCTCCTATCCTGCCAAGAGACAAAAAACGTTCCCGCTCCAAACCTAACTTACCAATATAATCACCAAAATATTTATCCATCATCGATACAGGAAACTCATCAAGACCGGCCTTGACAGGAGTATGAATCGTGAAAACATTTCCGGAACGAGTGACTTCAAACGCTTCCTCGAAATCAAGCCCCGTCTCCTCGCATAACTGACGTATCCGTTCAAGACCCATAAAGGCGGCATGACCCTCGTTCATATGACAGACCGTCGGATTTATACCCAATGCCCTCAACGCTCGCATCCCTCCTATACCTATCATTATCTCCTGGCGAATACGCAAACCCCTATCGCCTCCATAAAGACTGGAGGTTATCATCTTATCTTCAGAAGCGTTGGCTGCAACATTCGTATCAAGAAGATAGAGTTTGATTCTCCCAACATTTATACGCCATATCTGTGCATATACATCCCTTCCAGGAAATTCAACACTTATCGTTAACGGCTGACCTTCTCCATCATAAACAAGTTCTATCGGCATCTGATAAAAATCATTCTCTACATATACCTCCTGCTGCCACCCGTCTATATTCAAATACTGGCGAAAATATCCCTTCTGATAAAGAAGACCAATGCCAACTAAAGGTATCCCAAGGTCCGACGCACTCTTCAGATGGTCACCCGAAAGGATACCCAACCCGCCGGCATACAATGGAAGACTTTCATGAATCCCAAATTCCGCACTAAAGTATGCTATTAACGCTTTATCAGACTTAAAATATTCCTTCTCGAACCACGTCGGAGATGAAAGATATGAACGAAGATTCTCAACCAAACGTCGATATTCACACAAAAATCCCTGATTCTCAGAAAGCTCCTCGAGACGCCTTTGAGACACTGAACTCAGAAGCTTAATCGGATTATGACCGCAGGATGACCATAACTTACTCTCGATACGCTTGAAAAGACGCACGTATTCAGTATTCCAGGACCAAAACATGTTCCTCGCTATAAAATCCAGCTCCTTCAAATTCTCAGGCAAACGAGGCAGCACCATAAAATCATGTATCTTAGCCATAAATACACCCTCAATATTAAAAACTGTTTACGTTGTGCCAATAATAGAAACACTATTTAATCGACAAATATATACTACGCCTTAAATCCAAAAGTGAACGCATATAAAGTTGCTCAAAATCCGAAAGTCCGATATCACAAAGCGTAATCCTATTAGCCGCTGATATAAAAACCACCCCACACACAAAAAAAAAGGCCTGTTTAAACAGGCCTTTAATATTCAGCAGGTTTTACCTCCATCTGTGCCGGTAAAATGCGTTCGAACAAACCCTTTATATCCAGGTGGGCAATCGTTGCTTGCGATCGAAAGTCCTATCAAAATAGGCTTTCCCGATACTGCAAGGTCTGATTTCCCTCTACAATTTGTATCGGTTTTTTCAAATTGCATTCTTCAAACGTACACTACAGGGGTTAACCTGCTATAATTCTTTATAACAAATATTGCAACAAAAATCAATAAAATAAAAGTAAATCAGGCAGTTTATCATTATCTTTTATTTCTTACTTCAAAAAAATATTGCCCCCTTTTTCTTCGAATAACCACTGTTGTAACAATAAAAACCACTCTAATGACTTAAGGAGTGAAAAACTAAATTTCTGAAACCCCCGGCTGATATGCAAATAAAAAAAATCCACTTAAAAAAATATGCAAAATTTTAAAAAATATTCCTGAAAATAAAACCCTTCGAATCACACTGTTCTAAGTTCCGCACCAATCGAATCCCTAAGCGACTTTACTATCTCTGCCTCGAAACTATCAACTCTCTCGTGTTTCAATGTTCCCGACTTCCCCCTGAAACGCAAAGATAAATGAACACTTTTGCTGCCGGACGGAATATTCTCGCCTCTGTAAATCTCAATGAACTTTATCTCCTCCAATTCTTCCGGCGCTTTGCCTTTTATTATATCTACTATTTCTTCCCAGCGAATCTCCTCTTCTAATATAAGCGAAAGGTCACGGTCTATCGCAGGAAATCGCGGAAGTGCCTTCACTTCAAAAACACCCTCTCTCAAACCAAAAAGTCCATCGAAAGAAAGCTCCGCACCAACCGGTTCAACATCTTTAAAATCAAATTCATCCTTAACAAACTGGTTAACTATCCCCGCTGCTCCTATTGAATCTCCGTTGACTTCTATCTTCGCTCCAACCGCAGACCAAACTAATTCTGTCGGCCTAAAAAATACATCCGCACTATGATTTATATCCTTCACCAAACCTTCAATCACTCCCTGCAATTCTCTAAAACTGCCGTCGCTAACCAATCCTATCTTAGTCCGCTCTTGTGGCAAATCTTCATCACTACCTTCCGCAGGTTCAAACGTCTTGGAAATCTCGAATAACCTGCAAGAACGGTTACCCGCATTCAAGTTCGTCTTAACTACTCCGAACAAAGAGCCGAGAAGATTCTGCCGAAGCAAATTCATCCCCTTCACAGAAGAATCCTTTACCGCCAAATGACCCCCGGAACCGCAAGCCGTAAACAAATCCGCCATCCTCTCATCAACAAAGCTGACATTTATGCTCTCATAAAAACCGCAGCCGTTAAGATAACTCCCGATTCTATCTGTCATCTTCCCACGCTCATCTACCGACGCCACCTCTATCTCAATCCGCTCTTCAGTCGGAATCTGCTTATATCCATACACCCGGGACACTTCTTCTATCAAATCCGCTTCACGACACACATCACCCCGCCAGGATGGAGCTGAACAAACCACCTTATCGCCGTCGAGCCTCGGCTCAAAACTCAAGCCAGCCAGTATCTTAACTACCTCCTCGCGAGGAACTTCAATTCCAAGAACCTTCTTCAATCTCGAAAGCCGAAGCGACACTCCTCTCTGCTCCCACTTCTCAGGATATACATCAACCACACCGGCAGCCGATTTACCACCCGCCAATTGAATAATTAATTGAGCTGTCCGCCTCGATGCCCATTCTATCTTCTCGATATCCACAATCCGCTCGAACCTGAACGCCGCCTCAGATGCAAGTGTCAGTTTCCGAGACGTCTCTCGAACGCATACCGGGTCAAAATACGCATCCTCCAGAAGAACTCGCTCCGTCCCATCACTCACTTCCGTATCCAGCCCACCCATAACACCAGCTATCGCTACAGGAACTTTCGAATCAGCTATTATCAACATATCCGAGTCCAGCTCTAACTTAGAACCATCGATACTTACTATCCGCTCTCCCGGCTTAGCTTTTCTTACGATTATTGTCCCGTCATTCAACTTATCATAATCGAATGCGTGTGGCGGCTGACCCGTCTCATACATCGCATAATTAGTCGCATCTACTACATTATTCACGCTTCGCATCCCAACCGCCTCGAGCCGCTTCACTAACCAGACGGGCGAAGCCCCGACTTTAACTCCATCGATAACACGAGCCGTATAACGTCCGCACAGGCCCGGCTCTAATATCTCTACACTCGCCAATGCATCTACTTCTTTGCCGGCCTCCTCCAGCACAACATCAGCTATCTCCACTTCTTTACCGGTAACCGCTGACAATTCCCGTGCTATTCCTATATAACCAAGGCAATCTCCACGATTGCTCGTTATCTCTACATCTATTACCGCTTCCTTCCCGCTCCCCTCTATCCCCTCGCACGGAAATCCTAAATCGCTCAATACCTCCGCCGTCTCCTCAGCCCCGAGACCCGTCTTTATATAATCATTCAGCCAGCTCAATAAAATCTTCATAAAAAACTTTTCCCTTAATAAAAACCTGAAATCAGCCAATAACTTAACCTTTACACGAACCCCTGTCAACGATTTTGAACCACCAAAAAACAAGCAACAGAAGCAAAGCACAAGGGAGTAAGATTCGCCGAAGCTGCAAGTCCGCCGGGGCGGAGCGAACCGAAGGAGGACCGTTCGGAGGTTTTTCTTTAGCAATCGCCGTCCCGGCGACTCTTTATCATCCCACCAGTCATTGAGAGGATAGTTTACCCTGAGCTTGGGAGTTTACCCTGAGCGAGTTTAACGAGTCGAACGGGAAGGGCGGCAATCTCAAGTATATTTACCCCCGCCTGCCGCGGCGTAGCTCCTGTCACGCCGTAGCTTTATACGAAGGCGGATATGCGAAGGCAAATATGCGAAGCTGGGTCCTCCGGGTGAGGGTCTTGCTGCTCCCCTCATTACTTTCTGAGTTTGTCATTTTCGTATATCTCATATAATTTGCGTTTGAACTTTTTGGCATTATTTCCATAGATATTTTTGAAGGCTTCGCGTTTCTTACTTATCATCCCCTTTGTATAGTAAAACATAAGAGACAATTTCAAACCCCTTAACAATCTACTATCCCAGTTGCTAGAGACATACTGTCCGTTGGCACTATTAAGAGCGCGAAACCGCATTGGATATGCTAACGCTCCTAATTTGTTTA